>JAZUMO010000088.1:0-26392 GCA_045603665.1 Acutalibacteraceae bacterium
GGTGAATACAAATTTAAGGATGTTATTACACCGGGAGGAATTCCCGCAATAGTTGATAAGGAGTTGTTTGAATTGGTACAGGAAAAAATGAAGCAGAATAAGAAAGCCCCTGCAAAGCACAAAGCGGAAGATGAATATCTTTTGACCACAAAGCTCTATTGCGGCAAGTGTCAGTGTCTTATGGTAGGTGAAAGCGGTACAAGCAGAACAAAGTTTGTGCACCGATACTACAAGTGTGTAAGTGTAAAGAACCACAAAGGATGTGACAAGAAGACAGTTAAAAAGGCATGGATTGAGGATATTGTTGTTGACAGTATCCGCAGATTAATCATGAACGATGAAACCATTGAGTTTTTAACTGACCAGGCACTTGAAACCTTCAACAAAGAAAGTACAGTTCTCCCCATACTGCAAAAGCAATATGCACAGACTCTGACGGCAATAAACAATCTCATTACCGCTATGGAAAAAGGTATTATCACACCTACTACCAAAGAGCGTATGGAAGAGCTTGAAGCTGAAAAGTGCGAACTTTCAATCAGGATTATGAAAGAGGAAATATCAAGACCAAAGCTTACCCGTGAGGAGATTTTATATTGGTTCTATAAATTCCGTAAGCTTAATCCCAAAAAGCTTGACCACAGAAGAACTTTAATCAACAACTTTATTAACTCAGTATTCTTATTTGAAGATAAAATGATAATTACCTTCAACTTCAAAGACGGTACTGAAACCATAACCTTTGCCGACCTCGAGAAGTCGGCATTGGGTTCGGATTTCAAAGTGTCAGGTGCACCAAGACTCAGTAGTTAAAAAGCTGCTGAGTTGTTTTTTTATGTGCTTTATAACAATGTCCGGGGGTACAAACTTCCCTCTTTGGTATGAGGATAACGCGCGTTTTGAGTTCCTTATTGAAAAAATATGATAAAAAAAGCGGAGACTCTTCACCGGGAAGATTCTCCGTCTTTTTATGCTTTTTTGTTGTCAACCTCTTTATAATTATTCGATTTTGCAAAAAAAGCAGTATAATGTTTACAGAGAAAAATGTGTATAATTCAGTCATTGACTCAAAAAAGAAAATATGATAGAATATCAGTAATTTAAAAAAAGGAGAAATAACTATGAAAAAGATTTTTATTCCCGTTGCAATTGTTGTTCTTATTCTTGCAATAATCGCAATCATTCTCAGCAAAACCAACCCCACACCCAATCCCGGCTATCACGTACACGAGGACGGTGTAACTCACTATGATGAGGTTGACACCACATACCATGTACACGACGACGGCGTGACACATTACGACGAGCATTGATTTTAAGGACTGCAGACAAAAGGATCTGCAGTCCTTAATTACATCTTGACTTTTTTTCTGTTTTTATGTAAAATATCCTTCGTGAGTGAGTTGGGCAGTCGCGGGTATCTTTTTGATGCGTGAGGAAAGTCCGAGCTTCACACGGCAGGGTAACGGTTAACGACCGCCGAGGGCGACCTCAGGGACAGTGCAACAGAAATAAACCGCCGCTTTTTGCGGTAAGGATGGAAAGGCGAGGTAAGAGCTCACCGGCACACAGGAGACTGTGTGGCCATGTAAACCCTACCCGAAGCAACACCGACAGGATATGATACGTCAGCCGGACGAAAACCGAAGGGTGGCTTGAATCTGCGAGCAATTGCAGGTCTAGATAGATGATTGCCTTAAATGACAGAACTCGGCTTACAGGCTCACTCATTTTAATTAAAATACTCACCTGACAAAAGTCGGGTGATTTTTCTTTTTGTCGGGTGATTTTTCTTTTTATATTGAAATAAGAGGTAGTTTTATAGTATAATATAATTTAATTAGTAAAAAAGGAGGGCAGCTATGGATACCGATGAAATTGTCATTGACGGAATAATCGAAGATATTGTTTATTCCAATCCCGAAAACGGCTACAGCGTTATCGACATAAATCATAATAACCGGCTGGTTACAGCTGTCGGCATTATGCCCTCTTGCTGCCCCGGTGAAAAAATAAGGCTTAAGGGCTACTGGACAAAGCACCCCACCTTCGGCACTCAATTCAAGGCTAATGCCGCCGAGAGAAGTCTTCCCAAAAGCTCAGGTGATATGCTCCGCTATCTTTCTAGCGGTGCAGTCAAGGGAATCGGCCCTGCAACAGCGATGAAAATAATCGAACGCTTCGGCGAAGATACCTTTGAAGTGCTCGAAAATTCACCCGAAAGACTTTCCGAAATCAAGGGCATAAGCTTTGAAAAAGCAAAGGAAATGTGCCGACACTTCAAGGAACAGTTTGCCGTAAGAGAAATTATGATTTCCCTCGAAAGATTCGGTATGAGTCCTACCGAGTGTCTCGACGCCTATAAGGCCTTCGGTGCCACTGCAATAGAACGAATCACGGAAAACCCCTATATCCTTTGCAAGGAGGGGCTCGGCATCCGTTTTGAAAGAGCTGACGAAATTGCCCAAAGCATGCCTATGGGTGTAAGTCCCCTTTTCCGCCGAAGAGCCGGCATTCTTCATATTTTACGCCATAATCTCCGCAACGGACATACATGCCTGCCCCGTGAAAAGCTTATTATTCCTTCAAAGGAGCTTTTAGGTATAGAGCGTGAGGAAACCCAGGAAATCATCAGCGACCTTATTGAAGACAAGGAAATAATCGAGGACTTTTTCGATGAAAAAAGCTATCTTTTTCTCCCCGAGGAATACAGAGACGAAAAAAGCATAGCCGAAAGAATAAAAATTATGCTCCGTTTTCCCCCTGCTGCCGGCAAAACAGTAGATAATGACATCGACAAAATCGAAGAAAGACAGAACATAAAATTCGAATACAAGCAAAGAGACGCCATCAAAACCGCCGTTACCAGAGGTATGCTTGTGCTTACCGGCGGCCCCGGCACAGGTAAAACCACCACCCTCAACGGCATTCTTGAGCTTTATGAAAAAAAGAAGCTTCGTGTGCTTCTTGCCGCCCCTACAGGCAGAGCCGCTATGAGAATGAGTGAGGTTACGGGTAAGGAGGCAAAAACCGTTCACCGTCTTCTGGAGGTTGAGTGGACCGACGGCAGCCGCAGACCGAAATTCGTACGCAATATGGAAAATCCCCTTGAGGCCGATGCAGTTATTGTTGACGAGCTTTCAATGGTGGACACTCATCTTTTTGCCGCACTTCTTGATGCTCTACCCCTCGGCTGCAGGCTTATTATGGTCGGCGACTCAGATCAGCTTCCTCCCGTCGGTGCAGGTAATGTTTTACAGGATATTATTTCATCGGGACTTCTTCCGGTTGTAGCTCTTACGGAGGTTTTCAGACAAAGTCTTCAGAGTCTTATCGTAACCAACGCCCATAAAATCGTCAGAGGAGAATATCCCGATCTCACCCAAAAAGACAAGGACTTTTTCTTTCTTCAAAGAACAAGCATTTTCCAATGTGCATCTACGGTGGTTGACCTTTATGTTAACCGACTGCCCAAGGCTTACGGCTATAAGCCCATCGAGGATATACAGATTATCACACCCTCGAAAAAGGGTGAGCTCGGAACGGCGAGCCTCAACGCTGCTTTGCAGGGAATTCTCAACCCCACAGCAAGGGACAAGGAGGAATTTGCAGGTGCAGGCAAGGTTTTCCGTGAGGGCGACAAGGTTATGCAGATCAAAAACAACTATGATATTATATGGACTCGCGGTAAAGAGGCGTCAAGCGGTATTTTCAACGGCGACATCGGTATTATCACAGCCATCAACCATAACGGTTCCTTTATGAAAATTGACTTTGACGGAAGATTGGCGATTTATCCCTTTGAAAACGTCGGCGAGCTCGACCTCGCCTATGCAATTACGGTGCATAAGAGTCAGGGCTGTGAATTTGAAGCTGTCATTATGCCCGTTTGCTCCGTTGTGCCCCAGCTTTCTTACCGCAACCTGCTTTATACCGCTGTGACAAGAGCTAAAACCCGCCTCGTTTTAGTCGGAACTCCGGGACAGATAAACGCAATGGTTGATAACGATAAAAAAACACGGCGTTATTCTGCACTGAAATATTTTTTAGAGAGAAAATAATATGAAAAAGTCGGAAATACTGTCGAGAATATTTTTTCCTGAAGCATGTCCCCTTTGCGGTAATTTGCTGAAAATCAACGAGGATTTCTGTTCCTGCTGCGGCGAGGCTGAGGTCAGACTTCCGGAAGGCTGTTGTGAATATTGCGGCAAGGAAAAGGAGCTTTGCTCCTGCCACAGCAAATATTCATCTGTGTTGCCTCATATTACGGGTGTTTTCACCTATGAGGGAATGATTCAAAGCAAGCTTCTCGCCTTCAAATTCAGCGGCAGACGTGAGCTTCACCGCTTTTTCGGTGACAGTCTTGCCGAAAGAATCGCAACCAACTATGCAAAAGAGGACTTTGATATTGTGACCAATGTCCCCTCCTCACGGGAAAGCATAAAAGAAAGAGGCTACAATCCATCTGAGATCATCGCAAAAAGAACAGCGAAAAAGCTTTTTCTGCCCTATGAAGAGCTTCTAATAAAAAACAAGGAAACTCAAAAGCAGCACAAACTCACGGCCGAAGAACGCTTTCACAACATAAAGGGCTCAATCTCGCCGAAAAACAAAGCTGACATTTGCGGCAAAACAATCCTTATATGCGACGATATAAAAACCACGGGTGCAACTTTAAGGGAATGCTGCGATGTGCTTTTAAGCATGGGCGCAAGGGATGTTTACTGTGCCGCAGTCGCTATAACATCAAATCTTAATCTTTTTGACCTTGACAAAGAAAAGAAAAACAAATAAAATCAAAATAAAGGACGGTGAAAAAAGTGTTCGGACAAAATATAGGAATAGACCTGGGTACAGAAAAAATAACAGCCTTCGTTGAGGGCAGAGGTATTGTCTTTTCCGAAGATAATTCAATTGCCTATGATGTTTATAACGATGAAGCCTATGCTATCGGCAATGCCGCAGGTGAAATGGCCGAAAAAACGCCCGAAGCACTAACTGTCAGACGTCCGATTATCGGAGGCGTTATATCTGATTTTTCCGTTATGACGGAAATACTTTCTTACTATATCGGTAAGCTTTGCGATAAAAGAGTTTTTCGTCCGAATGTTATAATAAGTGCTCCCAGCGGTATAACAAGTCTTGAAAGAAAAACCGTTATTGAGTCCGCCTGTGCGGCAGGTGCAGGTAAGGTCAGCGTAATTGACGAGCCCGTTATCTCTGCTCTCGGTGCGGGGCTTTCCATCGACCATCCTCACGGAACAATGGTTATCGACCTTGGTGCAGGCACAACAGATATTGCCATCATCACCATGGGAACCGTTGCCTACTCCGCTTCGATAAAAACCGCAGGCGACACTATGGACGAGGCCATTCAGCAGTTCGTCAAAAGAGAGAAAAATATCAATATCGGTCTTGTGACTGCCAAAAAGCTCAAGCATACCGTCGGCTGTGCTTACAAAAGAAGCGAAGAAATTGAAGTCGAAGCCACGGGAAAAAACTATGTTACGGGTATGCCCGAAAACTTCAACATCTCTTCAACAGAGATATATGAAGCACTCAAGGACCAGATAAATATTATTTTTGAGGCTGTTGTCAATGTTATGGAGCAGGCTCCGCCTGAGCTTTATTCGGACATTTGCCACGAGGGCATCCTTCTTACGGGCGGTGTGGCAAGGCTTCCGGGTCTCGACAAGGAGCTTTCTGCAAGACTCGGAATAAAGGTAAAACGAGCCGTTGACCCCGAGCACTGTGCAGCAAAGGGTGCAGGTTATATTCTGAAGAATATGAAGGAAATGGAAGACCACGGCTACAGCTTCAGAATGAAGGAAAATGCAGAGTGGTCAAGAGAATAAAGTCACAAGAATTATAAACACTTTTAAACAAAAAATACGGTTGAAGTTTCAATTCCAACCGTATTTTTTTGCTTTTTCAATATAAATTTAAAGCTACTTAAACATCTTCAAATGCCAGAAGCTCTGCCTTATATCTTCCGGAAACTCTGTCTCTTTCCTTATAATCGCACCAAAGTATTTTATTTTCCGTGTAAAGAATGGCAACGCTTCGGTTGATTCCCTTTTTCAGCGGATAAAAGTCCTTTACCTTTTCTGAAGCCGCTCTGAGCCTTATGTCAGATACCTTAAGCCTTTCGGGAATAACACCCGAATTGTTAGTTTCAATACGGTCATAAACCATAGCATCACGAAGCTTCATTTTATCTGCGCCACTAAGAGAAGACAGAAAATCAAAGGCAAGACAAGTGTATTTGTCAAGGGGAATACTCCCCTTTTCACCTCTTCCCTCAAGATAAACGGCAAATTCATAAAACAGTTCAAAGGGAGTGATGCTGACATTTTCAAAAATATAATCAAGAGTACGGGTGAAGCGTCCGCTGTTATAAAGTCGTTCAAGCTCATTTTCAGCTTTACGAAGACAATCCAGCTCCTCACTGCTTATAAAAGGAGTCGAGATAACCTCATAAGGTGCCTCCTCACTGTATTCGCAGGGATATTTTTCTCTGTTTTCCCCCATAGGTGATCCGTGAAGAATTTTCAAAAATCCCAGCTGAAGCATATTAGCCTTCAGGGAAAAGGCTTTGTTGAAGCCCTCAACGAAGGAAGAATAATCCTCCTCGGGAAGACCTGCAATAAGGTCAATATGTATATGGCAATTACCGAAAGAAATAAGCTGTTTTATGCTTTCGCATATTTTTTCAGTGTTGTCACTTCTGCCGATTGCGCTGAGAGTTTTCGGGTTAAAGCTTTGTATTCCCGCCTCAAACTGCACACTTCCCGACGGCATACTGCCAATAAGATTTATAAAATCATCATCGGTAATATGGGCGGCAATTTCGAAATGGAAGCAGACATCATCAGGGATTTCGCTGCCGTAATTATCCTTTATAAAACGTAAGATTTCTTTTGCTCTTTCAAGGTTGCAGTTAAAGGTACGGTCAACGAATTTGACGGTTTTTGCACCGCAACAGCCAAGGGAAAGAATCTCCTTTTTAATTCTTTCCATCGGAAAAAATCTCACCCTTCCGCATCTGCCCGAAAGGCAGAAGGCGCAGGAAAAGGGACAGCCGCGGCTGCTTTCAATATAAGCAATTCTTCCGCCGAGAGAATCGAAATATTCCTTGCAGTAGGGTGACGGATAGTCGTTTTCTTCACCGTCCGCCCTTGAAGAAATATGTATCTCATCCCCTTTTATAAATGAAATTCCTTCACCCTTTATGTTTCCCTTTAAAAATTCAGGCAGAATTGCTTCACCCTCACCAGAAAAAACATAATCGATAAAAGGATTTTCACTGAGTACCTGCTTCTGATTATATGCGACCTCGGGACCGCCTAAAATAAGAGTTATCTTTTCGTCGGCTTCCTTTATTTTTTTACAAAGAGAAAGTGTCTGTCTTATATTCCATATATAGCAGGAAAAGGTAACAACAGAAGGACGTTCACCCATTATCCGTGAAAATATCCTGTCGGGGTTTTCGTTGATTGTTCCTTCGATAACGGAAAGGGAACAGCTGTCACCGCACTGCTCTTTTGCACTCGTGTAAAGGCACCAAGGTGCAAGAGATGAATGAATGTACTTTGAATTCAGCACACAAAGAGCCACTTTTCTCATATTCCTTTTCCTCCTTTTTTTATTTATTAAGCCTGCCCGATAAACGGACAGGCTTATTTTTAATAGGTTATACTGTAATCCTTTTCAAAGGTAAGTCCGATTTCTGCATCAAAATCCACGAAGCCCGCATCAAGACCAACCTTGAGAAGAACCGGTGTTGTATAGTTCGACCATACTACTCTGCCCGTAGCCTTGTCAATCCGGCAACGGATAACACAGTCATAATATTCAGCCGAAAAGGCTGTAATGAAGGGTGGCGCAGTATCTCTTACGGTGGGAACATCGAGACAGTCCATCGCCTTTGAGGGCCCCTTACCCGGTTCGGGATCGACATAGTCATTAAGCACAAGGGTAATTTCATATTCGCCGCCCTTTTCCACGCAGGTTGCCTCAGCGACATCCTTTTCCGTAAGCTTACTTGACCATTCCGCCCCCGGAACGGGATATTTTGCAACAATCGCTTCGGGAGTAGCGTACTCCACAGGTTCGGTTATATCAGTTATTTTGCTTTCAAGAAGATTTTTTCCCACAGCCTTGATTGCAGAGGGAAGATTGAGCTTATCCTCGTTGTGAGTACGCTTTTCAAAGTTTTTTACAACCTTTACCGCATCCGTCTTTACACGGTTACTGCTTTCGTTAAAATACTGAACAATCTTCTTTTTAGCTTCACCGTCGTTTTTCTTTTCTGCATTTGAGGAAGGCTTATCCTTGTCTTTATCTTTGTCCTTGTCGGCAGCAGTAGTTTTTTCTTCCTTTTCCGAGTCAGTAACTTTCTCTTCCTTTTTCGTATTATTATCATCCTCAGGCATGGTAGGCACCGTTGTTGACACAGCGGATGCATACTCGGTCACCATTGTCGGTACCGTTGTGGGAAGAGTTGTCGGATCATCGTGAGCCTTTTTTGCATTAAGTGCATACCTTACAGCAAAAACAGCGATAATCGCAATCACAACCAGAAGAAGTATTTGCACCCACATGGGCCATTCCTTCTTTGGTGCAAGCTCTTTTTCGGGAAAGAACTTTTCTTTTTCGGGCTCCTTGGTCTCTTTTTCAGGCTCGTTAAACTCAACGGAAACATTGCCCTCATCTCCCTGAGAAACCCACGGCTTATCAGAAACTACTATGTTCCTCGTCCAATCGGGAGGTTGAGGATATTTACCCTGACTGTAATCGGGTGTCATATCCTGCACACTCGCCCCACCGTCGGGAGCAGGACAAGTAAATTTTCCGTCAAAGCTTTGTGTGTTATTGTTTTTGTTATCCATAGCATTACATCATTTCTGAAAGTTTTTCTTTTACGGCACCGATAAACTGTGCAGTAGTAAGCTCCTCGGCCTTTTCGCCCTGCCATAACGCAACAAGGTCCTTTGTCATTTTACCGTCCTCGATAGTACCGAGAGTAGCCTTTTCAAGCTTGTCAGCGAAAGCCATAAGCTCATCGTTTCCGTCGAGCTCACCTCTTTTGCGAAGTGCGCCTGTCCAGGCAAAAATTGTTGCAACGGGGTTTGTGGAGGTCTCTTCACCCTTGAGATGGCGATAGTAATGTCTGGTTACTGTGCCGTGAGCGGCCTCATATTCAAAGTTTCCGTCGGGGGAAACAAGCACACTTGTCATCATCGCAAGTGAGCCGAAGGCTGTGGAAACCATATCACTCATTACGTCGCCGTCGTAATTTTTACAAGCCCAGATGTAACCGCCCTTACTGCGGATAACTCTTGCAACGGCATCGTCGATGAGAGTATAGAAATATTCAATACCTGCCTTTTCGAACTCTTCCTTATATTCCTTATCAAAAATTTCCTGGAAAATAAGCTTGAAGGTCTGGTCATATTTTTTGCTGATGGTGTCCTTGGTTGAGAACCAGAGATCCTGCTTTGTTGAAAGAGCGTATTTGAAGCAAGAGTGAGCAAAGGATCTGATTGAAGAATCCTTGTTGTACATACCCTGCAAAACACCGCCGCACTCAAAATCATAAATGGTTGCCTTTTCGGTTTTGCCGTCCTCGGATGTAAACACAAGCTCAGCCTTACCCGGTCCCTCAATACGAAATTCACTTGCCTTATAAATGTCACCGTAGGCGTGACGGGCAATAGTGATGGGCTTTTCCCAGGTTCTTACGGCAGGCTTTACACCGCTTAAAAGAATAGGCGTTCTGAAAACTGTTCCGTCAAGAATGGCACGGATGGTAGCATTAGGACTTTTCCACATTTCCTTGAGCTTATACTCCTCGACTCTTTGTGCATTGGGAGTGATTGTTGCGCACTTGACACCGACACGGTACTTTTTGATTGCCTCACCGGCTTTGATGCTTACCTCGTCGTTAGTTTCATCGCGGTAAGGCAGACCGAGGTCATAATATTCTGTATTAAGCTCAACATAAGGTGAAAGAAGCTCATCCTTTATCATCTGCCAGATAATTCTGGTCATTTCGTCGCCGTCCATTTCGACGATTTTACCCATTTTGATTTTTTCCATTTGTTAATACGCTCCTTGGATTTATTTTTACTTTTTAATTATCTCAATCAGTGTCTTGGGATATCTTGTGGTGATATTGTCCGGGGCAAAGGAAAGACACTTCTTCATAACTCGGGGAGTGTTTGCTGTCCAGACAGAAACCATAAGTCCCTCTTCACGGAACAGCCTTACCATTTTTTTGCTGCATCTTGTGTACTTTATATTAAGACCCACAGCACCCTTTTCCTTTGTCAGAGAAATAAGAGAACGGATATATTTTCCGTTATTTTTCTTTAAAGATTTAGCGGGATAGTTAAGAAAATATGTGATACCCGGGGTCTGTGTCCTTGCAGCATCCACATCCTTTTCCTCAATTCCCGTGTAAAAAATTCTGTCAGTAATTCCGTATTTTTCGCTCAGACGGTATACCTCGCCGAGGTTGTCAGTGGTCTTGCAGTCCACATTTACCTTGAGCTTTTCAAAGGATGAAATCAGCTCGAAGGCCTCTTCAAGAGTTACTGCCTGTCCCTCGGTCTCATCGTGAGAAAGAATACCCCTTCCGTCCTTATCAAATCGCAGATCAAATTCAACTATATCCGCTCCGGCATTTGCACCGGCTTTTATTGCTTCAAGAGAATTATCCTTTGTACCCTCACAGCCTGTATGCGCTGTTACGGTAAAATTCTTCGGAAGCTTGTTCATATCAGTTCTCTCCATTTGCATTATTTATATTCGTCAGCAATTTCAACAGTTGTAAGCTCCTGCATTACCACCGGCTCTTTTTCATAAACGGATGAATATTTTTCCTGGTAATAGCTTTCTGCCTTACAGTCGAAGGAGCCATCGGGTGAAAAGCTGATAACTGTGCAGCCTCTCTGTGAGCCTTCCTTGTAAATTCCGGGATAAGCAAGATAGTCAACACTCATACCGTAGGTAAGTCTTATGCCTTTGTATTCGATTGAGAAGTTATTGTAATGGTCGTGTCCGCAGAAAACAGCCTGCGTGGAGCCGAGCTCAAGCATCTTTTCAAAAAGACCGTCTTCACCGATACCGCTGTAAACGACCTTCTTGCCTTCACCGGCTGTACCGTAATGATATTTTACGTTTTCTGTGTCTGCAAAACCGTTGTCGGCATATTCATACCAGGCATCCTTCTGCTCGGTGAGTGGGATATGGAAGAAGGCGGCTGATTTGACTGTTGCGGGAGCCTCAAGGCCCTTTTCCTTTGCTGTTTCAGCATTCTTTGTATTGATGCTCTTTATAACGCCCTCATACCATTCAACCTGATTTTCGTGGATGTTATCGTACTTCCACATAATACCGAGCACGTCGCCGTCAACATAGGAATGGCTGTCGAAAACAAAGAGGCTCTGGGTAACGATACCGTCGGAATTTTTAACGTTGATTACCTGATTGCCGAAGCCGTCAACCTCCTCGGGGCCAGGCTCAAAGAGGCAGTAAGTATTTTCTCTCGAATCAGCACCGTAAAAATTGGAAATATCCTCTCTTGAATAATAGGAATAAGCCTCTGTATCGTGGTTGCCGAAGCCGAGTGTCCAATAAACGCCGAGCTTTTCCATAAGGGCAGCAAACACCTTTGCTGAGGAAAGGTTATTGAAGGTGCCTGCCTGGAAGGGTACGGGATAGGAAACGTCACCGGTGATAATGACAAGGTCGGGCTCCTCTGCCTTTACCATTGCCGCAACAGCATTTATTGCCATAGCGTCCTTTTTAAGAGACATAAAGCCGCCGCCGATATGTACGTCCGTAAGCTGCATAACCTTGAAATCTCTGTCGGTGGTGAATGTCCAGTTGCCGTCCTCGTCCTTTTCGGGAACGAGGCTGTCTTCCTTTTCCACCTTTTCAAAGGCGGAAATCTTTTCGATATTTGCCTTGTTACCCGTTATGCTCAGCACAGCGCAGATACCTGCGGCACCGATAATAACGGCAAGGATAATGCAAAGAACCTTAAGAGCCTTTTTGCCCCTTGAGTTTTTCTTTGCTGCTGTCTTTTTTTCTTCTTTTTTGATAGTTTCCATAATCATTCTCCTTTATTTTTATTCGTCGCAGACAATAAAGTAAGCCTTTATATCTGTTTCTTTTTCTATTTGACGGGCAAGAGTCTCTGTATTCTCTGCACCGTAAATTTTTATATATACCTCGTTTTCCTCCTCGGAAAGATTGAAGCAGATATCTTTTACGGCCTTACCCTTAAGTATTTCCGTCACAGCCTCTCTCTTATCCTTCGGGGGAGATTCCGTAAGAAAAGAAAGAGAAGAAATAACATTTTTTACTGCCGTGAAAAGTATTATTGCGCTTATGAGTATTCCTCCGAAGGCATCAACGGCATATTTTCCGTTCACGGAAATAATAAGAGTGAGAGCCGTAACAGCCGTTATAAAAAAATCAAGCAGGCTGTCAAGAGAAATAAGCCTCAGCACCGTCGAGCCGTTCTTTTTTCCGTAAAAGCGAAGAAGAACAAACATCAGAAGCTTCACCGCCGCAGTAAAAAGAATTATCACAAGATACTTCACCGCAAAGGAAACGGGAGTAGGATATGTAAGCCTTTCAAGGGAGTTATAGGCGAAGTAAAAGGCACTGAACGCAACCGCCACAGAAATCACGAAGGAAAGAAGCTGTTCGGTCTTTTTTGTTTTATAGGCAGCTACGGGACTTGTCTGTCTTGCCGGAGAAACAAGCAGAGCGAAGCTCAGTATACCCGTCAGAGAGTCAAAGAAATTATTGACTCCGTCGGAATAAATACTGATGCTGTTTGAGGACAGACCAACATAAAGCTTCGTCAGGAAAAGAAGGAGGTTCACCCCGAAAACACCGAGATAAGCATAGGGCTCTTTTCTGTTGATAGTACCATTCCCCCTTTTAAGTTTTTATCTGTAACAGTATACCACGGTATCACGACTTTTTCAACCCTTGACAAAGAAATATAAAACAGTTAGAATTAAATAAATTATATTATTATAAGGAGAACTAATATGGCAGTTTTTAAATCCTTCAGAGCAATAAGACCGAAAGAGGAATATGCAGACAAGGTGGCAGCTCTGCCCTACGACGTTATGAACAGCGCCGAGGCAAGAGAAATGGTAAAGGGCAACCCCTATTCCTTTTTGCACGTTGACAAGGCTGAAGTAGACCTTGAGGAAGGCATAAATATTTATGACGAAAAGGTTTATCTTAAGGCGAGAGAAAATCTTGATGCTCTCGTAAGCGACGGAATCTGCGCCGAAGACAGCAAGCCCTGCTTTTATATCTATCGCCAGATTATGAACGGCAGAAGTCAGACCGGCATCGTCGGCTGTGCTTCAATCGACGATTACATAAACGGCATCATCAAAAAACACGAATTCACCCGTGCCGACAAGGAGGCTGACCGCATCCGTCACGTTGATTACTGCGATGCGAATACCGGCCCTATTTTCCTCACCTACCGCCAGAACAGCTCCATCAGCTCAATCGTTAACGCCTTTAAGGAAAACAACGCTCCCGTTTACGATTTTGTTACCGAGGACGGAATTGCCAATACCGTATGGGTTATCGACGACGAAAAAATCAACGGTGAGCTCCGCGATGAATTCGAAAAGATTGACTATCTTTACATTGCTGACGGTCACCACCGCTGTGCTTCAGCCGTAAAGGTGGGACAGAAAAGGCGCGAAGAAAATCCCTCTTATACAGGAACGGAAGAATTCAACTTTTTCCTTGCTGTAGCCTTCCCCGAGGATGAATTGGAGATAATGGATTATAACAGAGTTATGAAGGACCTTAACGGTTGCACCGAAGAGGAGTTTATTGAAAAGCTTTCGGAAAAATTCACCGTCGAAGGATATAACGGCGAAGGTCAGTACAAGCCCGACAAAAAGCACACCTTCGGTATGTACCTCGGCAAAAAGTGGTACAAGGTTACTGCGAAGGAAGGTACTTTCAATGCCGACGACCCCGTTGACGGACTTGATGTTTCCATTTTGCAAAACAACTGCATTACTCCCATTTTCGGAATTGAAGACCCGAGAACAGATAAAAGAATCGATTTCGTCGGCGGCATAAGAGGTCTTAAGGAGCTTGAAAGAAGATGTGAAGAGGATATGGTTATCGCATTTTCAATGTACCCCACATCACTTACAGACCTTATGGCAATCGCTGATGCCGGTAAGGTTATGCCTCCGAAATCCACCTGGTTTGAGCCGAAGCTTTTAAGCGGACTTTTCATTCATAAATTATCATAAACGGTAAGGAAAAGTATAAATGACAGAGAAATTATATGACACAGACAGCTATATAAAAGAGTTCAACTGTAAAGTTACAGACCTTTACACAAAAGAAAACTATTTATACATAGAAACTGACCGCACCGCCTTCTTCCCCGAGGGTGGCGGACAGACCTCGGATATCGGCAGACTCGGCTGTGCCGATGTGGAAAATGTACAAATTATCGGTGGAAAGATTTATCATTTTGTGGAAAACTCGGAGGAAAACGTTGAATTTTTCACAATCGGGAAAGAAATAAAGGGTGAAATATGTTGGAAAAAGCGTTTTTCTGACATGCAGCAGCATTCAGGCGAGCATCTTTTTTCGGGAATTGTCAATTCTCTTTACGGCTTTGACAATGTGGGCTTTCACCTGGGAACTGAGGTTGTAACCCTCGATTTTAACGGAATTCTCACAAAAGAGGATATCTGTAAAGTAGAATTACTTGTCAACAAAGCCGTCTGGGATAACCTTCCCGTCAAGGTGTTTTTCCCTTCCGACGAGGAGCTTGCCCTCATTCCCTACCGCAGCAAAAAGGAAATTGACGGTCAGGTAAGATTGGTTGAATTTCCCGGGGTGGATATATGCGCCTGCTGTGCCCCTCACGTTAAGCAAACGGGGGAAATCGGTATCGTCGAGGTTGTTGCTTTCGAAAAATACAAGGGCGGAACAAGAGTGAGTATCCTTTGCGGAGAAAGAGCACTCTGTGATATCCGTCATAAGCTCGACGAAAACCACACCGTCAGCGTTCTTATGTCCGCAAAGGAAAGGGAAACGGCTCAGGCAGTGGAAAGAATCAAAAAAGAAAAGGAAGCCCTTGATTACGAAATCGTGGGACTTAAAAGAGAGATCCTTTCTCTTAAGCTTGCCTCAGTAAAGAGTGACAAAAGAATCGTAATTTTTGATTCCTCACTTGAAGGAAAGATGCTTCAGGATTTTGCCCTCGCACTTATGGAAAGAGCAGAAGAATTTGTTTGCTGCTTCTGCGGTGAAAAGGGACAGTACCGCTACTGTATGGTCAGCGACAAGCTTGACCCCCTCCCCTATGCAAAAGCGCTTAACGAAGCCTTTTCCGGCAGAGGCGGAGGCAGAAACGGAATCGTGCAGGGAAGTCTCAGCGGTGAGGAAGAGAAGATAAGATATTTCCTTTCAGAACTTAAATAATAACAGACGACCGATGGTCGCCCCCTACGATGTGAATATACTAAAAGACAGGTAATCCGAATGGAAAACCTGTCTTTAATTTTATCCCAACGTATCCTCTCTGAGCTTGTCCATTCTTTCATCGAGCTCTGCACTTATTCTCGCGCACTCGCTGAGCTCCTTCATCATCTCTTCGGTGAAAACATTATCCTTTTTATATCTCATCTGATGCTCGAGGCTTGCCCAGAAATCCATTGCTATTGTGCGAAGCTGAACCTCAACCTTCATATTTCTCTTTTCTCGGGCAAGGAAAATGGGTATAGAGACAATAAGATGCAAGCTGCGGTAGCCGTTAGGCTTGGGATTTTTGATATAATCCTTCATCTCAATAAGAGTAATGTCGTCCTGCTTAAGAAAAGCATCCACAAGGGAATAAACATCACCCGGGAAGGAGCAGATTACACGGATGCCCGCAATATCATTAAGATTTTCTTCGATTGATTCGAGAGTATAGGGAGCATTCTTTCTGTCAAGCTTTTCCTTTATGCTGGAAAACTGCTTGAGTCTTGACTTTATACTGCTGATGGGATTTCTGTCGTGCTCAAGGGAATATTCCGCATTGAGAACATTGAACTTCGTTTCAATTTCCATTATTGCACAGCGGTAATAGGTCATAAGCTTTATAAAATCATCGGACTTACTTTTCACCGTTTCGGGGTCGCAGGTGCTTAAAAAGCTCGCAAACTCTCTTACCTCTTTTTCAGTTCTTGTTTTATCCATTTTTTACCACCTGTTTTTTAATACAAAAGGGGCTGTGTGTTACAGCCCCGATTTATTTTAGCCGTTAAGCATTTTAAATACTTTCTTGTTTGCGGGATAAAGCTCTTTATATGCAGCGAACATCTTATCGTAAACTGCCTTGTTACCCTTGTTGGGCTGGAATCTCTTTTCAGCGTCAATAAGAAGGTTTGCCTTATCGATTCCGTCGATAACTCCGAGACCTACGGCAACAACGATAGCGGCACCTACAGCACCGACATTCTGGGGACTTGCAACGGTTTCAACAACTCTACCCGTGCAGTCGGCAAGAATCTGGCTTGTGGAATCGTTAAGAGCACCACCGCCGACAAAGCGGATAACATTTGATGTCTTTGTCTTCTTTTCGTGGGTTTCGAGCATCCATCTCATATGTAAGCAAACACCCTCAACAACGGCACGGATCATTTCGCTCTTGCCTGTGTCAAGGCTCAGGTTATAGAACATTGCTCTTGAGTTGGGATCCTCAAAGGGGCAACGGTTACCGTGAAGCCAGGGAGTGAACATAACACCGTTTGAGCCTGCGGGAACCCTTTCGATAACTGAGGAAAGATACTGATAAAGGTTTGTGTATTCGCTTTCCATATCCTCGGATACGTCGGTCTTTTTAAGGTAGATACCGATTTCGTCGAGAGCAAGATGATTCTTTACCCATTCGAGACACTTACCGGCAGTTTCAAGCTCTGCAAAGTAGTTATAATAGCCGGGTCTTGCGCCTACAACAGCAGCAATCATAGCCGATGCGTCAACAATGCTCTTGTCAACAACTGTTGAAACCCAGCCTGATGTACCCATATAAACATGGGTTTCGTTATTGTTTACTGCACCGGCACCGACACCGATAAGAGAAGCGTCCATACCGCCGCCGAATACGAGTGTACCCTCTTTGAGACCTAACTCCTCAGCAGCCTTTGCTGTAAGACCGCCGACTGCATCGGTGGATTTGACGATTTCGGGAAGATGATCCATATTTACGTGGAGGATTTTACAAACCTCAGGGCTCCACTTTCTTTTGTGAATATCGAAAAGAAGAGTACCGAAGGCTGAGTCCTCGGTCATAACGAACTTGCCGGTCATACGGGCAATAAGAGCTTCCTTAACGTCGAGCCACTTATAAATTTTTTCGTAGCTGTCGGACTCGTTATTCTTAACCCAATTATACTTGAAAACGGGATCCTTTACGGAAGCAGCAACTGCGCCTGTTTTTGCAAGAGAAACGAGAAGCTTGGGAAGAGAAGCACCTGCGATCTGATGCAGGAAGCCATGGTCCATAAGCTCTTTCTGTTCCTTTCTTGCTCTTTGGTCCATATAGCTGAAGGCACGGCGGACGTGTCTGCCCTCTTTATTAACGAGAACAAGACCCTGAGCCTGGGAGCAGAAGGAAATACCGTCAACCTGTTCGGGCTTGATGTCTGTTTTAGAGAAAACTGACTTTGTGGTGTTTCGCATAGCCTCCCACCATTCGTCGGGATCCTGCTCTGCACCGCCGTCGGGCATAATGTAAAGCTCATAACCCTCGTTGGCGTCAGCTAAAAGTTTGATTGTGTCACCGATTTCAAAAAGACAGGTTTTTACACCGGTGGTACCGATGTCGTAAGCAAGTGCGTATTTCATATTATACATCCTTTCCGGAATTATTTATGCTCTTAATGCCGCCTTTACAAAGCGAAGAATGTTTGCAATTACCGTCTCGTCATTTTCAAAGATTTCTTCACCCGAATAGATTTTAAATCTTTCCTTATAGTAATCGCAGGCGTAGGTAAACTGAATATTCATAAGAATATTGTCAACAAGATAAGCAGCCATACCCGGGTCAATATCCTTTCGGATTTCGCCCTGAGCCTGACCGTCGGCAATAACCCTCTTATATGCCTCGCAGGTAATGGCTTCCATTTGTGTTGCAACGGTTTTTGCCACAGCGGAATTAGTCTGGCTCGTCACAACGTTATAAAGCTTTATGAGAATGCTGTCCCTTCGTGAGGATTCAATAGCAATTCTTATAAGCCTTTCGAACTTTTCCATAATAGGCACATCGCTGACAATAACATCAGCCATAACAGCCTCAAGATTTTGTATACCGTAATTCACGCAGGTAAGGAAAAGATCGGTTTTTGTATCGAAATATTTGTAAAGAGAGCCGACGCTGACCTGTGCCTTTTGGGCGATTGTGTTGATGTTTGCACTTTCAAAGCCGTTGCAGGCAAACTCATTTATTGCCACAGTCAGTATCTTTTTTCTCTTCTCTTCAGAAATGTTATTGAAGGTAGGTTTACAGCAAAAGTCAAAGCTTCCCATAGTTACTCCTGATTAAACTATTCTAAGGTACATTTTACCAATTTTAAGTAAAAAAAGCAAGTATAAAATAAGGGGTGAAAACTATGCAAGTTGCATAAAGGAAAACCTCTTCGTCAGCCTTACGGCTGCCACCTCTCCTTTCAGGAGAGGCTTAATCCGGCTCTCCTGAAAGGCAATGTCATTAACTTAGGCTTGTAGCGACTTGGATTTACATAATTACGTAGGGACACGGCTTGCCGTGTCCGCCAATCCGGCACTATCTGACAGTTTTATATATGAAAAAATGTTTACAGTTAGCTTTAACAGGGGTGCATTTTTATTGCTTGTCATCTTGTTTTGCGGACACGGCAAGCCGTGTCCCTACTGTAACAAAAGCTTAAGTTAATGACATTGCCTGAAAGGAGAGCTGTCACGAAGTGACTGAGAGTTTTTCCACCGTAAACAAAAAGCACGGAAACCCGTGCTTTTCTGTTAAGTATAACTTTCATATCTGATATGACACATCTTCTACTGCACTGTATCCTCCGTCAACCGAAGCATACCAGCACTTATACTCTGTGCCGTTAGCTTCAAACGAAAAACTTTCTGATAAAATATTTTGGTTTATGATAACACCTTTCTTGTCCGACGGCATTATTCCGTATACAACATCACTTTTATTATCAACTTCATAAGCATTTAGACCGGATTTATCAGTAATTTCTTCCTGACTAAAATCATAGCCATACAGATAAGCATACTTATCGTTTCTCTTTTCAAATGTAGCACAATGTATGTTATTCAGGTCATTATTCCAGAAAACTTCAATACATATATCATCATTACATTCACGCAATTCAGACAAGCTGTCCATATTTACAGGTGAACCGAAATGAATATCCATAGCTTCAGATGTGCTTTCTTGAAAAGCATCACCGCCACGCAAACCGCCTGAAAAAAATGCTATAACTAAAATCACAAATAAGATGATTAGTGTGAATAATGCAGTAGTTTTTTTCAAGTTCTTCACCTCTATCAAGCAAAGCTTAATTATTGAATTCAGAAATTAAACCCACTGTAGCCCCAATGGTCAATTTCGTTATACTTGACATAAAGTCTGCTTTTGTCAATGGGAAGCTCACTGCATATGATTTCCGTTATCTTTTCCGTCAGCGCATCATAACCGCTGTCACTTGCCTTACCGAAAAGGTCAACCTCAATTATTCCGCAGCTTTCGTCAGTTCCCTTGAACCAGAGACGTGCTTTATCCTGAAAGTCAACCATAAGCCAGCCTTCACTTTTTCCGATAAGAGAGATAGCCTCACCGAGCCTGGATTTGATAACGGCTTCCTTCTCCTTTGAAATTTCAACGGATGTTTTTGCTGTAATAAGTGGCATAATTCTGTCTCCTCTCTTACATTCTGTCCATAGCCGTGCTGTTCATTACGAAACGGAGAACATTAGCGGCAGTTCTCTGCATTTCACCGAGGGTGATGCCGCCCTCCTTGCCGTAGGTGGCGAGGAGTGTGCCGTCGGGCTTTTTGTTTTTGCCTGTCCTTCCGCCGCCGGGCATAAGCACGTCAACCTGAGCTCTTACTCTGTAGGCCTGATCCTCCATAAGGGGGAATTCCTGGCTCTTTGATTTTCTCATCCACCAGTCGGTCATAACGTTGCCCTTGTAGCCCCATTCCTCTCTTAAAATAAGAGTGCAAAGCTCATAATTGTAATGTCCCCATACACCGTTGATGAGGTTATATGAAGTCATAATATTTTTCGGCTGTGCTTCCTTTACGCAAATTTCAAAGCCACGAAGATATATTTCGCGCAGCGCTCTTTCGGATACTCTCGAGTCGTTGCCGTTACGGTTATATTCCTGGTTATTGCAGGCGTAATGCTTCGGGCAGGCAGATTTACCGTTTCTCTGGACACCTCTTACATAGGCGGCGGCAATTTTACCGCAAAGATAGGGATCCTCAGAGAAGTATTCGAAGTTTCTGCCACAGAGGGGATTTCTGTGAATGTTCATACCGGGGGCAAGAAGAATATCTGTGCCTCGGTCAGCCATTTCCTCACCAAGCTTTGCAAGAAGCTCCTCGGTGTATTCCTCGTCAAAGGTGCTTGCGAGAAGGGTGCCGATGGGAATAAGTGAGCAGGAAGCGGAAAGACGGATGCCTGAGGGACCGTCGGTTGTGGTGGCGGCAGGGATGCCCTTTTCACGGAGTGAGGGAAGAACACCGCCGAAGCAGCCTGCATTACCCGGTACACCGAGAGGACTGTTCATAATATAGTCGCCTCTCGAAATTGCCTCAAGCTCGTCAAGGCTGAGCTGTGCCACAAAGTCCTCTATGGAAACTCTGCCCTCTTTGACGTCTATAAGCTTATAGCCCTTGTCTCCTGTAATTTCCTTACCCTCGGGGAGATTATCGGTAATAATTTTTTTAAGGTCGTAATCCTTTTTGAATACAGGCTTTTTGTCGATATAATATCTTCCGCCGTTCATAGCGGCAGTGATTATTTCAAAATCCTCTCTCGGTGCTGCCACCTGGGAAAGTTCCTTATAAAGAATTGTTTCCTCAGCTGTCCACTCAAAGACTCTCTCTGCGTCTCTTACGTTGTCGCCTACTGCAAAGCCGTAAGTACCCTTTTCGATTACATAGGATGACTTGTAGCCTGTCTGTCCCTGCTCGTCATAGGATGCAAGAGAATATCTTGAAACAAAGAGTGTAAGCTTTTCCTTTTTGCCCTTTGCCAGTACCTTTGTCTTTTTGAAGGCGCAAAGCCCACGGTAGGGATTGCCGAGAACACCGCAGGGCTTTTCGACATAAATCTGAGGCGCATATGCAGAGGCATACTCACCCTTGTTCTTTACCTCGAGAGTGAATTCAAAGCCATCCTCCTTTTCTTCGCAGGAAACAAGCTTTGTTTCGAAGTCACCATAGGTAAGGCCGAAACCGAAGGGATAAAGGACTCTGTTTTTAGAGAAGGTTTCAAAATAGCGGTAGCCGACATAAATATCCTCGGTGTAGTTATTATATTCCTTATTGCCGAAGTCTTTAGCTGAGGGGAAATCCTCATATTCCTTTGCGACGGTGGCGGGAAGCTTACCCGAGGGTGACACCTTGCCGCAAAGCATATCTGCCACAGCGTTGCCGCTTTCCATACCGCCCTGCCATACGATAAGAACGGCAGAAATTTTGTCGCCGAACCTTTCGAGGAAGCTTAAATCCATAATGCAGCCGATATTGAAAAGAACAACTGTCTTATCGAATACAGCTGTAACACTTTCAAGGACAGATATTTCCTCATCAGTTGCATAATAGCTTCCCTTTTCAAGAGCGTTTTCTCTGTCCTCACCGCTTGAACGTCCGATAACAACAACCGCTGTGTCACCGGTGGCTTTTTTTACGAAATCCTCACTGATGGGCATTTCGGGATAAAATCTCGGCCAATGGCCCCAGAAGCCGTGGTCAATAACATTTCTGTCGCACCATTTTTCATAAAATTCCGCTGTTTCCTCGTCAAGAACAAGCTTTTCGCAATTTCTTATACCTTCGATAAGATTAACTGCATAGGGTTTGTTTACGTCACCGCCTGAGCCGTAGCCCGTGTAAAACCAATCCTTTTGCACACGGCCGAAAAGAGAAACCGAGGAGCCATCCTTAAGAGGGAGAACACCGTCATTTTTGAGAAGGACAGTACCCTGGGCAGCGGCGCCTCTTAAAAGCTCGGGCATACCGGGAGTGATGATTTTTTCGGCGGCGCTTCTTTGCTGCTCTGCCTGGGAAAGAGAGTTGATTTTGGTGTAGACCTTGCCTACAACGGAAAAGGCTGCATCTTTGATTTTACTCATAATGTTTTCTCCTTAATCTTCATTGAAAATCTGTTTGAATTTATGTCTGTTAATTTCGTTGACAATAACGGAAATAAAGGTAACTCCGACGCATATACCTGCCGCAACCTGGAGCATGGCGATAAGCTCTCTGTTAAAGGCCTCCATATTGCTTGTCACGAAATAATAGGTTGTGTAATAAAGTCTGCCGCCGGGGATAAGAGCAATAACCGAACAGGCAAGAATCGGCGTCGTTGGTGCCTTCATAATTCGTGCCATAATTTCAGCATAAACCGTGGCACAAAGTGAGGGGATAAAATTTTGAATAAAGAGGTTATCCGTAAATTTCACGCATCCCGCATAGACAAGCACAACAAGAGCACCGCCGACGGTGCAGCATAAGACTCTGCTTTTATTAGATTTAAAAAGAATAGAAAAACCGAGAGTGCCGACAATTCCCGACAAAAGCAGGGATAATAGTTCTTTAAATTCCATAATCACACCCCCAGAAATCCCGAAATGTAAATTGGTATTGCATATCCGAAGGCAATTGCAAGGGCAAGGATAACGGACTCAAGGAGTCTCAGTATACCCGACATAAGGTCACCGCAAAGCATTTCTCTTACGGAGTTTGTCATCATAAGTCCCGGGATAAGAAGCATTATATTGCCTATCATAATCATATCCGCATTGTTACCAAAGCCGAAATGCACAAAGATGAGAGCAAGGGAGCCCGCAAGAGCCGAGGTCAGAGCCGTAAAAAAGAGTCGGCTGGCACCCGTAACCTTGATAAAGGAATTAAGCAGGTAAATCATAACGGAAATCGGCATTGAAGCGACGGCATCCATAACCGTTCCGCCGAAAAATACGGCAAAACTTGCCGAAGCGAGCATATAACCTAAAAGTGCTATGGGGTTGAATAATCTTGACGGCACCATAATCTTTTCAAGCTCCGCCCTGGCATCCTCCGTATCGGGTTTTTCGGCGCAGATTTTACGGGAAAGAGCATTAAGATGCTCCAGCTTGTCAAAATTTATGGAATAAGAATAAATTCGTCTTGTCTGGGTATGTGTTCTTCCGCCCTCATCTGCTACCGTTGCGGTAATCATGGACACGACGGAAAAAACCTCTGTGCTTTTCATTCCGTAAGCATAACCGATACGTACTATGGTTTCCTCAACTCTGTTCATTTCGGCACCGCATTTAATCATACTTTTGCCGAGATCGAGAGCCAGACTCAAAACCTTTTCCGTTCGGTTTCTGTCATAATCATTGTTCATATTTTTCCTCTTTTATATATCTTATCAGAGCATTATGTATCATTATAATTATAATACTGCAGCAAGATAAAAGTCAAGGTGTATTCGTAAAGGTTGTGTTAATAAGAGAAGAGAGAAAAATTGTCTTGCTTTTTGAATTTCACAAAGGTATAATAAGAAAAAAACTTTTGGAGATTCGTTATGCTTAAAGCCTTTATAAAAAAAGAGCCCGTATTCTTTATTTCTGCGATATGTGCGGCGGTGACCATGCTTTTCGTTCCGCCCGACAGGGAATATCTTCATTACATAGATTTCCGTGTGCTTTCAATTCTGCTTTGTCTTATGGCCGTTGTCGCAGGCTTCAAAAAGATCGGCATTTTTTCCGCTCTCACTTATCATATTCTTAAAAGCACAAAAAAAGGAAGAGTGCTCGGAGTCATCCTCGTTATACTGCCTTTCTTTTCTTCAATGCTCGTTACAAACGATGTGGCTCTGATTATTTTCATCCCCTTCACCGTTTCTCTTCTGGCAAATCTCGGCTGTAAAAAAAGCATTGTCCCCCTTATTGTAATGCAGACTGTGGCGGCAAATCTCGGCAGTATGGCAACACCCGTCGGAAACCCGCAGAATCTGTTTATTTATTCCGCCTATAAGCTTTCGGCGGCAGAATTCTTTTCAACCACTCTCCCCCTTACGGCTGTCAGCCTTATCTGTTTACTTATAGCATCTCTTTTTATTCTTCCCGACAAGCTTGATATCGGTGAAATGAAAAAAGAAACCATAAACAGCAAGATATTCCTTTGTGTATGTGCGGCTCTTTTTATTCTTTCCCTGCTTGCCGTTTTCAGAGTTCTCCCCTATCAGCTTGTGACGGTCATTACGGTAATCACTATACTTATTTTAAGCCGTGACCTTTTGAAAGAAATCGATTTTTTGCTTCTTTTTACCTTTGTGTGCTTCTTTGTAATTTCAGAAAACTTAGGCAGAGTTGAAGAAATACGCTTTCTTTTGCAGGGCCTTCTCGAAAAAAGCACCCTGCTCACCGGTGCAGGTGCAAGTCAGATTATAAGCAATGTTCCCGCTGCCGTTCTTTTGTCCGCCTTTACGGACAACTGGAAGGAGCTTTTGGAGGGAGTAAATATCGGCGGTCTCGGCACCCCCGTGGCATCCTTGGCAAGTCTTATTACTCTAAAATTTTACCTTAAGGTTCCCGAGGCAAAGATTATAAATTTCCTCGGTGTTTTCACCGCGGTGAATGTGATGGGACTTGCGGTGCTTCTTGCGTTTGCAATGGCAGTGTAAAAAACAAAAGACAGGCTACCTTAAAAGTAACCTGTCATTTTTTGTCACTCAAATCTCGTCGGGCAGTATTTTTCCATCAGCTTTTTTGTCTTTTTGTTTTTGCTGACTACACCGCGCATAAAAAAGAGACGCTTATCCTCGGAATAATAAAAGAATTCATATGTCTTAAGCCAGATAAATTCGGTCGGCTCCTCATGTAAGGTTATTACATGGGGCAAATGTCTCCAATAAATATTTTCCTTTAAGCCGAAAAAGTAATTTATCACTAATTTTTCTTCGGAAAAAACATAGCTTATCGGTGTGATTAGCATTCCCGCTATTTCTAAAAATGCAAAAACAAGAAAGAAAATGCCCATTCCTTTTTCTCCGCCTGAAAGGAAAAAGAGCGACCATATCAATGCAATAAGAATTCCTGCAACAAAGCCAAAAATTCTCTTATTTATAACTTTATCTTCATCTGCAGAAGGCTTAACATGTCTTTCATTTTTCTTACGGCTTTTTCTTTCAAAGCTGTAAAGCCATTCAAAGGCATCATCTAACTGCAAGCTGATTTCCTCACAGATATTTTCAGCGGTTATTTCATCGAAGGACTGCAAAAGCTCCCAATCGTCAGGTGCGGTAAATATGTCGGCCCTGCTTTCGGGAATATCCTCATAAAAGCCCGTGGGAAGTCTGTAAACATCTCTGTAATAAAACCAACCGTCAAACATCCCCTTAAGACGGTATCTTTGATTTGTGAAAGCTCCGTCAATATCATCCTCATCAACTTCAGCCTTCAGATCCGAAAGATTGGTAACCTTACTGCCGGGAAAAACTGCCGACACCTCTACGGTAAAAGATCCGCCGTATTTATTGGTGTAAAAATCCACAAGCTCAATACAGTCATCCTTTTTCTTTTTGAAATGGGGATACTTTCCCTCAAAGCCTTGCTCCTTAAACTCTTTGATTACTGTTTTATTAAGCGCTTTAAGCATTATTTCACGGTTGCTCATTTTATCACCTCTTTCGGTTACAGTATCAATATATCATAATGCAATAAGAATTTCAAGGAAGGTAAACACAGCAAAAAAATAAAAGTCACACTTTCGTGTGACTTTTATTGGAGCGGATGACGAGGCTCGAACTCGCTACCTCCACCTTGGCAAGGTGGCGCTCTACCAGATGAGCTACATCCGCATATTTGGTGCCTCCGGTCGGAATCGAACCAACGACACGCGGATTTTCAGTCCGCTGCTCTACCAACTGAGCTACAGAGGCATACAGAGAACTCTATTGAATTCCCCTGAAAATGGCGACCCGGAACGGGCTCGAACCGTCGACCTCTAGCGTGACAGGCTAGCGTTCTAACCAACTGAACTACCGGGCCATTGGTGGGAACAACAGGGCTCGAACCTGTGACCCTCTGCTTGTAAGGCAGATGCTCTCC
>JAZUMO010000089.1:0-6519 GCA_045603665.1 Acutalibacteraceae bacterium
GCACTTTAAAATGCGAAATAGCTTTGCAAGAAAAGGCGAAAATCACCGATAATGCTGTCGCATATCGGTGATTTTTAACGCATTATTGTGAAGTTATTTCACTTTTTAAAGAAATACTGCCTTATCGGGCGTCGGCGTTTGCGGTAGCCTCTTGGTTTTTACATCAATGCTCCGATCCAGCTCAGGTTGAGATAACCGTAGCCGTCAGGAATCTGGAAGTAAACGTCGGGAACCTCGCTCATAAACTTTGAAATATAAATTGAATCAACAACACCGTTTTTGGAAATGTTGTCTCTTCTTACAAGCTGGTCGCCGTTGAAATAATAGTTGACTGTTGATCCGTCGACGGGGCTTACATAGCTTTCAAGAATAAGCTGCTGTCCGTTGATGTCGGCAAGAGAAACAGATACATCACCGATTTCATCCATACCGAACTCAGCGAGCATAGCACTCATATCAAAGTCTTCGCCGAGAAGATCCTCGGGAAGCTTACAGTATTTCTTCCAGTCGGTAAAGACAATATACATCGTTTCGTTTCTGCTGTCAAAAATCATCTGACACTTCATACCCTCGATAACGGTGTTGATATACATATTGCCGTTTT
Source organism: Acutalibacteraceae bacterium (assembly GCA_045603665.1). Taxonomy (GTDB): domain Bacteria; phylum Bacillota; class Clostridia; order Oscillospirales; family Acutalibacteraceae; genus UBA6857. Next base: position 605 of record JAZUMO010000089.1, read on the forward strand.
TGACAGCCATTGTGATAGGCATATCACCGAGGTCAGGGTCGTTGGTTGTGATTTCCATAAGATATGTACCGCTGGCGAAAATCTTTTCATATTTTTCGATACGGTATGCGGTGAGATTGCCCGGGTTAACGGGTGCTGCGGGAGAAGTTGTGTTTTCGACGGGCTCATCGGGATCGTCGTTGACGGGCTTTGTTGTGGACACGGTTGTTTGCACGGGAGCGGTTGTTCCGACCTCGCCTCTGTAATCATCGGGATTGTTTGTTACAACAATCTGTTGACCGGGATCTGTGGTGGTGGGAAGATCGGCAAGAGGAACCTGGTCGTTGACCTGGCCGACAGTTGAACCGATTTCGTTGCCGTTGTACTGTGCAGCGTAGCGGTTGCCGTCTGCGTCGGTTACGACAGCGTAGCTTGTGCCGTTTCCGTCAACTACAACAAGATGACTTTTGCCTGATGAGTCAACCATAGTCGGCTGAGTGGTCGAGGCAATTATTTCGGGATCATCAGGATTGTGGAAGAGCAGGAAGTAAGCTGTGCCGCCTACAACACCAACCACAACAAGAATACCTATCAATAAACTGGTTAGTATTTTTTTCATTGGGTGGACTCCTTGGTTATTTTTATATTCTTATAATACAATAAAATCTTGTGTACGGCAAGTATTTAACTGTAAAAGAAATGTTAAACCATTTAAATAAGATGAAACTTAATTTTGCAATGCTATTAACGGATTTTAAACTCTTACTTTAAAAGAGTGTCGATAACGGGCATAAGAGGATCTGTGTCAGCAAGCTCAATTGCACCCTTGTCTTCGAGAGAGGGTGTGCGCATATCAATGGGAAGCTTGGCAAGAACGGGAATGCCGAATCTTTCGGAAACCTCGTCGGTGGAGCCTTTGCCGAAGATGTGATGCTTTTCACTGCAGTTGGGGCAGGTGAAGTAGCTCATATTTTCAATAAGACCGATTACGGGAACGTTCATCATTGAAGCCATATTGATTGCCTTTGAAACAATAAGACCGACAAGGTCCTGAGGAGTGGTGACAACGATGATGCCGTCAACCTTGAGGCTCTGGAAAACAGTAAGGGGAACGTCACCTGTTCCGGGAGGCATATCAACAAACATATAATCGACATCGCCCCAAGCTACCTCGGTAAAGAACTGTTGGATAGCACCGCTGATAACGGGGCCTCTCCATACAACGGGGGCATCCTGCTGAGGAAGGAGAAGGTTGATTGACATTACACGTATGCCTGTTTTTGTTTCCTTGGGGATAATACCGCTGGCATCAGCCTCTGCCTGACCGGTTATGCCGAAAACCTTGGGAATGGAGGGGCCGGTAATATCTGCGTCAAGGATAGCTGTCTGCATGCCTCTGTTTTGCATTGCGCAGGCGAGAAGGGATGTAACGGAGGATTTGCCTACGCCGCCCTTACCGCTTACAACGGCATAAATCTTTTTGATGTTGCTGTATTCATTCTGCTTGAGATGTAAATCTCTGTCTTTACAATCGGATGATGAGCAGGATGAACAGTTACCTGAGCATGAACTCATATATATACACTACCTTTCAATAAATAAATATATTATATAATAATACAAATAAACAGATATGTCAAATGTTTTTCTGCTTTACTCCACTTACAGTTATTTTTAGGATATATTAAGATAATTATACGCTTTCGTTTTATTGACAAAAGAGAACAATTATGCTATATTTTTAAAAAATATTAAGGAGGATATAATATGCTTCATCCCGTTCTTGCGATGGCAATCGGCATCGTTGTTATGATGCTGCTTATCATTTTCACAAAAATGCACGCGTTTCCTTCTCTCATTATTTCGGCAATTCTTATTGCGGTTCTGGCAATGCCCTTCGGACCTGAGGGGACTGTGGTAGAAACTCTTACCGGATGCGTAAGTACTGTTACAAAGGGCTTCGGCAATACTATGGCAAGCATCGGTGTTGTCATCGGCTTCGGCTGTGTTATGGGAATCTTTCTCGAAAAAAGCGGTGCAGCAAAAAGGATGGCACTCACCATACTTAAAATGGTCGGTGTAAAAAATTGCGATGTTGTTTTAGGTCTGACAGGCTTTGTGGTTTCAATTCCCGTTTTCTGTGATTCGGGCTTTGTTATCCTTTCATCTCTTGCAAAGGAGTTTTCACGTCTTACAAAAAAATCAATGGTAGGTCTTGGCGGTATACTCGGTATGGGACTTTACATAACCCACTTTCTTGTGCCTCCCACACCGGGACCTCTTGCTGTAGTATCGACCTTCAACGAAAACGGAAGTGCAATTGACCTCGGTCTCTTTATTCTTGCGGGCATCGGACTTTCTGTTCCTCTTTTTGTTTTCTCTGTTTTCCTTTTCAGATATTTCGGCAAAAAATATCCGGGACTTATTGTTCCTTATGAAATTGACAGAAGTAAATATACTCCCGAGCAGCTTTCTGTTCTCGACAGAATTCAGGAAAAGCAGAATAAAGGTGAAGACCTTTTAACATCGGATTTTGCTGAGCTTCTCGCTTCGGAAAAGCTTCCTTCTGCGGGTCTTTCCTTTGCGACGCTTTTAGTTCCTATTGCTCTTATTTTTGCCAATACTCTGGTAGGACAGATATCCTCTCTTTCCGGATCGGCTTTCGCAAGTGTTATAACCTTCCTCGGTCAGCCGGTTATAGCTCTCTTTGTTTCTCTGTGTATGGGTGCATTTCTTCTTTGCCGTGAATTCGACAGGAAGACCTGCGTTGACCTTATGCAGGAGGCTTGCCGTGATGCGGGACCTATTGTTTTCATCACAGCGGCAGGCGGTGCCCTCGGAGCAGTTATCAATGCAACGGGTGCTGCCGGCATTATGGCAGACTGGATTGTTAAAATGGGTGTGCCGGGAATTTTTATACCTATTATAATAGGTGTTATTATGCGTTTCCCTCAGGGCTCGGGTACAACAGCGATGATTACAGGCTCGGCTATTATTGCGCCGATGATGGCAGCACTCGGTGTCAATCCTTATCTTGCCGCACTGGCTCTCTGCCTTACAACTATGTGCCCCAGCTATCTTAACGACTCTTATTTCCATGTTGTTACCAATTTCTCGGGGATGGACATTAAAACAAGTCTGAAGACATGGTCGGTCGGTTCAATTCTTATCCCGGTGGTCGGCTCGGTAATTCTGGTTATACTTTCTTTGTTTATTCATTAACAAAGCAACTCTCTGTCTTTCACGGCAGAGAGTTTTTTTATTTCCACCTTTCCTGGTGTTTGTTGCCACTTTAAACGGATAAAATATCAGCAATTCAGATCTATATTTCGTGCTGAAAATGCCCTAAAACACTACATTTAGACGCAATTTATGAACAAATTAAAAATCTGCATTTTTAACAAAGAAATTTTGAAAAATTGGTTGACATTCACCAAAGTATGTGGTATCATAGTCGAGCGTGTGAAATGGGTTTGGGTATAACTCTGTCTTCACACAACCTCAAGATATGCGATGATGCGGGAGGTGGCTGCCCCTGAGGCAGGAAATTTCCGCGGAGTATGTCCGATTTAAAACCGGGCGATCTATATTTCATCTTTAACGCTGTTATCTTGCGTTAAGTGTCGGCAGGGAAGTTATGCCCTGTTCGGACTTAAACAGCGTATAGGGGTGAACTGTGCTTTTTTCGAAGCGGCGACCGGAAATATTGCGTTTCCGGTTTTTTAAAGAAGGGCGTGCAAACACCCGGAAAAGCATACGAAAAAAGCAACGCCCTACTAATTCTTATTAGGAGGCAAACAAAATGGCAGTAAAGGAAAAGATCCGTATCAGACTCAAGGGTTACGACCACAACCTTGTTGACAAGGCAGCAGAGATGATCGTTGAAGCAGCTAAGAGAACAAACGCTACTGTTTCAGGTCCCATCCCTCTTCCCACAGAAAAGGAAGTAGTTACAATCCTTCGTGCTGTTCATAAGTATAAGGACAGCCGTGAGCAGTTTGAACAGAGAACTCACAAGAGACTCATCGACATCATCAGACCTACTCCCAAAACAGTAGAAGCTCTGACAAATCTTGAAATTCCGGCAAGTGTTGAAATCGAAATCAAAAGATAAGTAAAATCTGATTTCTATACCCGACTTAAACAACTTACGGACACAGGTCAAGTTGCCAAAGGCAACCAATAACCAAAGGAGGATAAACAAAATGAAAAAAGGTCTTATCGGCAGAAAGATCGGCATGACACAGGTTTTCGACGAAAAGGGTAACGTAATCCCCGTAACAGTAGTTGAGCTTGGTCCTTGCGCAGTAGTTCAGAAGAAGACAGTTGAAAACGACGGTTACAACGCAGTTCAGCTCGGCTTCGAAGACAAAAAGGTAACAAGAACAAACAAGCCTATGAAGGGTCATTTCGACAAGGCAAACGTTGCTCCCAAGAAGGTTCTTAAGGAATTCAGACTTGAAGACGACAGCGCTCTTAACGTAGGCGACATCATCAAGGCAGACATCTTTGCTGCAGGCGAAAAGGTAGACGTAGTCGGCACAAGCAAAGGTAAGGGTACAGCCGGTGTTATCAAAAGATGGAACTTCTCCAGACTTAAGGAAACACACGGTACCGGTCCTGTTGCAAGACACGCAGGTTCACTTGGTGTTATCGACCCCGCCAGAATTTTCAAAGGCAAGAAAATGGCAGGTCATCTCGGTTCAGAGAGAGTTACAGTTCAGAACCTTGACGTTGTTAAGGTTGACGCAGAAAACAACCTCATCGCTATCAAGGGTGCAATCCCCGGTCCTAAGAAGGGCATCGTAATGGTAGTGAACAGCGTAAAGAAATCATAAGAAAGGAGCCCTTAAGAAATGCCTAATGTATCAGTATTCGACGTAAACGGCAAGAAGGTTTCAGACCTTGAGCTTGCAGAAGGTATCTTCGGTATCGAACCCAATACCTCAGCTATGCATCTTGTAGTTGTTAACTACCTTGCAAATCAGCGCCAGGGCACACAGTCAACCCTGACACGTGCAGAAGTAAGCGGCGGCGGCAAGAAGCCCTGGAGACAGAAGGGAACAGGTCGCGCAAGACAGGGCTCAACAAGAGCTCCCCAGTGGTACCACGGTGGTATCGCTCACGGTCCTAAGCCCCGTGAATATGGATTCTCCATCAACAAGAAGGTAAGAAGACTCGCTATGAAGTCTGCTCTTTCTTCAAAGGTTGCAGCTGATGAAATGATCGTTCTCGATTCTCTTTCACTCGAAGCAATCAAAACAAAGGAAATCGTTAAGGTTCTTTCAAACCTTGAAACAGGCAAGAAGGTTCTCATCGTTCTTCCTGAAAAGAATGACGTCATCTACAGAAGTGCAAGAAACATTGCAGGCTGCAAGGTTTCCCTCGTAAACACACTTAACGTATATGATATTCTTAACTGCAACAGCATCGTTGTTCTCAAGGACGCAGTTGCAAAAATCGAGGAGGTATATGCATAATGAAATCAGCACATGACATCATCCTCAAGCCGATCATCACTGAAGAAAGCATGATGGGCACAGCATTCAAAAAGTACACCTTCAAGGTTGCTAAGGATGCTAACAAGGCAGAAATCGCTGCAGCAGTTGAAGAAGCTTTCGGCGTAAAGGTTCAGAAGGTTAACACAATGAACTGCAAGGGTCACCTCAGAAGATACGGCCGTTATGAAGGCTACACAGCTTCCTGGAAAAAGGCTATCGTAACTCTTACCGAGGATTCCGACACAATCGATTTCTTTGACGGTCTTCTTTAATAGATAACCGAAACAAAAAATAAACCATTCAAATCCAATGGCAATGTATGGAGGTTATGACAATCCTCCGCTAAACCAATTAGGAGTGTGAACAAAATGTCAATTCGTGTATTAAAGCCTGTAACAAACGGCACACGTAATATGTCAGTTACAGACTATTCAG
>JAZUMO010000090.1:0-82498 GCA_045603665.1 Acutalibacteraceae bacterium
TATTTTAGTAATGCGGCTGCCAAACCGTTACTATTATATATGGAGGTTTAATTTATTGGCAAGTGACTTGGGCTTGCTTTGAGCTCGCCCGTTTTGGCTTTGCTAGAAGCCTTCTTCGCCCCCAGTAGAACTGGGGGTTTATTTCCACGCATAAATGCGCCAACAAAAAAAGACCTGTCCGAATCGGGCAGGTCTTGATTTTTATGTATTCTTATTTTATAAGGAATACTGATAATGCAATAAGGAACTGTGCTGCATAGTATGTACCGTGGTTAAGCACGAAATTGACTGAGTTATTCTTATTTCCGAAATACATTGATGAAAGAATGATGTCGGAAATAAGGAAGAGAATTGCTGCAGCCTGGAACACAATATAATGAACAGCGAAGCCGGACTGAATCATTGACCAGAGTGTTGTTCCCGTCATAGTTCCGATTACGAGACAGTAAACAGTAACAATGGCCTTGAACTTACCGAAGTGGCACTTTGTAGGCTTCTCAGTTGCAAGGGTAAATACAGCAACGACAACACCGACAACAATCGGTACAAGGAAATCCTTTATGCCAAAGCCCATATTATGGAACATTGCGGCGATATAGAAGAAGTGGCCGATACCAAAGGAGATAAATCCTGCATAAAGATAGTTATCATTGTGCTGGGGATAAACCCACTTTTGGTCAAGATAAATATCACCGAGCATACCGAAAACGCCACCAATAAGAACAAGAATTCCGTACTTCCAGAAATCCTGATTGTAATAAATGGCAGTAGCAGTTGTGAAAAGAAAAAATATACTTGTAATATTTTTTATAAATACACCGCCTACGCTTCTTTGCTTATGGCATTTAACCATAAAAGCAATAAGAGAAACGAGACCGAATCCTAATGACAAATAAGTCAACATAATCAAGTTACCTCCGATTTTAATTAAAATTATTCAGCAATTTCGATGCCACGCTCTGCTCTGATAGCTGCAAGCTCTTCAGCAATCTTTGCTTTTTTATCCTTTGTAAGATCATAGAAGAACATAGGAATTGCACAAAGAAGCATACTTATACCGGGAACGATTGAAACAAGTGTAAACATTGCGAAACGAAGATTTGCGGGCATTTCAGTTGCAGCTACAACTGCGGTTGATGAAAGCATCTGTTCGGGTTTAAGGCCAATTGCCATATACATAACAACGATACCTGATGTTGCAAAGGCATTGCCTATCTTGTTGATAAAGCCCTGACATGCTGCGCCAAGTGCGTTGTCTCTGAAGCCTGTCTTAAGCTCCATATAATCAAGGCAGTCGCAAATCATTGCAAAGCAAACCGTATTGATTACGCCGAGAGGAATACATGAAATGATAATGAAAGGAATACAAACATAAAGATTCATTGTAAACCATCCAACAACAGTTGTGACAATACTTGCTGCAAAGCCTGCAAGACAGCTTACAATAACAAGCTTTTTGAAGTCGATTTTCTTCATAAGCTTCGGCATAAACAGTGTTGCTCCGAAAAGACCTACAATAGAGCTGATCTGGAAAACTGTTTTAACAGTTGATATACTCGCTTCAACAGCTGCAATTCTTTCAGCCTCAGTTGCAAGAGTTGCAAGATCAGGTCCGATATAGAAGGAATATCTGGCAACATGAATTGCCGCAGCAGAAACCATATATCTTCCGCTTGAAAGAACGCCCATAAGAAGAACAAGAACGAGAGGCTTGCACTTGAAAATTCGGCTGAGCTGTGAAGGCTCACCGGGAATACGCTTGCGAACAGGCATTTTTACTCTTTCTTTTACTCCGAAAACAAAGGTGTAAAGAATTGTGCCGAGAGCTACTGTCACAATGGCCATAAGAAGATATTTTCTCTTCTGAACTGTAAGAGGATCGATTGCCTCAGGAGAATTTTCAACCCAGGCAGCGATAATAAGTCCGATAACAAGGAAAAGAACTTCAGGCACAGCAGAGCCTATGGAGTTAAATATCTTGCTGATTGAAATAACTGAGCTTCTTTCGGTTGAAGAAGGAGTAATAACATTTGGTATACCCCAGAATGCAACATCACCCACAGTATAAATCATACCCCAGGCTACATATACAATCGCAGAATAAATCATCATCTCAGTTTTACCGAGATTAGGGCTGAGATACATCAAGAATGTCATTACAGCAATAGGAATAAGCGCAAAACGGATAAACGGCTTCATTTTACCGCTTTTGAGATTGCTTCTGTCAATAATCATACCCATCATCGGGTCATTGATAGCATCCCAAACTCTTGCTAAAAGCATAAGAAGCAAAACAAACATTGGTGCAAGCTGTAAAACGTTCAAATAATAGTCACTTATGTAGCTTGACATAAGTGCATAAATCATACCCTGACCCATACCTGCGATACAGAATGAGGTCAATTCTTTTTTAGGAACATATTTTTTCTGATCCATAATATTCCTCCATTACCAAAAATTTTAATAATTATAGCACATTCTGACAATTTTTTTAATAATTTATGAGAATAATCTTCAGGATGTTAATGTAGAAAATTATAAAGCGTTTTTGTTGCTTTTGACTAAAGTTTTTAAACTCTGTAAAAGTTCATTGAAATAAAAACGCTTATATTGTATTATAAAAGGGACTAAACCGAAAGGGGTAAAACAATGAGTAACACAACCGAGTATTTTCTTAAAACCTTTGCGTGGAAATCTGACAGCAAAACTGACGAAAGATTTGTTTTCGTTAAAAACAACGTCCGGTTTTCCCTTCTCACATCAAGACTTTTAAGAGTCGAATATAACAGAAAAGGACTTTTTACCGACGAACCCACTCAATCTGTTATAAACAGAAATTTTGACAAGCCTGCCTTCAATATCGTTGAAGATGGCGACAGAGTTATTATCATCACAACAAAAACCATTTTCAAATACGATACCGGTGCAAGAAAAATGATCGGCATTTCTCTCAAGGGCGGCAAAAACCTCACCGAATACGAAAGCGGCAACCTCAAGGGTACATACCGCACACTCGATATGGCAAGCGGAGAAAGAGAAATCGGTAACGGTCTTATGTCGGTTAACGGTGTTTCGGTTATTGATGACAGCAAAAGCCTTCTCCTTAATGAAGACGGCACCCTTAGCGAAAGAAAAAAGACTAAAGACGAATATTATTTTGCTTACGGCCACGACTACAGAGGCTGTCTGAAGGATTTCTTCTCTCTTTGCGGTCAGGTACCTCTTGTTCCCCGTTACTGTCTCGGTAACTGGTGGAGCAGATATAAGGCATATAGTCAGCAGGAATATATTGACCTTATGGAAAAATTCATTGAAAAGGAAATTCCGCTTACTGTTGCAACAATTGATATGGACTGGCACTGGGTTGATGTCAAGGAGCGATTCGGAAATATCGGCTCAAAGAAATCTCTTCTTCCAAACACCACTGATTTCATTTTTCAGGGTGACGGCTGGACAGGCTACAGCTGGAATACTGAGCTTTTCCCTGATTATAAAGGCTTTCTCAAGTGGCTTAAGGAAAGGAACCTCAGAATTACCGTAAACCTTCACCCTGCACAAGGCATCCGTTTCTTTGAAGATATGTATGAGGATGTTGCAAAGGCAATGGGTGTTGATCCCACGACAAAGAAAAGAATCGAATTTGACTTCACCGATCCGAAATATATCGATGCTTACTTCAATCTTGTTCACAAGCCTTATGAAGATGACGGCGTGGATTTTTGGTGGATAGACTGGCAGCAAGGTAAAAATACAAAACTTAAAAACCTTGATCCCCTCTGGGCTCTCAATCATTATCACACCCTCGCTAATGAAACAGGAGAAAAAAGACCTCTTATTCTTTCACGTTTTGCTGAGGTCGGCTCACACAGATATCCCCTCGGTTTCTCGGGCGATACCTTTATCAACTGGGAAAGTCTCGATTTCCAGCCTTACTTCACAAACACAGCCGCAAACATCGGCTACACCTGGTGGAGCCACGATATAGGCGGTCATCAGATGTGCAGCAAAGATGACGAGCTTTATACACGTTGGGTGCAGTACGGTCTTTACAATCCGATTATGAGACTTCACTCCACAAGCAACGAATTTATGGGCAAGGAGCCCTGGAAGCATAATTTCCAGGCCGAGGCAATTGCAACCTCCTGCCTTCGTCAGCGTCACGCTCTCATCCCCTATCTTTACTCCATGAACTATCGCACACATAAGCACTGTATCGCCCTCTGCGAGCCTATGTATTATGAATATCCAGAAGCACCCGAAGCTTATAAGGTCAGAAATCAGTACTTATTCGGCTCAGAGCTTCTCGTTGCTCCCATCACGCAGAAGGCAGATCCAAAAACCTTCCTCGCTTCTGTAAAGGTATGGCTTCCCGAAGGAAGATGGACCGATATTTACACCGGTGCAATTTATAACGGCGGTCAGATGATTACTATGTATCGCGGTATTGAAAGTATTCCTGTTCTTGCAAAGGAGGGTGCAATCATTCCTCTTTCAGCCAACGACAGAGATAATTCAAGCGACAACCCTAAGGATATGATCCTTCGTATTTACAGAGGAAATAACAGCTTTGAGCTTTATGAAGACGACGGAATCAGCAACGAATTCAAAAACGGTAATTTCGCAATTACTAAATACACCGTCGCCGAAAGAAACAGAGAGCTCATCTTTAATATCTGTCCTGCAGAAGGAAACTGCTCAACAGTTCCGGCAAGAAGAAATTACACTCTCGTTTTTGAAGATATCACCGACGCATCCGATATCAGCATAAAGGTAAACGGAAAAGCCGCCAATGCTGAAATCAAAAAGCTTAAGGGCAAAATTGAAATCACACTCAAGGGTATTTCACCCAAGGCTGCTGCAGAAATTATCTTTACATCCTTTACTGCAAGGAAAAACCGCTGCAAGAGAGAAATGGTCATTGAGCTTGTCACAAAGTATCAGCTCTCAGTAAATCTCAAGAAAATGAAATATAACTCCTTCCTTAAGGACGTGAGCGGAGAAATTCCCGTAAAAGAAGAATGCTTCAGAGGTCCAATTGAGGAAGTTCAGAAGATGGCATAAAATAAAAAGGAGGATTTAGAATGAAAAGAATATCGATAAAGCTTTTACACGGTATTATTCTTTCTCTGTTCATCTTTCTGTTTACGACCAACGCCCTGGCGGGTGAGGTTTATACACACAATCTCATATACCAGTATGAGAAAGAATATTCAGAGGCAATGTTCGTAAAATACCTCGGAACGGGAACTTCTGTATATGTCCCTTCTTATATGGGCGGTTATCCCGTAACCTCTGTTGTAAGACCTGCCTTTGAAAACAATAAAACCGTTGAAAGCGTCACTTTACCTTATACTGTAGAAGAGCTTGGAAACCATACCTTTTATAAAAGCACAGCGCTTAAAACTGTCGATATGAGCAATTGCAGTAAGCTTACAAAAATCGGTGCTAACTGCTTTAACGGCTGTAAGAGTCTGACAACAGTCAAGCTTCCCAACAGTGTGTCACAGATCAGCTCAAATGCTTTTACGGATTGTACGTCTCTTGTCAGCATAACCTTGCCTAACAGTATCCGCTCCCTCGGCACCTCTGTTTTCAGCGGATGCAGTAAGCTTTCAAGCATAACTTTGCCGAGCAGTCTTACAACTCTCAGCTCCTTCACCTTCTCCTCCTGCTACGCACTCAAGGAGGTAAGACTTTCCGCAGGTATGAAAACAATCAGCTCAAATGCTTTCTTCAACTGCTACAGTATTGAAAGCCTGTATATTCCGAAAACACTCACAACCATAAACACTGATGCCTTCAACTGTTCTTCAGTAAAAAACATTTATTATGCAGGCTCGAAGGCAGAATGGAACAGCATATCTATTGCAGAAAACAATAAAAGTGTTTTATCAAAGGCAACCATCCATTATCTCGGTGAGCCTCATGTCCATGAGCATAAGAAAACCGTTACACCCGCATCCTGTACAGCTGACGGAAAAACAATCTACAGATGTGATTGCGGAAACACCTACTCAGAGATTATTAAAAAGTCAGGACATATTTTTTCAGATGTTCCGGCAGAAAAAGCAACAATGAAAAAAGACGGTCTTTCATTAAGATATTGCAAAAACTGTTCATATTCAGAGAAAAGAAATATTTATGCAATATCTCAAGTCACACTTGCAGCGGACAAATTTACCTATAATGGAAAAAACTGTGTTCCCGATGTAACAGTTAAGGACAGTAAGGGCATCTCATTAAAGAAAAACAGTGATTATATCCTTACATATCCTAAAATCTCAAAGGCTGCAGGTACATACACTGTCACAGTAACCTTCAAGGGCAATTATTCAGGCTCGAAAAAGCTCACCTACAAGGTTGTCCCTGACAAGCCCGGAAAACTCACAGCAGATACATCGGCTTCCGCTATCAAGCTTAAATGGTCGGCTGTCAAAGGAGCCAACGGATACAAAATTTACATTTACAACTCAAAGGGAAAGCTGCAATACACCGAAACAACCGCAAAAACAGCCTTCAAGTTCACCGGCTTAAAGAAAGCTACGGTCTATAAATTCAAGATCAAGGCATATATTAAGTCCGGTAAAAATAAAATATGGTCGGATGCCACGGGATATTTTACAACTGCGACCTCGCCCTCGGCGCCATTACTCAAGGCTGTCGGTGAAAAAGGAAGGGTAAAGCTTTCCTGGACAAAGCAAAAGGGTGCGGACGGTTACATTGTTTATATGTCAGCCGATAAAAACGGTAAATTCAAATCCGTCTCAAACGAAGAAGGCGTCGCTAATCTTAGCATGACAAAAAAGGGACTTAAAAACAAAAAGAATTACTTCTTTAAGGTAAGAGCATATAAGCTTGCAGGGAAAGCAAAAATTTACAGCAGTTATTCAAAAGTAGTCAAAGTGAAAACAAAATAAGTTTTAAATTAAAGACCTAAAAAAAGAGAACCGATCAACGAAAGTCGGTTCTCTTTAATTATAACAAAAATACAGGTATTCGTCAGAACACCTGCATCAAAAATTATTTTTTACTGCACTCGAAGCACACCCAACCGCCTTCGGTATGTCTTGCCTCAATCTTAAAGCCGTATTTATCGAACGCGTCAATAACATCCTGCTCTCTTGTGTCAATGATACCCGAGGTAATAAACACAGCACCGTCCTTCATAAAGGAAGCAACATCCTTACAGAAAAGTATGATTACATCAGCGACAATATTTGCAACAACCACATCAAATTTTCCACTGACCTTGTCGGTAAGATTGCCCTGAAGAATGTTATACTTAGGCGGATAAAAATCATTCGCTTCGCCGTTTTCGATGGCAGTTTTCACTGCAAGTGCGTCAATATCAACACCGGTTACCTCCTTTGCACCGAGAAGAAGCGCAGCTATTGAAAGTATACCGCTGCCGCAGCCGATATCAAGAACCGTTGTGTCTTCGTTTATATGCTTTTCAAGAGTTTCGAGACAAAGACGGGTTGTTTCATGTGTGCCCGTACCGAAAGCAAGTCCCGGCTCAATATTAAGCACCTTACGGTCACCTGCTTCAAACTCATCCTCCCAGGTAGGTCTTATGAGAAGCTTTTCACCTACGGGAATAGGATGAAAATACTGCTTCCAGTTATTTTCCCAGTCCTCGTTTTTACATTCATTGAGAATAATTTCGTTTTCAATACCCTCAGCAGTAAAACGCTCACGAAGAAAAGCAACGGCCTCCGCAGGGTTTTCCTCAGGTGAAATATAAACGTGGATGATTGCTTTAGTTCTGTCCTTACCGAGAAGCTCTTCGTCAATAAGGTCAATATGTGCTATTTCCCAGGCTTCAGCCTCAAGGTCACGGTAATCCTCGATATAAATACCGTAGGGCACAACCATCGAAGCTATATCCCCCGCCCTTTCAACATCGTCAGCATTCACACTGATTTTAACTTCGGTCCAGTCACTCATAATAATTCTCCTTTTTAAGTATTACGGCATCAAGCGGACCAAGCTTAACACTTTGTCCCTGCATTGTGCCACCGAAAACTGCCCTTGAATTACACCATTCATTGGGCAGATAATAATCTATTTCGTGTTCATTACGATTTACTATTACCAAAATGCTGTCCCTTGTGTCCTTTCTTTCAAAAGCAAGACAGCCCAGCATTTCAGAAACAGTTCTGTATTCCCCTTCCTTAAGGCAGGAACAGCTTTTTCTTACACCGCCGAGACTGCGGTAAAAATCAATAAGCTCTCTGTTTTCCTTGCCCCAGGGATAGCAATAACGATTAAAGGGGTCCTTGTAGCCCTCCATACCTGCCTCATCACCGTAATAAAGGGAAGGCACACCGGGAAGTGTATACTGAATAACAGCTGCAAGCCTGAGAAGCCTTACACCCTTTTCATACTGTTCGGCTGTGAGACGGGTTTTACTTTGCCAGCTTCTGTCTCTGTATTCACAGCTTTCACCTGCAAGCTGAGTAATTGCTCTCATTGTATCGTGAGTGCCGATATGATTCATAAGAACATCAACAGTACACTTGGGATAATTTTCAAGAATAGTAAGAATCTTATCTGAAAAGCCTTCAACCCTGCCTGTGCGAATAAAGGAATTTATGGCATCGGCAAAAGGATAATTCATAACGGAATCAAGCTGTCTGCCACCGAAATAGCGCCGTCTTTCACCGTAGCTGAATTTATTTGAAGCATCCTCCCATACCTCACCGAGAACAAGCGCCTCGGGATTTTCTGCCTTAACAGCAGCTCTGAAGCGGTCAAGAAAAACATCGGGTAATTCGTCGGCAACATCGAGTCTCCAGCCTCTTACGCCGGCTCTGAGCCATTTTCTTGCAATACCGTTTTCACCGGTAATAAAATCAAGAAAGCCCTCTGATTCTTCAATTACCTCGGGAAGGATACTGATTCCCCACCAGGAATGATACTTGTCAGGATGGTTTATAAATTTGTACCAGCTGTAATATGGAGATTTTTGAGACTGATAAGCACCGACGGAGTTGTATCTGCCATATTTATTAAAATAAATACTGTCATCACCCGTATGGCTGAATACACCGTCAACGATTACGGAAATTCCCTTTTCCCTTGCTTTTTCACAAAGGGAAATAAGGTCATTTTCCGAGCCTAAAAGAGGGTCTATTTTGCTATAATCGGAGGTATCGTATCTGTGGTTGCTCTGTGCTTCAAAAATAGGATTAAGATAAAGACAGGTAACACCGAGAGATGATATATAATCAAGCTTTTCCTCAATTCCCTTAAGGTCACCCTGAAAATAATCGTTATTAAGCACCTTGCCATCATTTGTCGGCTTCCATTCAGGCTCACCAAAAATATCATCACGAAGCTTACGGTCAACGGGCACACCTTTTTTTTCTTCACCCGAAAAATTAAAACGGTCAGGAAAAATTTGGTAAAACAGCCCACCCTTAAGCCAGTCAGGTGTTGAAAAATCCTTTGAATAAACAGAAAGCTGCCAATCCTCGTCACCGGAGGACACCTTACCGAGACAGTTTCCGCTATGTTTTATGAAGCTTCTGCCCCAGGCAGTATCATATTCAAAATGATAAAAGTAAATATCAGGCCTTTTTGCCGTGTAGCCGAGTG
The DNA here is from genome assembly GCA_045603665.1 of Acutalibacteraceae bacterium. GTDB lineage: Bacteria > Bacillota > Clostridia > Oscillospirales > Acutalibacteraceae > UBA6857. The sequence continues at coordinate 9,601 of JAZUMO010000090.1, forward strand.
CCCACCATTCCTCATTATCACCTTCCATAGAAAACCATTTCAAAGGAAGATATTCATAGTCGCCCTTATCGCTTTTAATTACAAGGTCAACACCGGTAACACCGAAGGAACGAGGCATAATAACCTTGAAAACTATGCTTTCATCCTCTTTAAGAGCGCCGAATTTACTTTTATGAAGAGTATTGCGTGAATTGTAAGGGATAAAATCCATAAGACACATCCTTTAGATGAGTTGTAAGTTCTAACTTTATAATTCAAACATATAATTTTATCAAAGAAATAATGATTGGTGGATAAAATTATGTTTGTTGTTTCCGTAAAATCCGATAAGGCAATAAAAATTGCGCTCTGTGTACTGCTCGTCTGCGCCCTTTCGATAGGTGCGATAATGTCCGTTGCAAAAAACAAAGCATTGCCCGCAAGCAATATCGACACAATCACAATGAAAGCCGAAACACATAAGGAAAGAATGACCTTCTTTTCACAATTCGGCTGGAAAATTGATGAAAATCCCGTCCTTGTAAAGGAGGTTATAATTCCCTCTGAGTTCGACGAAACCTATGAGGATTACAACGATATTCAACGTCAGCAGAATCTTGACCTTGAAAAATACAAGGGCGCAAGAGTCAAAATGTGGAGCTATGACATACTTAATTACCCGGGCTATGAAGACACCGACGGAATAATAAGAGGAAACATTCTTGTATATGAAGGAGTCGTAATAGGCGGGGATATATGCTCAAATGAGCTCGGCGGCTTTATGCACACCTTCTCCATGCCTACAGAAGATAATCCTTGATTTCATTTATAAGACTGATTTCAACGGTGGCTTTCATATAAAGACCGTCATCACGGTATTCTTCAAATTCAACCACACCCTCTTTTCTTATTCTTGCTGCGACTGCTCCCGCTGAAAAAGGAATAAGAAATTCGGCCTTTCTTCTCGTCGGAGGAAGCTCCTTAAGAATAGCCTCAAGAAGCTCATCAAAGCCTTTACCCTCGAGAGCAGAAATCATTACGGTTTTACCGAAGGTGGGCATCGAATAAATGTCCCCCACAAGGTCACATTTATTCATAACCGAAATAATTGGCTTTCCTGTACAGCCAAGCTCCTCAAGAAGATTTTTTGTAACCTCTAAATGCTCTGCACTATGCTCATCGGAAGCATCACAGACATTGAGAATAATTGTCGCCTGAGCAGCCTCCTCGAGAGTAGATTTGAATGCCTCAACCAATTTATGAGGAAGGCGGCGGATCAGACCAACTGTATCAACAAGCATAACCTGTCTGCCGTCGGGAAGGGTTAGAGCTCTTGATGTTGGGTCGAGCGTAGCGAAAAGCTTGTTTTCGGCAAGGACACCTGCATCTGTCAGTGCATTCATAAGAGTTGACTTTCCTGCATTGGTATAGCCGACGATGGCTACAGTCTGCACTCCGTCCTTTTCTCTTCTCTTTCGCATCTGATTGCGTCGTTTTTCGAGATGCTCAAGCTCTTCCTGGAGCTTCTGTATTCTTCGTCTTATATGTCTTTTGTCGCTTTCAAGCTTGGTTTCACCGGGGCCTCTTGTACCGATACCGCCACCAAGTCTTGAAAGTGATGTACCCTGACCTGCAAGTCGGGGAAGCTGATATTTAAGCTGGGCAAGCTCTACCTGAAGCTTACCCTCGCTCGTTCTTGCTCTCATAGCAAAAATATCAAGAATAAGCATCGTGCGGTCAATAACTCTTACTGAGGTAAGCTTTTCAAGGTTTCTTTGCTGAGACGGAGAAAGCTCACTGTCAAAAATAAGAAGATCAACCTCACTGCTGCGACAAAAGGTAATAATCTCTGCGAGCTTACCAACACCGACAAAGGTAGCCTTTTCGGGGACTTCCTTTTTTTGTATCACCTTGCCGACAACCTGTGCACCGGCGGTATATGCAAGCTCCTCAAGCTCATCAATAGAGGCTTCAGCGTCAAATTCACCTGTGTCCACGCTTACAAGAAGAGCCTTTTCCTGTTCAGTTCTGTTTTCATACATTGGCATCAATATACCACCTTAAATAACAATTATAAAACAATAAGCTTCTTTTCGCACTCGGTGAGATTTCTGTTTCCTTCGGCAGTAACAAGAGCCATATCCTCAATTCTTACGCCGAATTCACCGGGAAGATAAATACCGGGCTCAACAGTCACAATATGGCCTTCCTTAAGAACAGCCTTGCTTGAAGGATTAAGAGAAGGCAGCTCGTGAATTTCAACACCGACACCGTGTCCGAGACCGTGTCCGAAGAAATCACCGTAACCCTTGTCAGAGATAATCTTTCTCGAAAGCGCATCAACATCCTTGCAGTTCACACCTGGCTTTACAGCCTCAAGGCCTGCCAGCTGTGCATTGAGTACAGTTTCATAAACCTCAATCTGCTTTGAGGAAACCTCGCCTACTGCAACAGTTCTTGTCATATCGGAATGATAGAACTCAGTTGTTGCACCGTAGTCCATAGTAATAAAATCACCGTTTTCGATTTTTTTATCCGTGGGAACACCGTGAGGAAGTGAGCTGTTTTTACCGCTGACACAGATGGTTTCAAAGGAAAGACCGTCAGCGCCGTTTTTAAGCATAAAATATTCAAGCTCAAGAGCAACCTCTTTTTCGGTTTTATCAGTAGAAATAAAGCCTAAAATATAATCAAAGGCTTTTTCGGCAATTCTCTGTGCCTTGACAATCTTTGCTGTTTCAGCTTTATTTTTAACAGTTCTTATTTCACTGACAGCCTTATCAAGCTCACCGTCACAGATGATTTCGGTAAAATCAAAAAGCTTCTTTACTTCGTTGAATCTTGAAACTGTTATTCTTTCGCTTTCGGTTTCAAGCTTTTTAATGTCAAGCTTTTTAAGGAGAGGTACAAGGTCGGATTCCATTGATTTGATCTGCAAAATTTCGTCACAGCTTGTGATTTTATTCTGCGCCGCCTCAATGTAACGGGAGTCCGTAAGAAAATAGGCCTCATCCCCTGTTACAAGAAGATAACCGTTGGTTGAATGGAAAGAAGTGAAATAGCAGATGTTTTCTTCACTCATAATAAGTGCAGCACTACCCTTTTCTTTAAGATATGCTTTAAGTTTGTTAATCATAGGTATTACCTTCCTTTAGCAAAAAGTAAAAAAATCACCCAAAGGTATTAAGCCCTCGGGTGATTTTTGCAATTCAATTACTTAAATTTACGCTTACGAGCAGCTTCAGACTTCTTTTTTCTTGCTACTGAAGGCTTTTCATAGTGTTCTCTTTTACGAACTTCCTGAATGATACCATCGCGTGAAGTCTGTCTCTTAAAACGTCTGAGAGCGCTGTCGAGTGACTCGTTCTCTTTAACTTTTACCTGACTCATTTATATTTCCCTCCCTTACCTGTTAGCAGGGGTATATTTCCGTTAAGGATACGAAAAATATTATACATTATAGAATTGCAGTTGTCAAGAGAATTTTTCAAACAATAACAAGATATTTGCACCGTTTTTTAATTTTTTTGAGAAAAAAACGATAATTTATCTTATTTTACAACAATATTTACGAGTCTTCCCTTGACATAAAGCTCCTTGACAATTGTTTTACCTGCGATTTCAGAAGCAATCTTTTCATCAGCCTTTGCAAGTGCAATTGCATCAGCAGCTTCAATATCAGCGGCAACATTGATTTTTACCTTAACCTTACCGTTGATCTGAACAACGATTTCGATTTCATCGTCAACGCACTTTGCTTCATCAAAGGTGGGCCACTGAGTTTCAGCGAGCATTCCGCTGTCAGCAAAAACAATGGAATTGATTTCCTCAGTTACGTGAGGAGCAAAGGGATTCACAAGAAGAAGAAGTGTTTTAAGCTCTGCCTTATTGATTGATCCCTTGTTATAAACACCGTTGAGGAGAGTCATAAGAGCAGCGATAGCTGTGTTATATTTGAGTGCTTCGATATCTTCGGTAACCTTTTTAACTGTCTTGTGGAAGGATGAAGAAAGCTCGGCAGAATATTCGTCACCGTCAGTAAGAATTTCCTGAAGATTCCAGATACGGTCAACAAAGCGCTTACAGCCCTTAACTGAGCTTTCTGACCAGGGAGCAGCCTGCTCATAGTCACCCATAAAGAGTACATATGTACGAAGAACATCTGCACCGTAAACATCAACAACCTCGTTGGGGTCGATAACATTACCGCGTGACTTACTCATCTTTACGCCGTCAGGTCCGAGAATAAGACCCTGGGCTGTTCTCTTTGCATAAGGCACAGCACATGGAACTGCACCGATGTCATAAAGGAACTTATGCCAGAAACGGGAATAGATAAGATGACGGGTAACGTGCTCCATACCGCCGTTATACCAGTCAACGGGCATCCAATACTTAAGCTTATCCATATTTGCAAGCTCGTTATCGTTATGAGGATCGATATAACGAAGGAAGTACCAGGATGAGCCTGCCCACTGAGGCATTGTGTCTGTCTCTCTCTTTGCTGCGCCGCCGCACTTGGGACAGGTGCAGTTAACAAAGGATTCGATCTTTGCAAGAGGACTTTCACCGTCCTGACCGGGTTCAAAGTTTTCAACCTCGGGAAGCTTGAGAGGAAGCTCAGAATAAGGAACAGCAACCATACCACACTTTTCGCAATGGACAATGGGAATAGGCTCGCCCCAATAACGCTGACGGTTGAACGCCCAGTCCTTCATTTTATACTGAACACCGCTTTCGCCGATACCCTTCTTTTCAAGCTCTTCAAGAATACGTGCGATAGATGACTTTTTATCTGTATAGCCGTTAAGATAATCGGAGTTGACCATTTCACCGTCACCGGTATAAGCTTCTACGTCCATATCTCCGCCCTTGATAACCTCGATGATGTCAACACCGAACTTCTTTGCGAAGTCATAGTCTCTCTGGTCGTGGGCAGGAACAGCCATAATAGCGCCGGTACCGTAGCCCATCATAACATAGTCAGAAATGAAGATGGGAATTTCCTTGCCGTTAACGGGATTGATTGCAACAAAGCCGTCAAGCTTTACACCGGTCTTGTCTTTAACAAGCTGTGTTCTTTCGAATTCGGTTTTCTTTGCACATTCGCTTCTGTAATTTTCAACGTCTGCGAAATTGGAAATCATATCCTTATACTTATCGAGTAAGGGATGCTCGGGAGCCATAACCATAAAGGTTACACCGAAAAGTGTGTCGGGACGGGTTGTATAAATGCGAAGAGTTTCTTCTGTATTTTTAACTGTGAAGTTAACGAATGCACCCGTTGACTTACCGATCCAGTTTTCCTGCTGAAGCTTAACGTTGGGAAGATAGTCAACCTCTTTAAGACCTTCAAGAAGCTTGTCGGCATATTCGGTGATGCGGAGATACCATACATCCTTTGACTTCTGCACAATGTCGCTATGGCAGATATCACACTTGCCTCCCTGAGAGTCTTCATTGGAAAGAACAACCTTACAGGAGGGACAGTAGTTTACGAGAGTCTTGTCTCTGAAAGCAAGACCGTTTTCGAACATCTTGAGAAAAATCCACTGTGTCCACTTATAATAGCCTTCCTCAGTTGTGTCAACAACTCTGTTCCAATCGAAGGAAAAGCCTACTCTTTTAAGCTGACTTGTGAATTTTGCGATATTGGTGTCAGTAACCTGACGGGGATGAATGCCGTTTTTGATAGCATAGTTTTCAGTGGGAAGACCGTAAGCATCAAAGCCGATGGGGAAAAGAACATTATAGCCTTCCATTCTGCGTTTTCTTGAAATTACCTCAAGACCTGAATAAGCCTTGATGTGACCGACGTGCATACCTGCACCGCTGGGGTAAGGGAACTCAACAAGAGCATAGAACTTCTTTTTGTCGGAATTATCCTGTGCTTCAAATACACCTGAGTCTTCCCATTTCTTTTGCCATTTTGTTTCGGCATTTCTGAAATCGTAATTCAAATTTATCACTCCGTTTAATTAATTTACTTATTTTAATAATCAGTCTTCCGTAATTACATCGGAAATATCAACTGTTTTTGCATCCTGCCATAAGCGTTCAAGATTATAATAATCACGGCTTTCGCCTGTGAAAACATGAACGAGAACACCCGTATAATCGAGCAGTATCCAGCCTGTGGCTCTGCCTTCGATATGGTGAGGCTCAACGCCCTGCTGACTCAGCTCGTATTCAACCTCATCAGCAAGAGATTTAACGTGGGTATTCGATGTACCCGAGGCAATAACGAAATAATCGGCAACAATGGAATGCTCGGTAATTTCGATAACCTTGATGTCAATTGCCTTTTTCTTATCAAGGACTTTAACTATTTCTTTGGAAAGTTCAAGCTCTGTCATAGTTTTCTCCTTTATTTATTACAAGTTCATTATAAAAGCTGAGGCTGTCGGGATGGATGGCTGTCTCTTTTTCGGAAAGCGCTTTAAGAGTATACTTTAAAGAATAAAGACAAGCCTCGTCGAGTCCTTTTTCAAAAGAAAGCTGTCTCATAACATCCACATCGGGATAATTTCTTTCGGCGGAGATATAATCAGCCACATAGATAATCTTATCAAAAAGGCTCATACCCGCTTTTCCCGTTGTATGATAGCGTACGGCTGAAAGGATTTCTTCATCGGTAACACCAAGCTCTTCCCTCAAATAAGCCTCCCCTGCCATAGCGTGCCACAGCTTCGAGTTTGCTTTTTCAGTACGGCTTAATATTATACCACCTTTCGCGATACATTTCAACATTTCTTCGTCATTTTCATTTTTCATTATATCGTGAAGAAGACCTGCGAAGTATGCTTTTTCCTCATCAGCTCCGTACTTAAATGCAAGAGAAACCGCACTTTCAGCTACATTCAAAGAATGTAAAAAGCGGTAATCGTCGAGCTTTTCCCTTAAAAGTCTCTTATATTCCATATAAGGACCTTCATAAAGAAGATTAAGCCTCATATAATCGTAAACCTTGTCTGAGACAAAAATTCTTACATCTGTCCCCTCTTTAAGAGAATCTCTTACCTGAGTCGAGCTGCACTCAAAGGGCTCAATATCAGCAAGGATTATTTCCTCTCTCTCACTGTCAAGGCCCAATACCTCAGAAGCATAACGGGACAAATCCTCAGAGGATATACTGTCAAGACGTGAGGCAACGCAAAGAGTTGCCATTGAAAGGATATCCTCATATCTGAACCACTTATCAAAGCATAAAAGCATATCCGAGCCGACAATAAGGAACAAATCATCCTCGGGATAAAGCTTCTTAAGAGCCGTCATAGTATCAACAGTATAGCTTTTACCCTCTCTCAGAAGCTCAATGTCACTGACGGAGTAATAATCCTCACAGAACATAAGACGGCACATTTCAAATCTGTCTTTTCCGTCAGCGAGGTCATGTCCGACCTTATGAGGAGAGGTAAAGGTGGGCATAATAATGATTTTGTCAAGCCTTGCCCTTAATTTAATTTCCTCGGCTAATTTTTTATGTCCCTTATGAACGGGATTAAAGGTACCGCCGAAAACACCGATACGCATTATAATCAGCCTTTCTTTGCACCTTTGAATGCGAACTTTTTATTTTTTTCTTTTCTTAAAGCAAGCTGCTTTTCTCTTTGAAGCTTTGCAGCCTTTTTTTTATTCTGTTCCTTTTTGAGTGCCTTTTCCTTAAGCTCCGGGCTTTCTCTGTAAAGAACAATTACACCGCCGATAACCTGAATAACCTCGGCACCTGTGGCAGCAGCGAGTTCGTCGGCTGTCTGTCTGGGGGTTATTGATGATGATTCCAGAAGAACCTTGACCTTAATAAGCTCACGGGCTCGGAGTGCATCATCTGTCTGTTTTATGAGAGCATCGGACATGCCGCCCTTGCCTACCTGAAAAAGAGGTTCAAGGTGGTTAGCCTGCGCTCTGAATGCTGCTCTTTCTTTACCTGTCATTTAATCTGCTCCTCTAATCTTTCTAAAATTAAATCTATATCTTCTGTGCTTTCGTATATTTTTTCTTCTAATTTTTCAAACTTCTCAAGAATCTTTTCGTGCTCGTCAAGATAATCCTCTGTTGCGCATGGGTCGGAAAAATCAAAGCCCGCAGGGAAAAGTGAAATAGCTTTTTTCAGCATCCTCGGATAAATTTTTGATTTGTTCTTTTCAAGATATTCGGCAGTTATTACACAATGCCTTGAATAATCCGTGGAAAAATATGCTTCAAATCCGCCCGAATTAACTTCGCTTACGAAGCCGTCACAGAGAACAAACTCCTTTTCTTTTTCGCTCAAAACATCAATATTTTCACCGAAATTGCATTTGCTGTGAAGGTCTGTTTCATCTGTTTTTTTATTTTTGTTAAGAGCGGTCATTTTCTTTACCGCAAGCCATTCATCATAAAAGCCCATCGCCCCGGCATATTCGTCCCAATCGTAGGTACAAAGTATAAATGTATTAAAATATTTAATTGCATTCTCTTTATCTCCGTTTTTCAGAAGATGAGAGCCGATGAAAAAAAGCGTATCACCGAACAAGTCAAGGGATGAGCATTTCATAAGATACTCGGCTTCATCGGAATAGGCTATACCAAGCTCTCTCTTAAATCTGATAAGATGCTCATAAACCTGAATTTTTTCCAAATCTTTTTTCTTTGACTTTTTTACGAACTCTTCAAGAAAAGCAACCGCTTCCTTTTGTTTACCTTCTTCAAAAAGAAGCATAGCCTCAACAGCTGAAGGATACATATTTATTCCTCTTTTCCGAATTTAAGCTGAAGCTCTTTAAGTGCATTGCCTCTGTGGCTGATAGCATCCTTTTCCTCAGCGGTCATTTCGGCAAGACTTCTGTCCCCTACCATAAACACGGGGTCATAACCGAAGCCGTTTTCGCCCTTCTTTTCATAGCCGATTTTACCGTGGCATTTACCCTCGGCGATGATTTCCTTGCCGTCAGGAAAGCTCACGCAGATTGCGCAGGCAAAATGCGCTATTCTTTTTTCGTCGGGTACAGCTTCAAGCTTTTCAAGAAGCTTCATAATGTTGCCCTCGTCATCTCCGTGTACACCGCTGTAGCGTGCCGAATAAACCCCCGGCTCACCGCCTAAGGCATCGACACAAAGTCCGCTGTCATCGGCAATACAGATAAGTCCGCTTTCCTTACATCCGCTTTCGGATTTAATACGGGCGTTTTCCATAAAGGTTGTACCCGTTTCCTCAACATCCGTAAGCTCAATACCGATATCTGTATCGTTAACAACCTCGTAACCCATAGGTGAAAGAATACGGGACATTTCAGTAAGCTTATGCTTATTATGGGTGGCTATAAGAATTTTCATTCTCATTCCTCCTCAACGCTTGATGTATCCTCAAAGAGAGCCTTTGCGAAAACCTTTGGCTTGAAGGGCTGAAGATCGTCAATCTGCTCACCGACACCGATAAACTTAACAGGAAGCTTAAGCTCGTTTTTAATTGCGAGAACGACACCGCCTCTTGCGGTACCGTCAAGCTTTGTAAGAGCAATACCCGTAAGCTCGGCAACATTCATAAATTCCTTTGCCTGGTTAACGGCATTCTGACCTGTTGTGGCATCGAGAACGAGAAGAATTTCACGGTCAGCATAGGGAAGCTCTTTTTCAACAACACGGTAAATCTTAGCAAGCTCGTCCATAAGGTTTTTCTTGTTATGGAGTCTGCCAGCCGTGTCGCAGATAATTATATCGCAATCACGGGAAATACCTGCACTGATAGTGTCGTAGACAACAGCGGCAGGGTCAGCACCCTCTTTATGCTTTACAATGTCAACTCCGGCTCTGTCTGCCCATACCTCAAGCTGCTCAATAGCGGCTGCACGGAAGGTATCGGCTGCACCGAGGATAACCTTTTTACCTTCCTTTTTGTACATAGCGGCAAGCTTGCCGATGGTTGTGGTTTTACCTACACCGTTTACACCGATTACAAGAATGATAGAGGGAATGGTGATAAGTCCCATATCCTCACCGCCGTCAATCATATCAGCAACGATATCAGCAATAATCATCTTTGCGTGCTTGGGGTTGCGAACCTCGTTTTTATTGACTCTTTTACGTAACTCTTCAACTATATCCGTAGCTGTCTTAACACCTACGTCGCCCATAATGAGAGCTTCCTCAAGGTCGTCAAACAAATCGTCGGTGATTTCCTCGTATGCTCCGAGAACGTCCTCGATTCTGCCTGTCATACCTTCTCTTGTCTTTTTAAGTCCGAACCCGAACTTTTTAAAAATACCCATCTGTTTTACTCCTTATTCAGTAATTCCAAGTGTTTTTGCAAGCTCAGCGGTTTTCAGCTCAAGAAGCTTTGAAACACCCTGCTCCTGCATTGTTATGCCGTAAAGCATATCAGCCTCTTCCATTGTACCTCTGCGGTGAGTGATGAGAATAAACTGTGTGTTTTCGGTCATTCGTCTTACATACTGTGCATAACGGGTTACGTTAACGTCATCAAGAGCCGCCTCAACCTCGTCGAAAATACAGAAGGGTGCGGGGTTAACCTTCATAATTGCAAAGAGAAGCGCAATGGCTGAAAGTCCCTTTTCACCGCCTGAAAGTGAGTCAAGACGTTTAACGTTTTTGCCCGGAGGCTGTAATTTGATATCAATGTTACTTTCAAGAACATCAGCGGGATCCTCGAGGATAAGCTCGGCCTTACCACCGCCGAAAAGCTCGCAGAAGGTTTCATTGAAATTATGGTTGATTTTTGTAAACTGCTCTCTGAACTGAGTAGACATTTTATCCGTAAGCTCACCGATGAGTCGGATAAGCTCTTTTTTGCTCTTTTCGACATCACCTACTTGGGTCGACATAAACTCATAGCGCTCGCTTACTTCCTTATATTCTTCGATAGCACCGACATTTACCGAACCGAGAGCACGGATCGAGCCTTTGATTTCGTGAAGTCTCTTCTGTGCACCCTTGGGATCCTCGGGACGCTCTGCAACAGCCTCAGCCTCACGCTTTGTAAGCTGATATTCCTCAAATAGCTTTGAGAGAGTATCCTCGTAATCCTTGTTCATTGTCTCTTTTCTTTCCTCGAGACGGGCAAGCTCACCGCTGATTTTTTCTCTTTCGGCACTCTTTGACCTTTCAGTGAGACGAAGCTTTGAGGAACGCTCCTCTTCATCACTTCTCTTTTTCTGCAGGGATAAAATCTCCTGACGGGACTTTTCAATTTCGGTACGGATGCTTTCAACAAGAAGAGTAAGAGCCTCAATTTCTTTTTCAATGTCAGCGTTTCTCTTCTTCAGTGCTTCAATTTCATAATCAAGCTGCTTGTCCTTGTCCTCGTGGTCAATAAGTCTTGCCTTAAGGAAATTGAGAGCCTGCTGACGGGCCGCAAGGTCCTTGTCAGCACCGTGGATATCCATATTGAGACGGGAAATTTCTAAAGCGATTTCTTCTCTTCTTTCGGAAAGCTCACTTCTCTTTTTGCCGAGAGACTCACCCTCAGCTTCTTTCTCCTCAATAGTCTTTGTAAGCTCACGCACTTTTTCCGAGGCTTCATCGCAGGAAAGCTGAATGCGGGCGATTCTTTCATCGGCACTGTTCTTTTCACCCATAAGCTCGTCCACTCCGCTTTTTGCTGTGTAGAACTGCTCACAGATAAGATTGAACTGACCTTCAAGACGGATTTTTTCCTCCTGGGCAGCGAGAAGACTTTCTTTTTCGCTTTCAAGCTCACGGCTGATATGTGAAAGCTCCTCTTCAAGTTTGTCATACTTGCTCTGAAGCTCATTGACAGCAGAGGTAAGCTCTTTTTCCTTTTCCTTGAGCTTTTCGATTTCATTGCCTCGGGAAAGAATACCGATATTCTGAATAGCAGAGCCACCGGTCATTGAGCCACCGGGGTTTACAACCTGACCGTCAAGAGTAACAATCTTGAAGCGGTGGGAATATTTTTTACCGATAGCAATAGCACAGCTTAAATCCTCGGCAATAACTGTTTTACCGAGAAGGGAAGAAATGATTTCGCTGTATTTGCTGTCATAGGCCAGAAGATTAATTGCGATATCAATATATCCGTAGCAATCGTCAAGGCCTTCCTCCTGAAGTGCTTTACCCTTGACTGAGGAAACAGGCTGGAAGGTTGCTCTGCCGGCATTTGCACTTTTAAGGAAGTTAATGGCTGCCTTTGCGTCGTTTTCCGTTTCGGTAACAATGTTCTGCACAGCATTACCGAGAGCTGTTTCAATTGCAACAGCATATTCTTCCTTAACAGATATAAGCTGGGAAAGTGTGCCGTGGATACCTCTTAAAGCACCCTTTTCACTTTCTTTAATTACCTTTTTAACTGCGCCCGAATAGCCCTCCATGCTCTTTTCAAGCTCTTCAAGCATCTTGATTTTAGATGTTACACGCTGAACATCAAAGGACTTTTCGTCAAGCTCCTTTTTAAGAGCATCAGCCTTGTCATCCTTGGTTTTGAATCTTAAGCTGTAGCCTTCAACAGAATTTGAAAGCTCCTCGATTTCCTTTTCACAATCCTTAAGTGCCTTTTCACTTTTTGATTTTTCGACACTAAGGCTGTCAACGGCTTCTTGTCTTTGAGCAATAAGAGAATCAATAACCTCTACTCTTGCCTTTATTTCAGAAATAGATGACAGTGCAGTTGAAACGGAAACACGGCAATCAGCAAGCTCTTTTGTAAGAAGAGCAACTGTACGGGCAATTTCGTTTGACTCGTCAAGAAGCGAGCCTCCTTCGTTTTGCATCCTTTCAAGCTCTTCATTGACACTTTCAAGCTCTGCAACCTTTTCTGCACGGATGGTTTTAATCTGATTAATAAGCTTTTCTTCGTTTTCTATTTCCTTGAGAAGCTGATTCTGACTGCTTTCCGAATCATAACGGTCACGGGAAATTCTTTCAACAGTTTCGTTATTATGCTGAATGGAGCTTCTCAGAACCGCCTGCTCACTTGCGGCATTGGCGGCTTTTTCCTCTAAAAGAGAAATTCCCTGACGGATTTCGTCGATTCTTATGTTTATATTCTGCACATCAGCTATGCTTTTTTCGATCATACGCTCGATTTCGGCAAGTTCTTCCTCAGTCTGGGCATAATGACCGGAGGCGATAGTGATATTATCCTCCTGCTTACGGAGCTCTTCACGGATTTTATCGATATTATAAAGCCACAAGCCGATTTCAAGCTCTTTTTTCTCTTCGGCAAGGACAAGGAATTTCTGTGCCTTTTCGCTCTGGTGCTTAAGCGGTCCAATTCTTCCTTCAAGCTCAGTGAGAATATCTCTGAGCCTTACAAGGTTTTCTTCGGCCTGACCAAGCTTTTTGAGAGAGTCGTTTCTGCGATAACGGTAGGAAGAAATTCCTGCTGCCTCCTCGAGCATATCGCGGCATTCCTTACCTTTTCCGCTGACCATATCGGCTATTTTGCCCTGACTGACCATAGAATAACCGTCTCTGCCGAGACCTGTATCCATAAACAGCTCATGCACGTCTCTCAGACGGACATTGACTCCGTTGATTTTATATTCACTTTCACCCGAACGGTAATATCTTCGGGTTATAGCAACCTCATCCGTATCAGCACCCTTGATTGATCTGTCCTTATTGTCAAGACGAAGGGTTACCTGGGCAAAGCCGTGTGCCTTTCTTATTTTTGTGCCGTCAAAAATAACATCCTCCATCTTTGAACCGCGAAGAGATTTACTCGACTGTTCACCGAGAACCCATCTTACAGCATCGGAGATATTACTTTTTCCGCTTCCGTTAGGGCCGACGACCGCCGTGATGCCCTTCCCGAAGGTTAGCACTGTTTTTTCAGGGAAGGATTTGAATCCCTGCATTTCAAGTGATGTTAATATCATTCGGTTAACCTCACACTTACTTCATATTTTTTATAATCGGAATTTCCTTTTATTTTCACTGTATATCCCATATCGGAAAGCTTCAGTATATTCAACTTTCTCTGACCTGATGCCATCGAAATAAAAGGACTTCCGACAGTAACTTCTATTTTTGCATTTATAATTTTCAATTTTTCAAGCTCATCCTTAATAAGCTTTAAGTATATCCTGCTTTCAGCAAGCTCTCTGAATGCAGGGTGATATGCTCCAGCCACAAAGCCCTCTTCAACATTTCCGCCCGAATGAAGACCGAGCCTTATTACCTTTATGTCTGCCTTATGAAACATCAGAAGAAGCTCTGCACAAAGCTCAGCCGCCTCCTCAGTACTCTGAGGAGTATACTTCCCTTTTTCATAAAGGGAAGCGAGAGCAGTATTTTCAAGAACGACAGTCGGATAAATTCTGGCTGTGTCGGGAGAAAGAGAAATAAGCTTACGGGCCGTTTCAAGTGATTTTTCTTTTGTATCACCGTAAAGTCCCATCATCATCTGCACCCCGAATTCAAAGCCGAAGCTTTTTATAAGACGGGCAGCTTCAATTATATGTGACGATGTATGACCTCTTTCGTTAAGAAGAAGCACCTCGTCGTCCATACTCTGACAGCCAAGTTCAATAGATGTGACCTTGTTTTCTTTTAAAAGAGTAAGAATTTCTGCATCAATACAGTCGGGACGGGTAGAAATTCTTATTCCTTTAAACAGTCCTTTATCAACATACTCCCTTGCCTTTTTCAGTAAGGAAAGCATATACCCTCTTTCGATTGCCGTAAAGCTTCCGCCGAAAAAAGCAATTTCACCGTCTGAGCATTCAGATGATGCAAGTGCTGTTTCAACTGCCCTTTCAATGTCAGAAACAGTAAGAGGACGGCTTTTACCTGAAATTGTTTTCTGGTTGCAGAAGCTGCATCTGTGAGGGCATCCCTCGTCAGGCACGAACAGTGCAACATTTATATGATTCAAAACTTTACTCCCATAAGCTCAAGAGCCTGCTTTGCCGCTTGCTGCTCAGCTATTTTTTTGCTTTTACCCTTACCGCAGCCGATTGGATTGCTGTTGAGATAAACTTCAACCTCAAAGCGCTTATCATGGTCGGGTCCGCTTTCGCCAACAACAGCATATGAAAGATGCTCGTCGGGGTTTTTCTGGATAATTTCCTGCAAAACTGTCTTATAATCAACAAATGAAAGCTGTTCAAGAGCGGCCTTTTTAACGAAATCTAGTACGAACTTACGGGCACTTTCAAGTCCTCCGTCAAGATAAATTGCACCGATAACCGCTTCAAAGGCATCAGCTAGAATTGAAGCACGCTTTCTTCCGCCCATTCTTTCCTCACCCTTACCGAGGAGTATGTAATCACCGAGATTGATTTCCTTTGCAAACCTGTGAAGAGATTTTTCGCAGGCACACGCGGCTCTCTTTTTTGTCATCTCACCCTCGGGAAGATGATTAAGATTATGATAAAAATATTCAGCGGTAATTATTCCAAGTACTGAGTCACCCAAAAACTCCAGTCTCTCATTACATTCACCGTTGAGATGTTTTTCGTTGGCATAGGATGAATGGGTAAGTGCGGTCTGCAAAAGACCTTTATCTTTAAATTCGTAGTCTATGACCTTTTCAAAGTCTGCCGCAGTCATTTATTTCTCCCCTCCGTTCAGATAGTTTTCAAAATCGCTTAATCCTCTTTGTGATAAAGCCATATAACGTTCTTTTTTATCTCTTATTTTCGGCTCAATGGGCGGCAAAACACCGAAGTTCGCACCCATAGGCTGAAAGTTTGTGACCGTCGGATCACTTATATAGCGGCTTAATGCTCCTATCATTGTCGTTTCAGGTAAAATCAGAGCCTCTTCACCTTTAAGACGGCGGAGCATATTAATTCCAGCCATAATTCCCGAAGCCGCTGATTCCATATATCCTTCAACGCCGGTTATCTGACCGGCAAAGAAGAGAGAAGGTCTTTTTCTGAAGCTGAAATCACCGTCAAGAAGCCTCGGAGAATCAACAAAGGTATTTCTGTGCATTACTCCGTAGCGCACAAATTCAGCATTTTTCAAAGCAGGAATCATTGAAAATACTCTCTTCTGCTCACCGAATTTGAGATTGGTCTGAAAGCCGACGAGGTTAAAGAGTGTTCCGCTGCTATTTTCCTTTCGAAGCTGAAGAACTGCCCAGGGTCGGTGACCGGTTCTCGGATCACGCAGGCCAACTGGCTTCAGCGGTCCGAAGCGCATAGTGTCCTTGCCTCTTGAGGCCATAACCTCAATGGGCATACAGCCTTCATAAACATCTTTTCGCTTATCAAAGGAATGAACCTCAGCACTTTCGGCATTAATGAGTGCCTCATAAAAGGCCTCATACTCCTCTTTATTCATCGGACAGTTGATATAGTCATCCTCACCGCCTCTTTCATATCTTGAGGCACAGAAGGCACTTTCCATATCAATGCTTTCGAGAGTGACAATAGGAGCTGCGGCATCAAAGAAATGAAGTCCGCTGCCGCATATTCCAGCTATTTTTTCGCTCAGGGCGTCACTGGCGAGAGGCCCAGCGGCAATTATTACATTTCCCTCAGGAATACACGTAACCTCTTCGTTAATAACGGTGATATTCGGATGAGAAGAAATCTTTTCGGTTATGAGACGCGAAAACTCGTCTCTGTCAACGGCAAGAGCACCACCTGCGGGCACCTTGCATTTGTAAGCACATTCAATACAGATTGATCCGAGTCTTCGCATTTCTTCCTTGAGAAGACCGGCTGCAGATTCAATTCTTTCCGCCTTAAGTGAGTTGGAGCATACAAGCTCGGCAAAGGTCGGCTTTTTATGAGCAGGAGAATATTTTACAGGCTTCATTTCATAAAGCTCGGTTTTAATTCCTGCATTTGCTGTCTGCCACGCCGCTTCAACACCTGCAAAACCTGCGCCTATTACTTTTACTGTTTCACTGCTCATTTTTTCACCGCTTTCATAATTTTATTCGCCTTTTTTCTTTCGTGTAGCCTTTGCTGAATAGCCGCACTTTTCATCAAGACAGTTGAGCATTCCGCCCTTTGCCTTGAAGAGTGATTTTCCACACTTGGGACATTTTTCATTTGTAGGCTTATCCCAGGTCATAAAGTTACATTCAGGCCATTTGTCACAGCCGAAGAAGGTGTAGCCTCTCTTGGATTTCTTTGAAATAACCTTACCGCCGCAAAGAGGACAGACTGCATCGGTTTCAACTACATAAGGCTTTGTTGTCTTACACTCCGGATAAGCAGGACAGGCAAGGAATTTACCGAATCTGCCAACCTTTATAACCATCATTCTGCCGCATTTTTCACAGGGAATATCTGTTTCATCTTCCTTAAGCTGAATCTTTACACCGTCCATTTCAGACTTTGCCTTCTGAAGAGTTTCCTCGAAGCCGTCATAAAATTCATGGAGCATTTTAATATAATCCTGCGTGCCCTCACCTACACGGTCAAGGTCAGATTCAAGCTGTGCGGTAAACTTGATATTTACAATGTTTTTGAACTTCTCTTTAAGAAGATTTACTATGGCCTCACCAAGCTCTGTGGGAACAAGCTGCTTAGATTTTCTTACGACGTATTCACGCTTTACGATGGTTGAAATTATCGTAGCATAGGTACTCGGTCTGCCGACGCCGTTTTCCTCGAGGGTTTTGATAAGCGACTCTTCGGTATATCTTGCGGGAGGCTGAGTGAAGTGCTGTTCTTTATCGAGAGTCTTAAGCTTAAGGTCATCACCGTCGTTGATGCCCTCGGGAAGCTTTGACTTGTCTTCTTCCTTGTCACCAAGGTCGTAAAGCACTGTAAAGCCGTCAAATTTTACCGAATAACCGCTTGCTGTAAAGAGACAGTATTTGTCTTCACTGTCCTTTACCCCTTTGATTTCGAGCTTCTGTGTGTTCTGGACACAGGAAGCCATAAGTGAAGCCACAAAGCGGTTCCAGATAAGTGTGTAAAGCTTGAACTGCTCAGGTGAAAGGCTGTCCTTAACCATAGCAGGTGTAAGAGAAACCGTTGAAGGTCTGATTGCTTCGTGTCCGTCTTGAGCATTACTTCTTGATTTATAATATCGGGGCTTTTCGGGAAGATATTTTGCACCGAAGTTATCTCGAATATAATCCTCCGTTGCTCTTCTTGCCTCTTCGGAAATACGCAGGGAGTCCGTTCTCATATAGGTTATAAGACCGATTGAGCCGTAGCCGGGTACCGTAACACCTTCATAAAGCTCCTGAGCAATTTTCATTGTTCTTTCAGCTCGGAAGCCAAGCTTCTTTGAAGCCTCCTGCTGCAGAGTCGAGGTGATAAAGGGAGGTGCGGGATTTTTCTTTCTCGTACCGTTTTTAAGGGAGCTGATAAAATATCTCGCTCCATCAAGCCTTGAAATCACCTCGTCGGTCTGAGCCTCATTTTTAAGCTCGATTTTGCCCGTTTCGTCACCGTAGAAGGAAGCAGTAAGCACCTTTCTTGAAACATTGAATTTCGCTTCAAGAGTCCAGTATTCCTCGGGTACAAAGGCACGGATTTCGTTTTCACGGTCAACAATCATTCTTACGGCAACACTCTGCACACGGCCTGCAGAAAGACCTCTTCGGATTTTCTGTGAAACGAAGGGGCTGAGCTTATAGCCGACGAGACGGTCAAGAATTCGTCTTGCTTGCTGAGCATTGACGAGATCAAGGTCAACCTTACGGGGATTGGCCATACCGTTTTTTACACCGGTTTTGGTAATTTCGTTAAAGGTAACACGATTACTTTTATTAAGGTCAAGACCTAAAATTTCAGCAAGATGCCAAGAAATTGCTTCTCCCTCACGGTCAGGGTCAGTTGCGAGAAAAACCTCATCACTTTCGGCAATAGCAGCCTTAAGTTCCTTGACGAGCTTTTCCTTTCCTTTTACTATGCTATATTTAGGCGCGAAGTCATTTTTGACATCAACACTGAGTCTTGCCGCAGGTAAATCTCTGATATGTCCTTTGGAAGCAACAATAGTAAAGCCGCTTCCGAGGTAGTTTTTGA
This sequence comes from Acutalibacteraceae bacterium, assembly GCA_045603665.1. Classification (GTDB taxonomy): domain Bacteria; phylum Bacillota; class Clostridia; order Oscillospirales; family Acutalibacteraceae; genus UBA6857. The sequence continues at coordinate 28,482 of JAZUMO010000090.1, forward strand.
GAGTTTTAGCCTTTGAGGGAGACTCGACAATAATTAAATTTGCCATATATTTCACCTTTTCATAAATTTATTGATTAAGACGGTAGCTGTCGGCACCTATCTTTGAGGCAATGCCGTTCATTTCAAGCTCCGTGAGAGCAGAAAGGACACTTCGCACTTCAAGACCCGATTCACGGATAATGCTGTCAAAGTCACATATACCGTCGGACATTATATTATACACTATTCCTGCATTTTTAGAAATAGTTTCCAGATTAATTTTTTGATTTTTCAGGATATTTTTTTCTTCCTGCTGTATTTTTTCCGTTTCTTTTAACTTTTTGGAAGATTTTTTCTTCCCTCTCTTTTTGTAAGAAGAGGCTTCTTCTTCAATATGTTCAAAAGGCAGACCTGATTTCGGCACATAAATCCTCGTTATTTTTGCACCGGGAATTATATCCCTCGCGGAAAACACCGGCTTTGCACCTTCGGTTATAAGCTGATTCGAGCCTTCGTAATTTCCGCTTTTGATGTCACCGGGTAAAACAAATAAGCTTCTTCCTTGTCTGATTGCGTGTCTTGCCGTACTGAAGGTTCCGCTGTACTTTGCCGCTTCGGAAATAACCACACCCTCTGACATACCCGAAATAATTCTGTTCCTTTGAGGAAAGGATCCGGGAGTCACATTTGTATAGGGCGGAAATTCGGTTACAAGAGCACCGTTTTCGGCAACTCTTTTTCTCAAAATACTGTTTTCGGGCAAATAACCTGTGCCGTGTCCGCAGCCCATAACAAGTACGGTTTTGCCGCCGCACTCAATGGCTGTACGGTGAGCAATAGTATCAATTCCGACAGCGCCGCCACTGACGATAAGAACATCATTTTCGCAAAGCTGACTGACAATGGTCTGTGTGGCCTCTTCGCCGTATTTTGACGGTGTTCTGCTGCCAATGACACCATAGACCTTTTCTGCAGTAAGACACCTGAAGTCACCTCTTACATAAAGAGCGAGAGGAAAATTTTCAATTTCAAGGAGCTTTTTGGGGTAGTAAATACTGTCGGGAGTAACAATATGAATCTTATGCTTTCGGCAAAAATCAAAGATATCGTAATATTTTTCGATGTCCTCATCCTTCATTTTGCCTATCATTTGGGGACCGTAACCTTTAATGTGAGCTATTCTCAGGGCCTCGGAGGATGCTTCATAAACACCTTTAGCATCTTCAAAGGTATCAATTAGCTCCTTTACAGGCTTTGCATAGCCCGACACACCCTGAAGCCAGAGCCAGTATATTTCCTTTTCCATTTATCTCATCATCTCCCACATAGTTATGGCGGCAGCCATTGAAGCGTTGAGAGATTCGGCATTACCTTGCATAGGTATGGTGATCTTTTTGCAAAGAGAAAACACCTCATCACTGACACCGTTACCTTCGTTGCCGATTATACAGACAACTCCACCCTCCATTGACACCTCTGTAATTTTTTCGGATGAGGAGTCAGGTGATGTGGCATAAAGCTTCATCCCCTTTTCTTTGAGCATAAGAATATCCTCGGAAAGGCTTTCACTCTCATATATAGGAAGTCGGAGCAAAGAGCCCATAGCCGCCCGCTGACTTTTGGGAGAAAAACGGTCACAGCAACCGCATACAATCGCACCGTCAATACCGAGAGCCTCGGCAGTACGGCATATTGCACCGAGATTTGCAGGATCCTGGATATTTTCAAGAGCGATATATTTACCCTTTTCATCGATGGATGAGAGAGACATTGACTTCTCTCTTTTACAAAGGCAGTAAAAGCCCTGGGAGCTTTCGGTAAGGGAAAGCTTGGCTGCAACAGCCTCGGGAATAAGGAAGGCTTCTTCTGCACTTGAAAAGATAAACTCGGCATCCTCGGTAAACCTTTCATATGCCTTATCTGTGACAAAAGCATATCTGATAACAGTACCCGTCAGGGCGCTGTCACGGCAAAGCCGAAGACCCTCTAAAAAGAACAGACCTGTCTCTTTTCTTGCCTTTGAAGACTTGGAAATCTTAACGGCTGTTTTAATTTTTTCATTTGAAACACTGTCAAGTCTGTTCATCATTTTACCCCTTTTTATATAAATTTTTGTTCCTTTAAAAAACACAAATACGCCCGAGAAAAAGTAATCTCGGACGTAAATTTTTGAAATTAAAGAGCTGCCTTTGCCTTTTCAACAAGAGCTGTGAAAGCTGCGGGATCAGCAATAGCGATTTCGGAAAGCATCTTTCTGTTGAGAGTGATATCTGCTTTCTTGAGACCGTTCATAAATGTGGAATAGTTGATTCCGTTAGCCTTGCAAGCTGCTGAAATTCTTGTGATCCAAAGACGGCGGAAATCTCTCTTCTTCTGCTTTCTGCCGATGTATGCATAGTTGCCTGACTTCATAACAGCCTGCTTAGCTGTCTTGAAGAGGCTGTGCTTTGAGCCATAGTAGCCTTTAGCAAGCTTTAAAACTTTATTTCTTCTCTTGCGAGTCATCATTGCGCCTTTAATACGAGCCATGATTAAGTACCTCCGTTAGTTATTAGAATTAAGTTGTTTTGTGAATTATTTGTAAGGAATAAGACGCTTAATCTGCTTCTCGTTTGTCTTGTCGGCAACAGTTGTCTGACGAAGACCTCTCTTACGCTTTGTGTTCTTCTTTGTAAGGATGTGTGGCTTGTTTGCCTGATAACGGATGGGCTTACCGTTCTTGGAAAGCTTAAAACGTTTCTTTGCACCGCTGTGTGTTTTAATTTTAGGCATTGTTAATTCCTCCTGTTATTACTTTTTTGGCTTTGGCGCCAGGAACATCATCATTGATTTACCTTCGAGCTTAGGTGCCTTTTCAAGATTACCGAATTCCATACATGCTTCGGCAAACTGCTGCATTGTGGTGATACCGAGTTCAGTGTGAGCCATTTCACGGCCTCTGAAGCGGATTGACACCTTTACCTTGTTGCCGCTTGTAAGGAAACGCTTGGCGTGGTTAACCTTTGTTTCGAAGTCATGCGTGTCAATGTTAAGTGAAAGTCTGATTTCTTTTACTTCAACAACATGTTGATTTTTCTTTGCTTCCTTTTCTCTCTTGGTTTGTTCAAAGCGATACTTTCCGTAGTCCATAATCTTACAAACCGGTGGAGCTGCGTGGGGAGCAATCAATACAAGGTCGAGATTTTTTTCTTCAGCAATTTTTAAAGCTTCCTCTGAGGACATAATGCCGAGGACTTCACCGTCACCGAGAATTACACGTACCTCTTTTTCATTGATCTCTTCATTGATTTGCATTTCTTTAATAGCGATGTTCATACACCTCCAAAAATATTTATCGGTTTTCCCGAATAAAATCAAAGCGTGAACAGCAAGCCGTTCACGCACCAATACACCACTTAAGAAAGTTAGTTTATTGACCAAGCGGAAACAAAATTCCGAAGGTGAGAACGCACTGCTCTGCTTTGTTGTGCAGATATATTATCACACAGTGCGCTTTTTGTCAATAGTTTTTTTTGAAAAATTTTATTAATATGCTATCCCCTTCATATCGAGATATTCCTCAAGGCAAAGACCGCTGTTTTTGATGTCCTCGGCATACTCAACACCAACATATCTCCAATGCCAGGGCTCATCAACTATACCCGTAATATTCATCTTGTCAGCTGTATATCTGAGTATAAACCCGTATTTATGTGCATTTTCCGTCAGCCACTTATATTCCTCAGTTTGTGCAAAAGAATCTTTTGTATTGCAAATATCCATAGCGAGACCTAAATTATGCTCACTTGTGCCGGGAGGAAGAATAACCGTTGCCGCCTTCTTTGCCGCTGCCTTTCGTGAAAGACCGTAGCGGGACATATAATCCTCGGTAAGGTTTTTATAGTTTCTTTCCTGTCTTTCATAAGAACGGTAGCCTGAATAAGGAGTAAGAATTATGCCCTCTTTTTTCGCAGCCTTGTACATTTCTTCATAGTGCGGCACAACCCTTGCATCCATATAGTAGCCCGTTGAAAGAATCTCCTTAAGTTCAGGCTTATAGTCACGGGGCATCTCTCTGCTCATATTGACAACAACAAGATTCCACAGCTTTTGTTTCGGATTAATTACGATTCTGTCTGCTTCATCTTCATCATCAGTATTTTTCTTTGTAGTTATTTCTTTTTGAGTGGTCGTTTCTTTTTGAACAGTTGTTTCATTCACCGTAGTATTTTCATCTGAAGCATCTTCGGTAAAAGGCTCATCGGAAAAAGGCTTTACATCAACCGAAGATAAAGCCATAACCGCTGCAAGAGAACAGACTACCGCAGCCACAGAAGCTACAGCAACCGTCATAATATTTTTTTTGTTTTGCTTTTTCTTCTTCATAATTCTCACTGCCTGCATTTTTTATATATTATATCATCACAGCCGCAGCAAAGTCAATTACAATATAATTAACAAACAAAAAAGGTACCGCAATGCAGTACCCTTTCTTATTAATTAATAGCTGTCCTTAAGGCCCTGCTCATCATAAATGAAGAGAGTCTGAAGGGCAATATCAAGACATTTTTCAACAGTCTTCATATTCATATTGTCAGCCGTGTCGCCTCTTGTGTGATAGTATCTCGGCGGGCCGGGATCCATAGATGCGAGAGTTACGGCAGGAATGCCGAGCTTCTGTACAGCGGCACCGTCAGATGCACCGACATAAACTGAGCTGTAAGGAAGATCCACACCGGCATATTCGCCGCCCTTTTTAACAAGGGCACATACTCTGGGATCCATCTTTACGGTACCTGTCATATCACGGGCATAAATTGCCATACTGTCATAATCTCTGAAGGTTTCAAGACCGATGAAAACGGTAGGAATAGCCTTAAGCTCATCCAAATGACGCTTTACATAAGCCTTGGAGCCACGAAGACCGGATTCCTCAGAGCCGGCAGCAAGAGCCATAACCTCTGTGTTTTCAAAACGGATGTTGTTATCCTCAAGATACTTCATAATTGCTACTGAAGACATTGTGCCGGTAAGGTTATCATTAGCACCCTCAACAGTAATTTTGAAATTAACGAAGAACATAACAAGAATGCCTCCGGGAATGCAGGCAATCTGTGCCCATTTGAGAATTTCAAGAACTTCAGGTGAAGCAGCCTTAGCAACAATAAGAATGGATGAAATAAGAAGATAGAACATACTTACAACACCGTAGCCACCAACTGCAAAAAGAAGAACTTTGCCGCCGAGACGGGTGTATGTCCATTCGTGTGAGGAGTCAACGTGACCGGAGAAAATAATTCTTTGCTTTGCTTCTCCGCTTGCTTTTCTCACACCTGCGGTGTTATGTGATATTTTTTTCGGGAAAAGGAAATCATAAAATTCCCAATACATAAGGAATTCGCAGAAAAGGAATACAAGTGCAAGACCTGTAAGTGCGATTGCAACTGCGGGAAGTCCAAGCAAAGAGAAAATAACACCGATAATAACGAGTGCACCGTCAATTCTTACCCAACTCATAAAAGCCTCGGGAGCAAGCTTGAACTCTTCAATTTCAACCTCATCACAGCAGGTCTTCATTTCTTCTGCTATGTACTTATGTGCCTTATACTCGGCTTCACTACCGGCAATTCTTGGGCCGATTTCTTTGCATATTTTTTTGATAGCTCTGACAGTGTAATTGGTATACATTCTGACAGATGATGCATAATTCTGAACGCTTTCTTCCGCTCTCATGCATTAAATCCTCCTTAGATAATAGACATTTGTCACTGATTTGAAGACAAAAATCCTTTTAAAATTGTTTTAATAATACTAACACAAAACATTTAAATAGTCGAGTTTTTTTATGAAAATTCAATAAATGTTCAAAAAACAACGGCGTGTTTAAACAAAATGTTAATCAGTTAATATCCTTTTAAAACTCATAGTCCACACTTGCTCTGTTGTCTTTTATGAGAGCAACATATGAAGAGATTTTTTTATGCTCGGGATGAACACGGTAACGTCCGACATCCTCAAGAGTGTCAAATGTGCTTATGAGAACCGCATCATACATCCCCTCTTTGGGATTGACGTTAATATTAACCTGTATTTCTCTTATAAAATCAATCTTTTCAGGCAAAGCCTCAAGCATCGTCTTTACCTTAAGAATATTTTCCTCACGGGTAAGACCTTCGGCAAAGTCCCTGAATTTCCACATAACAATATGTCTTATCATACTTCCGCACCAACCTCATCAAGATTTGCGCCCTTGGTTTCCTTTACCTTAAGAGCAAGCATAATAACAGCAACGATTACACAGGGAAGAGCAACAAGAAGACAGGTAAGCCAGACCTCCATAACAAGCATTCCGACAATTGTAAGGATATATCCGACTGCAAGACCGATAATTGTCAGAAGTCCTTCGGCACCAACAACAGAAGCTCTGATGTCTGTGGGAACCTTTTCTGTCATCATAATGTTCATATAGTCTCTGCCTATCCAGTAGCAACCCTGATAAAGACCGCAAAGACCGCCGATAAAATAGGGATTCCAAAGATAATTTATGCCCGCAGCGAAAAGAACAAAGCCTATAACGCAAAGAGCACCGGCGATGATTATAGTTTTCTTTCGACCGATAAAATCAGCAATAAAGCCCGAGAAAAGAGTAAGCAAGGCATATACAACCGGCAAAACAAAGAGTGACTTCGTGATATCCTCCGTTGACATACCGGCAATATGCATTGAGGATTCATAATAAAGAGCAATTGCGGCCATACCCGCATCAAAAATTATGTGTGAAATAATAAGGCTCTTTGTGTCTTTATTGGCAAAAATGTATTTAACGGCATTAAAAACGCCTGACTGATTTCTCTGAGCCTTCTTTTCTTCCTTGATTCTTTGCTTTTCAGCCTTTCTTACCTCATAGGGAATTGAAAGATAGGCTGTTCTTTCCTTAAGGAATACCTTGGTATCCTTTGCAAAGAAAAGAATAAGCACAGTTGCAATAACACCGCAGACAGCAGGAACCAAAAATATCTTTCTCCACTGGGTAGCATCGTTGCCCATAAGGAAGCTTCTCAGAACGGGAATACAGACAACACCGAAAATACCGAGGCTTTTGAGTATACTGTAAATCATACCTCTGTGTTTATCGGGAGATTCCTCAAGAATATATATAATCTGTATATCGTGGCTGTAGAAAAAGCCTATAATTCCGTAGCCGAGAAGAAAAACAAGATAATTCGGTGAAAACCATATTACAAAAAGACCGATGCTCATACCGAAGGTCGATAAAGCGAAAAGCGGCTTTCTGCCCCATTTGTCGGCAAGAGCCTTATAAAAGGGCGTTATTATGCCGAACACATAACTGATAACACTAATTGTTGTATGCAAAGAAAGTCCTTCCTCAAAGGTATATGCCTTGCCGAGAAAGCCTTTGTTTACAAAAAATTCTGTTACAAAGGATGACTGAACCGAAACAGAAAGATTACTCGTAACCTCGTCAATAATATTTACAAATCCGACAAGGAACAAAAGCATTCCGAAATAGCCTGCCCAATTGCTTCCTGAACGGGCACGGTTTAATTTTTCCAACTGACGCTGTTCCTTTAAAATGATTTTATTTTCTTTCATACTATCCCCTCTTTTACCATCTTACGGCAACTGATTTTACCTTTGATAAATTTCCGTAAACCTTTTTACTGCCGACTTTTTTGAATGCTCTTATTTTAAAATAATATTTTTTGCCCGATTTAAGATTATTTACAGCCTCAGACACCTTTTCTCCATCCGAAACTGTCAGTCTTTTTGGAGATTTAAGCTTTGAGTCGGTGCTGTACAAAATTCTGTAGCCGTCGGCACCCTTGACCTTATTCCACCTGAGCGTTACCTGCCCTCTTGCGTTATTTGAGACATACGTAAGCTCAGTCTTTAAAGGCATTGTAGCTGTTTGCAGATAAACATGGGAGTCTGAATTATATCTTTTATTTCCGACATCGGTATATGCCTTTACCCTGAATTTATACTTAGTGGCCGCTTTTAGTTTTTTAACATTGAGTGATGTCTTCTTTGTTGTAGCATATTCAACATATTTTTTCTTTTTAGAATTGTAGATAAAAACCTTATATCCACTCGCACCTTCAACCTTTTTCCAGGTAAGCTTAATTGAATCCGTACTGCTTACAGCTTTTACCTGCGAGGGTACACCGGGTCTTATTTTAAAAACACGGGTTTCTGTTCCGCTATATTTCCCTTTGAATTCAATAGTAACAGTGTAATTTCCAAGCTCTTTTCTTCCTGAGGGGTAATTTACAGTGTAGTCCTTTTCAGCATCAAGAAGCTTGCCCTCAGCATTTTTAACAATCACTTTGGGTTTTTTGCTCTTTCCGTCATAAGCATAAACGCTTTTACTGAGGCTGATGCTTGTTATTTTAGGTATTTTAACGTCGGAAATAACAGCCTTGCACACTGTACAGCTGACGGTCCTTCTTCCGTTAGAGGCAGTCGTTGCAGGCTTGAGAGCAACTGTATCCGAATGTCCCGTCGCCTTGAGTGTTGTTGCATTAACAATAATCTCCTTGCAAACCGAGCAGTACGCACTTCCCGATTTGCCTGCCTTTGTGCAGGTAGGTGCTACCGCCTTGTTATAAACAATCTTATGACCGCCTAAGCTTTGAATATATTCCTGTTCACGAACAGTTTCACCGCAAACCGAACAGAAATACCCCTGACTGAGACCACCCGAAGTACAAGTCGGCTCAATGGACGGAAAAACATAAAGAAGATGCTCCCCTTCCTCGGCAAGGTATTTATCCATAAGAGTCTGTAAGCCGAACATATCGGCAGGAGAACGGAAAATATCGGTGAAATTCGTAGTCTTATCACCGGAATAATGCTTCAGAGCAAAGGCGTCAATGTTGAACGCCGTGTTAATATCCGTGTCAAAGCAAAATACATAAGGAGAATAAAGTGCCGAACGGTTAGTGATGGCAGAGTAAATCATCTGTGCACAGACATAACCGGAAAGCGGATTCGGATGCTTATTGTCTCCGTTGGGATTTGCAATCAGCTTTCCCTTTGCATCCTTTACAAAGGTGTTATCCTTAATAAAACTGCAAAAGTCAAACTTCATCGTTGAACCGGGTACAGCTGTATTCCCGCTGAAAACATCATAAACCAATCTGCCCCAATCGATAATTTCAATGTCCTCGTTTCTGAGCTCTTCGACACCGCTGATGATAATTTCGAGGTTATTGTAATACATCATCGGATGACACATAAAGAAAAACTCAGTCTTTTCGGGGAAAAGTGCTCTTATGCTTCTGTATACCTCGGGAATGTTATCCGTGCTCTTGTTGGCTTCAGCCAGAATCACATAATCCACCTTTTCAAGCTCTTCAGAGCTGATATCCTTAAGATAATTGGAATAAATATACTTAAGAGTTTTTCCGGAATATGTATGGTCGATAACCGTAGCATTTTCACCGAAAGAGGATATGAGCTGATAAAGATAGCCCTCGTCGCTTTTTCCTGCTTCGCCGTGTATTACGCAGTTTCCGTAATAAAGCATAGAGTTACCGACAACCATTACTGTTTTTCCGTCAAGAGAAACAAGACTCTCTGCTTCGCAAGGTAACTGTGTTTCCTCCACAAGGTCGCTCAGGTCGTCCGTATCAGACAAAACCGTTTCCGTATCGTATAAAGCAGTTGTTGCTTCTGAAGCCGACACATCATAAATAACCGCCGTCGGAATGAGTACAGCTATCAAAAATAAAAACAAAACCAGCTTTTTCATTTTTTCCTCCCTGAATAATCGAAATATGTCAATTTAAATTTTAGCAAATGAATATGAGGAAACTATGAATAAAATCATACAATATATAAAAAAGGCTGTATCTGAAGACACAGCCATATATATTATTTTGCAACAGGCACTTCCATTTCAATATCTGTAAGAGGGAAAGAGCAACAAGGATGTATACAGCCGAATTTATAGTCGGCAAGACGTCTGTATTCAAGCTGCTCAGGCACATAAACCTTACCTGAAAGAAGATGCGAATGACAAAATCCGCATTCACCACTGCGACAACGGGCAGGAACTGAAATACCGTTCTTTTCGAGAGTCTGCATAAGTGAATCTGCTGAATTACCCTCAACAGTATATGTTTTATCCTGAATCTTTACCTTTACAGTTATTTTTTCGGGAATGCCTGCAGGATAATCCTCACGGGAAGCGGGATTATGGAATTCGCCGAACATTTCATGACGGATGTATTTCTTTTCAATTCCGAGTTTTGAAAGCTCACCGTCAAGGAAATCATACATTTGCTGAGGTCCGCAGATAAAGACGGAATAGGGCTCATTTTCGGGAGCATATTTTTTGATAAGCTCAGCGGTGATGAAGCCTTTTTCGTCACCTTTTCTTGCTTTTGCCTTTGAATCGCTTATAACATTGATAACCTTGATTTTATCGCATTTTTTCTCAAGCTCCTTGAGCTCATCGGCAAATAGAACGCTTTTATAATTACGGCTGCCGTATAAAAGAGTAAGCTCAAAATCCTCGTCACCGTCAGCAATTGCATTTGCCATAGAAATAAACGGTGTTATTCCGCTGCCGCCGGCAAGACAGATAACCTTTTTTGCATCGCGTAAGGGCTGATACTCAAAGTTGCCCGAAGGAGCCGACACCTCAACCCTTGTTCCTTCTTTCCAGCTGTCAAAGATATATCTTGACATAAGTCCGCCCTCAACAAGCTTTATTGTAAGAACATATTTTCCGTCAAGAGAATCCTTGGGTGAGGATGAAATCGAATATGCTCTTGTTACAGGCATACCTTCGATTGTTTCAAAAACAGTAAGATATTTACCTGCACCAAAGTATGCAAGAGACTTGGTTCCCCTTTCTTCGTCAGGCACAAGAGTATAGCTTCTGCAGTCCCCCCCTCTTTCAGTCACCTTTTCAATTACAAGATACTGACGCTTCGGATGAAGAGCCTTAGCCAGAGCCATAGAATTATCCTCGATTTCGATAAGCTCAGCCTTGCCCTCGTTGAATCTTGCGTGACGGTCAGAGAGCATTGATAAAAACTTTTTTGCTTTTAATGATTTAAAATTATCAGCCATAATTATTTACCCTCCTTACTGAGTGCTTTGACAACCAGTCCGCCTGCTTTTTCACCGGTATGATATGCACAGCCGTAGCCGTCGCCTCTTTCCTGGCTTGCACCGCAGAAATAAAAATTGCTGAAGGGCTGGTCAGAGAGATACTGAACTGTTCTTGGAATCATGCTGTCCCATTTTTCGAGCATATAGCCATAGGGTGTACCGTAGGGAGTATTAAGATAACGGGCAAAGGTCGGCGGTAAGGCAATTTCAATTTCTTCAATATAGGGAGTGATTGAAATATTGAGAGCCTTTTCACAGGTTTCAATCATATCCTTAGCTACCTTTGTTTTGAATTTCTTATAATCCTGAGGCTTGATATCCTTCATAACGTCACCAAAGGTCATTGTTGTAAGGAAAAGCTGACAGGTGCCCTCGGGAGTACAGTCGGGAATAATTTCGTTAAGGCAGTTGATAATGCAGAAGCCGCTGAAAAAGTCCTGAGCTGCCTCATACTGCTTATCTGAATCTGAATCGGGAGCGATAAATACGGAATAGTCCTTTATACCGAGCTCCTCTTTCGTTTTATTCATACCGAGATAAACCGTCGTAAGGGAGCAGGCTATCTTACGGGTATTGAGCATTTTAAGCTGCATTTCGGGAATATCCTTTTCAGCGAAAAGATCCTTCCATACAGAGTTCGGCGAAGAGTTACAGATAAAGTATTTGCCGTAAACCTCTTTTTCACCGTTAATGACGACACCCTCAGGCTTACCGTGCTTCATTAGCACCTTTGTAACCTCGGAATTATACCATATTTCACCGCCTGCATCACGGATTGACTTATCAATAGCAAGGCTCATTTCGTGGCTGCGGTAACGGGGAACGGCAGTTCCGTGCTCAACATAGCCGTGAATAACTGCCATATAGTAAAGGAAGTCGAATTTTGCGCCGGGTGAGCCCATGTAGCACCAATAGGTGTTGAAAATATCCTGAGCCTTTTTAGGCATACCAAGTGCATCGAGTCCTTCATTCATTGTGTGCGAAACCATTCGCATAATATCAGGGATATCCTTAAGACTTGCAGGAAGCTTTTTAAGGTCGTCGAGACTGTCAAGAGCCTTATACATACGGGTTGATAAATCAAAAGCCTTCATACAGCTTTCATAGGAGCCGGGCACAAGCTCATCAAGCTTTCTTGCAAAAGGATCAAATCCGACAGGCATACGTGCGTCAACGGTAACCTCAACTCCGTTTTCGTTGATGAAGGTATCTGTGTCCCCTTCTTTTGCGGGAACAACAAGGCGGAAGGTTGAATCGTGAGCGCACCATTCAACATCACTCTCAAAGCGTTTGAACATCGCTTCAATCTGGCCGGGCTTTTCTTCCGTACCGAAGCCTGCAAGCTCGTGAAGTGAAGGCTCAAATTCAAATCTTCCTCTTACAAAGGAAGAAGCTGAGCCACCGGGGATATTATGTCTTTCAAGAAGCAAGGTCGAAAGACCTGCGCGTGCACAGGTTGCTGCAGCGGCGAGGCCGCCGTTACCTGCACCGATTACGATTACATCGTAAGTTTTCATCATATTTCCTCCGTTTCGATTTTTTGTTTGTTTTGTTTTTTCTTTTTAGTGTAAAATCCCAGAGCAAGGGATATAAGAAGTGCAAAAAGAATTGCAGGAAGTGCATACAAAACTGAACGCGGATCGGATAGATCGGCCTTTGCACCGAGTATTGTCCAGAGTATATTCAGCAAAAGCATAGCAAGATTTGACGAGAAAAAATAGGTTTTGAAGGGTATATCCATAGCGCCGAAAATGAAGTTGCTCAGATCCGAGGGTATGAGACCGACCTTGACAATAAACACAACCAGAAAAGAGTTTTCATCGGTAAAATCGTCAAGCTTTCTTACCGCCTTGAATCTGTCTTTAAGATAGTTTACAGCTCCGAGTCCCATAAACCTTCCAAGATAATACGGGAGTATAAGACTACACACAGAACCGAGAACATTGACAAGAACCGCCGTAAGAAGGTCATCAAAAATTATTCCCGAAAGAACATAGAATACAGCCGGCGGAAAAATAAGAGTAAAGGATTTGGCTACATTCAAAGCAACGATAATGAGTGCCATTGATATTACTCCGCCCTTGAAATACTGTGCGAGAGAGCCGACATTACTGACTGAAATGTCATTTTTGCTGATGAATACTGCACACAGAATAATCATAGCCAGCATAACCACAACAGAGAAACCCATAAGGATTTTTACCGATAAGCTGCTTTTTACGGGGTTATTATCACTTTTCATTTTTCTCTCCTGTTATACGCTTTGCATAAGGCGGTATCTTTCCTCAAGCTCCTCATAATAGGTATAGCTTTCAGATTGGTGAATAAGGTTTTCAGCCTCGGTATACGGCTTTGTTGCCCTTGCATAATCGGAAGCAGCCTTCAGCCATTTATTAAGCTCACGCTTGATTTTAAGGCTTTCAGCAAATGAAGAGGCCTCCTTATTCATAATAGCATCTCTTACAGCCTCGTCAGGCTCTCTGAGATTATCAAGACCGTATTTTCTTATAAGAGAAGCGGCTTCTTTTTTTATCTTTGCATTTTTGATTGCATCGTCACGGATTTCTTTTTCATCCTTTGTTCCTTTGGGAAGTGCCTTAGCCCTTGCAAGCTCTTCGGCAGCATCCTCGTAGAAATAAAGCTTTCCCTTTGCAACGTCAATTTCAGCCTGAGCAATTCTAGCAAGGCCTGCCGGAGTTGTAAACTTATTAAGGTCCTGCATAATAATCTGCGATCTTTCAATTGCACGGTTTATCTCTTTAGCTTCTTTTCTTGTTGTTCTGTCATCGCCTTTATTTACGGGAACTTTCTCCATTCCTGCATATTTTCTTGCTTCGAGAATAATCGGCATAGTCTCTTCAAGCTCACCGTCATCGAGAACGCCAAGAGTATGGTTTTCAAACATTGAACGGATTCTCAGCACGCCCACATAGCCTGCGTGCTTGTTTTCCGTAAGATCATAAAAGAAATAGGGAATGAGATTGAGAAGAGCACCAAATGCGGACATTATGATAAGAACCTCAAAAAGATTGTTTCTTACAGTGTCGTCGTAAAGAACATTATAATCTTCCACAAGTCCCATCTTTTCATAAACGGCAGGATAAACCATACCTGTAAAGAAGCCGATAACCGTGCCTATGATGCCGAGAGGGCCGAAAAGGCCGTCAACACGCACACCTGTTTTCCATTGGTGATAATCCCTCATATCGGCGCTTATCTGGTGCTGAACAATGTTCCAGAAGGTATTGATGAATGTGTTTATGTACCAAATAACACAAATCATTATAAGATTCTGATATACGAAATAAAGTATGAGAAGAATGACAATATTAATGGCATTGGCTGTAATGAGAAGGTTTCTTTTGCCGATAGCCTTGATTACAACAGGACAAAGAAGCATCGACCATAAAGCAGCATTACCGATGATTGTGTTAGCAAGACCGAGAGAGGCCTGATACTGGCCGCCGTGGCTGTAAACAAACGACCAGGCAAGAACCACACCATAACCCGATTCAAGGAAAACAACCCAACCTGCTGCCTGAATAATCCAATAGTATTTGTTTTTTGCAACTTCACGGATTGCATCGATCATTCTGACAGGCTCAGGCTTCTTTTTGGGAAGAATGAGCCTTTCCTTAACCTTGCGGAAAAAGATAAGACAAAGAACCAAGCCTACTGCAGAGAAGCCCGGATAAATAATTCTGTAAGTCCATATATTGTTAAGACCCCAGGTAAGACCTGCGACCAAAGGAACAACAAGCTGGGTTATAGTAGGAGCAAGAGAGTAAATAACCTGAGATATACTCATAACATTTGCTCTTTCCTGAGAGTTAGGGGTAATTATTTGCTGAAAATAAACATAGCTTTCACTGAAAAAAGAAGTGAAAAGACTAAGAATCATATGCATAAACCAAACAATAGCCGCCTTGGTTAAATACTGCATATTCTCATAGGGTAGCCACACAAAAACCGTAGAAATGAGAACGATGGGAAGACAAGTCATCTTTATAAAAGGAAGAAATTTTCCACCCTTAAGATGGTGATTATCGTAATACCAAGCGCGGAAAATACCCAAAGGTATACCGATGATGTTTGCTATTATAAGCATTATCTGAAGGTCTGTTGGCTTGAGACCGATACTTGCACCGACCAAAAAGCTCGAAGCACTGAGGCTGATTTGGGACGAAAGCAATGTCATCCAGTGCACACCAAAGCCGGCACCGCTGAGGCTTGCAACCTCCTTGTAAGGAATATAATTTCCCTTCGGTGGCTCTGTCCAGTATTCTTTTGCGGTTTTAAGAACATATTTTGCTTTAGCAACAATACCTTTATTTTCCATAATATAACCTCCGTTTCTGTGTCACAGAAAATCCGATTCCGTCAACACAAGTTTATCCTGAAAATTATAACACATTTTTTCCGCTCATACAAGAAGATTTTTCTCAAATTACCAAATATTTGTCAAGAGTTCCGATAAAGAAAAAAAGTCCGTCGGTTTCAACGGACTTAATCTTTTATTTCGCAGCTTTTTTTATCGCCTCATTTACCGCCTCTCTTGTGTTAAGCAGCCAGAGGCTGTCATGGGGATAATCCCTGAAGGAAAGAGAGTGTCTGCCGTTTTCCTCAATAACATCGAGGCAGGTCTTTTTATCCGTCAGCCGACTAAGAGTCTTAAGCGCAGCCATATCCTGCAAGCCGTCGTAAAACACCTTAAGACGAAGTGAATGGTAAGCTGTTCCGTCCTTTGCGGGATATACCATAAAGCTGTCGCCCGAAGGAAAAGACTTATCTGCATCGGTAACGGTAAAGGGGTCAATAAGACCCTTTGAAAGGCGGCGGTAATAGAAATTATATCCCCAGTGCAAAAAGCCTTTTATGTCATATCTGAACATCTGATAGCCGATAACTCTTGTTCTCAGGGACTCGTTACAAAAAAATCGGTTTGAAACATTGTGCTTTGTCTGTGCACTGCAGTAATATACCCAAAGATTTTTTACCTTGCCGAGGAATTTATCAATATGGTCGTTGCAGGGTATCGGGTTCGGAACAAGCTTCAGCCTGTAAAACCAATAATCCGATAAGGCATCCATAATTCTGTATCCCTTGAAAAGCCTCCTGATGAGCTTTGATGCCTTTGCATATGTGGAAATTACACCGAAATTCGGCTCATCACTGACATGGATAAAAACCTTGTCCTTCATATTTCTTTTTTCAAAATACCGCTTAAGCTCCACGGAAAAAGCCTCAAGAAAGGCTTTGTATTCCTTTGAATCAGACCTTGTTTTCCAGCCGAAAAGCTGTTTATATTCACCGTCAACAGTTGCCATAATTTTCGGTGCGCTTCTTGCACCCCACTGTGTAAAGAAATGGGAAAGCTCGAAATATTCGATTCCGCAGCGGTGAGCCATTTCAATCCATCGGGTAAGCTTATCAAAGTTAAAGGAATATTTTCCACCGTCAAGTCTTATATCTACAAGCTGAACGGTAGGTCTTTCACCGCCCTGCTCGGTATCAAGAGGCGGTGTGAACAAGGGAGTGAGCACACAATTCTGTCCGTACTCCCCTGCTGTTTTCAGATAATTTTCCGTCACTCTCCAATACTCATCGGAAAAATCCTCAAAATTATAATAAGACATAAGGCAGTCTGTATGGAACCAGCAGGTATAAACAAAATCCCTGAAATCAAGCTCCGCATCAATAATCTCCACACCGAGAGAAGCCGTCTTATCCCCGACAGTTAATATTATTGTATTTTCTCCGATTTTACCGTCAGCACCGTTCACCTCGAACCAAAGGACATTAATTCCTTTTTTGAGATTAATACTTTTTCCCGTGACAGGCAAAAGCAAATCGGGATAATACCCGCTTTCACTGAAACGGAAATAGCTGTCTGCTCCTTTGCTCATAGGTAAATCTGACTTTACGTGCTCAACAGTATAGACCTTTATACTGTCAAATGTGCTTTCTGTTCTTAATTCAGCTTCGGTATCAGCACATACCTTCACGGCAAGCTGAAAGGATTTCTTTTCATTTTTTAGCATTGAAAAGCCTTTATACTCTCTTTCGGTAATTTTGTCCGTATCATAAAGCTTTTCGAGGGATGACATTATTTTAATTGAATTTATACTGTTCATAAGCGTTCACCTTTTAAACGTTTATTTTTGAAATAATAACATCAGACAAGGTTTTTCTCATCAGCCGTCAGTTATTCTCCTTTGAATAAACCACCATACCGACGCCGTGATCTCTGACTAAAATATCGTCGGGGAACCGTGAAAATTTTGCCGTCACAAAAAAATCTCCCGCTGCACCCGATATATTTGTTATCTGAATAAAATATATCACCCAGAACCACTCCTCATTTACCATCAGATTCACAACAGCCAAAACAATTCCCCATAACACCACAGGGGCAAGAGCAATAAATATATAAGGCTTTTTTGAATAGTAATCCTGACTTCCTGCAAAGGCATACATACCCGTAAAGCCATATTTGACCTTCTTTGTTCCGCAAAGCTTCATTGCTATGCCGTGTACAAGTTCATGCAGAATCATATATAATACCGACAAAACCGCTAAGGCAAGTATTCTAATTAAAAAGCCGTCATCAAAATTAAAAAGCTCACTTATCGGTATTACAAAATGCATCGGTAAAGCCATAGCCGCACCGATAACCAATGCAATTATATTTACAGTAAGTGCCATTTTTTTGTCTTTTTGTAAATTGACGGAATAAAACTCCTTGTATCCTTCAGGTAAAGTGCCGATTGCTTTCATAAAATCACCTCTTAGGAAATTATATCAGTATCGCTATGAAAAATCAAGAAAGATATTTCAGGCTGAAAATTACTGCTTTAAACAGAGAAATCATAAGCTGTTTTATGAGCCTGATGAAACATACAAACAGCCGTCGGGATTTTTCCCGACGGCCTTTGTAATAATTTTAACTATTTGAATATTTTTGTGATAAGCTCAAAGAGCCATTTGAGTAAAGCAGTTACTGCAACAAAAATCTTTCCGTATTTATCCTTCGGATTGTCGAGTCTTTCTTCTGCCTCCCAATTTTCCGTATCACAGTTTTCTGTTGTCATTGTCTCAATTTCACCGTCGGAATCCTCGTCGGGATTGGTGTAAGAATAAACAACAAACTGTGAGGGCCAGCAGGAATTGTTGATTGTAACCTTTTCCTCAGATGAAGCAATTTCATAAAGGAGTCTTAATTCCCAATCAGACCAATTGGAATGGCTGGAGCCCTTTATAAACCAGGTACTTTCGGGGAAAAGACAGGTTGAAGCGTCAATCTGACCATCGGGAGAAATATACTTACCGAGACCTGCTTCTTCCTTTGCGGCAATATAATCAGCGGGAAGGTCGTTATAAATTGTGCCCGTTGTTGCACCGAAGGATGAACGGCCGACTGAAGCAAACTGGTCAGAAATAAGATAGTTTGTCTCACAGATGGGAAGAGTCTGGAAGCCGTATTTTGAAATTACACCGAAATTAATGCCGCTGCCGACAGCGTTTGTAAGAATTTCGGGAATTCTTTGGCGGACAACAGTGTTATAATTTTCAAGCTTTGAAATAAGACCTGCATATTCTTTTCTCTTTTCACTGCCGTCGGGACCGAATACATATTCCATAGCTGTACTATAGTCCTGGGGAGATACGCAAGCCCAGTAATTAGGCCATGTGTAGAAGGTTGAAAGAGCAAGTGCTGAGGTTACACCCTCAACCAGCTTGTAATAAATCCAGTCCTTACCCTTGCCGATAACTGTATCAAGCACACCGGTTCTGTCAAGCATTTCGAGAGTTGTGTTGATAAATCCGTCAATATTGAACATTCCGATTGCACCGCAATCCTTAAGTGTTCTGTTAATTGCGGCAGCATCAATATTGAACTTACCGCTGATTGCTTCGCTGAGCATTTCTGCACCGCTTACAACGCTTCCGTCAAAGGCAATACCTCTGATACTTTCAGCTGCGTGCTCGGGATAAGAAGCAAGATAAGCAGTAACAACATTTGTGCCGAGACAGCTGGCAACAATACCAACCTCACCGCAGCCTGTTGAAGCTATAATATCGTCGATATAAGACTTGAGCTCGCCTGCACTTTCAATGGGATCAAGTCTCCAGTCATAGTAGAACCAATATCTGTCGTGAACATAGTATTTAACACCTTCAGAGGTGCGCCATGCCTGGTCGTTATGTCTGATGTTGTTCATTTTATTGATTCTCTCCTGTCTCAGACCGGTGCCGTACTGTGCGTTACCGTCCTTGTCGAGAAGTGAATTTTCAAAAAGCTCACTGATTTCAGTCTGGAGATTTTTATAATAGGGATCCCAATTGTCGTTAAGCAGACCGTCAATGAGGAAAGGCATAAGAATATTGGCTATTGATTCAAGAAGTGCGCTGTCATCCTCATCCTCTTCTTCGTCATCACTGTCAAGAATTGAAGCAAAATCCTTGTAATGGAAAACCTTATTGCCGTTTTTGTCAACAAGCTTTTCGCCGTCGCCTGAGATACGGATTACAGGAATATCACTCAAGCTCTGAGAAATCCATTCTGTCGGCTTGGCATATGCTGTCACAGACCAGACGCCGATAAGCATTATGAGAGCAAGAAAAAACGAAAGAGATTTTTTTATATTTCTTTTCATTTGTATTTTCCTCCTATAGAATATATCTTTCATAGTTATATTATATTAAAAAATGTAAAAAAGTAAATATATTTATTGAAAAACGTTAATAATTTTTTAAGAGCTATAAATATTTTGCAGATTTCAGAAAAATGAACTATCTTTATCAATGATACAGTCGGGTGCGGCTGTCCTGCCCATGCTTATTCACTTTTCCCTACTACTTATTACGAGCTTGCGAGTAACAAGGTTCTCCGAAACAAAGAAATCTTTGATTTCGTCTTGTTTCGTGAGGTTCTTATTACTTTCAAAAATCGACCCGAAGATTAGTGGAGAGTGAATAGTGAAGAAGTAAAAAGTAAAATCGACGAACCTCTGTCGAAATTCGTCGATTTTTATGTATGTGTTATTTCTTAAATAATGATATCAGGAAATTTATCAGCGCTGTAAACCATCTGATAAGAACTGTAAATCTTGAAGTTGTATCTGTGGTATCCTTGCTGACATCCTTGTTTTCATCGGTAAGAGGTGTGAGAATTCCTACCTGCTCAACCTTACCGTGTGACATTTCTTCAAAAGTAGGCTCATAATACATAAACTGTGAATATGTGCCGTGAAGACCTGTGAAGGATTCCGTTGCTTTAATATAAGCATCATCATAGAAAAGGTCAAGTGCCATATAATCCACACTGTGGGGATAGGTGTCGTGCTTGAGTTCTTTTATGTACCAGGTGTAATCGGCAAAGGGTGCAGTTGAGCCGTCAACCATTTTATCTGCCGAGATATACTTGCCGAAGCCTGCTTCAACTCTTCCGGCAATATAATCATCGGAAAGCTTGCCCTTTAACTCTGAGGTTGTGGCACCCTCAAAGCTCTGTTTACGAAGAGATACTACACCGTCACCGAGAAGATCGCTTTCTTCAATAACGGGATACATCTGGTCGCCGTATTTGGTCAGAATATATACCTTTACACCGGCATTCTGCATTTCCTTGAGCGTTGAAACAGCGGCTTTTTTAATTTCGTTATAACCGTAAATCTTATCAATAAGCTTATCATATTTGCCGTCAGCATTATCGCTTCCGAGCACAAATTCAACAGCTTCGTCTATTACCTCATCACTTACCATACCCCACCAACCGGGACACTGTCCAAAGACTTCACGGATAAGACGAGGCAAAAGATTAAGAGATATTTTATCATAGATACCCATAATAAAATCTGTTCCGCCTTCAAGAAGTCCGGTAAATGTTGCGAGATTGACTGTTTGCTTAACCAGGTCAAGAACGGGGCTTGTATCAATAAAGGTGTTTACAAAGCGGTTCAATCCATCAGGATCAAGATTAACCTTATTGGTATATACCTGATCTGCAATTTCAGCACCCATAGCAATACTGTTATACATTATAACGCTTTCGACTTCGTTTTTTGCCTCTTCTGCAAACATATTGAGATATGCATTGACAATAACATTACCCTCACAGCGACAGAGAATATTAACCTTGTCATGGCCTGTGCTTTTCTTAACTGCGTCAACAAAGCGTTTAAAATCCTTCGCATTTTCTCTGGGGTCAAGACGCATATCATACTGGAACTGTATGTGCTGAGCCCAGCTGATAGCATCGTTTGTATGACTGGTGTTTCTGCCGCTGTACCTTTTTAACAGATTCTCAATCTGATATTCTGTCTGGATACCGGTGATATTTCCCTCGCCCTTTTCACCGTCATCGTTGAGCTTATAGCCGTCATAAATAGGTACGATTTCCTCTAAAAGAATATCACAGTACTCATCCCACTCGTCAGTTAAAAGAGCTGCACCGAGAGCAGGGAGAATATTTGACGCTGCTTCGATGACAGAGTCTGTGCCGCCGGAAAGATTGGTTTCAGCCATATTTTCACTGCCGGTACCGAGAGACGGATCTTTGTAGATGTTTGTTCTGCCCTTAACGTAAATAACAGGGGTGACACCGCAGTTGCATTTGTAACCGTCTGCTGCAAAAACTGTAAAGCATACGGAAGCGGTGCTTACAAGCATAATTACGGTAAGTAATAATGCAAATGATTTTCTGAGTGTTCCTTTCATTATCATATCCTCCTGATAAAAATTAATAAACCGCTAAGATTCGAAGATACTCCGAGCCTTGACTGTTAATTATAAATTAATTATATCAAAATAAAATTAATTTGTAAATAGAGAATTTTAAATTTAAAATCCGAGCACTTTACCCGGAAAGTAAAAATCGACGAACTTCTGTCGAAATTCGTCGATTTTTTGTGTTTACAGCTTAATTTAGCAACAACCCGATAAATTGAAATATATATGATTGTTTGTTTTTTAATATCAATGAACAATTTTTGATACGCAATAGTATTCTGAAGTTGTTTTGTTATAAACCAACAGTAGATTTTCTTGACCATATAAAAGAGTATTGCGAATGTCTATATTATAGTATATGCCCTTATCCAAATCATATAGACAATAAAATATTTCATCCGACTCCTTATAATCAAAAAGAAATCCATTAAAATATACTTCATTTATAAGTTTTGTTTCTTCATTGGACACCATTTGCCATACATCGATTGACAAATCATTATTTATCTTTTCTATTTCTTTGTTATTAAGCTTATACTTCCAAATTCTATGGTCTTCATTTGGACTAATAATAGTAATACCTTTATATCCATTTGCTACACCTTCGGGATAAAAAACAGTTATTGCACTTTCATCAACTATAAAATTAGAAAATGTAAAAGTATACAACCTAAAAAATATAATAGGAATGCTAACCAAAAACAACAAAGCTATAAAAACTATTCTGCGTTTGCCTGTTTTCATAATTATCACCTCCAGAAATTATTATTTATAGATGCAATTATATCACACCCGATACAAAATTACAATCGGGTTAGGGTGTCCTGCCTATAATTATTCATTATTCATCAGCAAAGCGACTTCAATATTCATTATTCATTTGAAAATCCGTTCTTGCACTAAATGAATAATGAATGATGAATATTGAATAATGAATAATACAAACGAAAATCCGCCCACTTTCGTGAACGGATTTTCGTTTGTGTTTACAGCTTAAAATAGCAACAACTCGATAAATTGGAATTTACAACTTTCTTTTATTCACGAAAGCACTAATCAGCATAGCAATAATACCGACAAGCAGCATACAGAGGGTTGATTGCAAAGAATAGTAAAAAGCAAATAGCCATTCCTGCACCACCTGCAAATGTTACTGCAAGCCAAGGGAAACCTATCATCAAAATCAATGCGGATATAGTCCAAGCAATCAGTTTTTTTCATACAATCACACTCCTTTGTCAAATTGGAATAGTTTAATCTATTGCATTACCGTTTTCGTCAATGAAGTATTCAGTAACAGTTTCATTATCAATGATTTTCAGTTCGTATTGCCCTTTATAGAAAAACAGATTGTAGGTGTACATCAGTTTATCTGCATCATAATCGTAGGAATACTGAATTGTTTCCTTTATAAACTCTTCATCACTTTTTAGTTTCTTCTGTTCTTGGGTGTGTTTTTCCTTAAAAGTTGCAACTCTTGAGACAATATCATCTTCATCAACAGTTTTGCTTATATTGGAATATGCGACAGAATTTATTACACCATTTTCGTAATGGAATGTAATGCTTTTATCTGTCAGGATTTCGTTGTTGATAACATATCTAAACTGAACCAATCCCGTGGTCTGTTGCTCATCGTAAAAATGAACCATATACTCCCAATTACTGTTCAACACATTGGGGTACTGATAGTTTATCAACGAAACAAGTTCGGGCAAAACACCATCCGTATATTTTGTATAACTTGTTTCTGCAAGGTTAATTTCAATGTAATCAACCTCTGCCATCACCATTTCTTGACCATCGGTCAAATATTCACTATCCACACCAAGTTTGTGGTTTAATTTCAAGGTAGTTTTTGTGTCTGTTGTACTACACCCAACGAGACCAAAAATAAGAACAACAGCAAATGCCAATACTATTATCCTTTTCATACAATCATACTCCTTTTCCAAATTCTTATTTGTCGAGTTGATTGTATCACATATAATCTAAAATTACAATCTGGTGCGGGTGTCCCACCAATTATTCATTATTAATTATTCATCAGCAAAGCGATTTCATTATTCATTAAGAAAAGTCGCATAACAGCAATGAATAATGAAAAATGAACATTGAATAATGAATAATAAAAAAAGAAAAGCCACACTATCGTGCGACTTTTCTTTTTTGTGTTTACAGCTTAAAATAGCAACAAATCAAAAATTCAACCAACACAAATCCATTTTCCAAAATCAAAAAACTTCGCTGTATCCCTATTGTACGGAATTAAAATTTGAGTATTTATATCATAACTTCCTACAATATTTTTTGAAAAAATACTTTTTCGTGGTATGTATTTAAACGTAGTGTTAGAAACAAGTATAAATTTATTTCTGGAATAAACTCCTTCTGCTTCTTCAAATATAGCATAATAAACAGTACGTTGATTATTTACAAAAGCTATTTTTTTATTAAACAACACAGACTGAAAACCCGTTTCATTTAATATTACATCGGTCAACAATCTGCGAGCAGAATATGTAAGAAAAAGTGAACATAGAATATAAACTAGCACACAGCTACCTAATACAATAAACATTTCCAAATCTTTGTTTAATATCGAACATACAACAACAGCAATAGTAATCATAATATCAATACCAAGAATAAATTTTACCTGCTTTTTCCAATATATAGAAGTAGCAATCTTTGTTTCCATCTTAACACTCCTTTGTATAATTCTAATTCATATAAAAATTATACCACATATATTATTGATTTGCAATTCTCCTAATTTCATAAATTCCGTTTGCCCGAAGGGCAACATCATTGTGCCGAAGGCACACTTCATTGCATCAGCACTTCATTTGCCGTAAGGCAACTTCATTCCTTTATGTACGCTTTGCTGATAATGAAGTTGACAGCAAGCTGTCAAATGAAGTACTCGCTTCGCTCGTAATGAAGTTATGTCCTGCGGACATAAATGAAAAATCGACTTGTCGAAACAAGTCGATTTTTGGCAGGGATGGCAGGATTCGAACCTACGAATGCAACAGTCAAAGTGTTGTGTCTTACCGCTTGACGACATCCCTATAAATAAAAAATGGGGTGGATAATCGGAGCCGAACCGACGACCTCCAGGGCCACAACCTGGCGCTCTAACCAACTGAGCTATATCCACCACTTATTGGCGCGCTTGAAGGGGCTCGAACCCCTGACCTACTGCTTAGAAGGCAGTTGCTCTATCCAACTGAGCTACAAGCGCATATTTTTGGAGCGGGTGATGGGAATCGAACCCACACGACCAGCTTGGAAGGCTGGGATTCTACCATTGAACTACACCCGCAAACCGATGCAACGCTGATTATTATACACAACCGGCGTTGCATTGTCAAGTCTTTTTTGAAAATTAGATGAAAAATTTATATCTTATATATGAGTAAGAGAAAGGCTTCCCTCTTTGACATCAATTGCGATTGCACAAACGGGTGAGTCAGCGTTATCAATAATGATATTTGCGATTTCGTCCTCAATCTCTTTTCTTATAAGATTGCGTAAATCTCTGGCACCTCTTGAGCCTCCTTCAGACTTTTGAGCAAGATAGGTGTTGACCTCTTCCGTCCACTTAAGGTCAATCCCCTTTTCGCTGAGAGATGTCTTAAGCTCGCCGAGAAGAAGGTCGGAAATCCTTTTATAGTCCTCGACAGACAGAGAATTGAACACTGCAACCTCGTCAACTCTTCCGATAAATTCGGGACGAAGGAAATCGGAAAGAGCCTTCATAACCTTTTCCTTGGTTGCCTCACTCTTATCCTTGCCGAAGCCGATTGAGCCACCCTTTCTTTCGCTTCCCGCATTGGAGGTCATAATAATTACCGTATTTTCGAAATTGACTGTTCTGCCCTGTGCGTCGGTAATTCTACCCTCGTCAAGAATCTGGAGCAGAATATTCATTACATCGGGATGAGCCTTTTCAATTTCGTCAAAAAGAATAACGCTGTAGGGCTTTCTTCTTACCTTTTCCGTAAGCTGGCCTGCCTCGTCATATCCCACATAACCCGGAGGTGAGCCGATAATGCGGGACACACTGTGCTTTTCCATAAACTCACTCATATCGAGTCTTATAAGAGTTTCTGGAGTAGAGAAAAGCTCAGTCGAAAGCTGCTTTACAAGCTCGGTTTTACCGACACCTGTGGGACCTACAAAGATAAAGGATGCAGGTCTGCGGCGAGGACTTATCTGGACACGGTTGCGCTTGATGGCGGCTGCAACAGCCTTGATTGCCTCATCCTGACCGATAACCTTACTTTTCAGCTTATCTTCAAGACCGCCAAGCTTTTTAAGGTCGCTTTCGATAATTTTTGAGGAAGGTACACCCGTCCAAAGCTCGATAACCTTTGCAATATCTGTCTCCGTTACAGCATTATCGTTTGCCGCATCCGTAAGAAAAGACATATCGCTTTCGCATCTTACGATTTCAGCCTTAATCTTTGCTATAGCCTCATAATCAACGGTGTCGGAGTCGTTCATAAGCTCCTCTTCGTCCTCTTTCAGCTCGGAAAGCTTTCTTTCACTGATTTCGAGGTCGCTGATTGCCTTGTTTCGAAGGTTTGCACAGGTGCAAGCCTCATCAAGAAGGTCGATTGCCTTGTCGGGAAGAAAGCGGTCGGTAATGTATCTTTCGGAAAGAATTACTGCCTTTCGCACAAGCTCGTCGGAAATTCTTACTCTGTGGTAGCCTTCGTAATATTTTTTGATACCGAGAAGAATTGTTATGGCATCCTCAATTGAGGGCTCCTCAATTTTAACGGGCTGGAAACGTCTTTCAAGAGCAGCGTCCTTTTCGATATTCTTTCTGTATTCGGTGAAGGTGGTTGCACCAACAACCTGGATTTCACCTCTTGAAAGTGCAGGCTTGAGGATGTTGGCGGCATTCATTGAGCCTTCTGCATCACCGGTACCCACAAGATTATGCACCTCGTCGATGAAAAGAATAATATTTCCGTTATATTTTACCTCGTCAACAAGGCTTTTGATTCTGCTTTCAAACTGACCTCTGAACTGTGTACCTGCCACAAGAGCAGTAAGGTCAAGAAGATGAATCTCTTTATCGGCAAGCTTTGCGGGAACCTTGCCCTCGGCAATTTTCTGGGCAAGAGCCTCAGCAATGGCTGTTTTACCGACACCGGGCTCACCGATAAGACAAGGATTATTTTTTGAACGTCTGCAAAGAATCTGGATAACTCTTTCGAGCTCCTTATCTCTGCCGATAATATTGTCGATTTTACCGCTTTTTGCTTTTTCCGTAAGGTCGGTACAGTAAAGAGAAAGGAACTTACGCTTCTTTTCCTTTTTTCTGTCCTTCTTTTTGCCTGTCCCCTTTTGCTCCGTAGCAGGTGCAGAGGCTTTCGGAAGATTATCGGCACCATCATTTCTTACGGTAAGTCCGTTTGCAAGATCACCGAAAAGCCCTTGCATAAAGGGCATTGTCGGTGAGCCGCCTGCCTCGAAATCTCCATCCTCATCGGAATCAGGGAACATACTTGAAAACTGTTCGCTGATGGAATCAACATCCTCCTCGGTGATACCCATGCTTTCCATCATCTGCTTGATGGGGCCGATGTTCATTTCCATAGCGCAATTGAGGCAAAGCCCCTCGGGTACAGTTTTGCCGTCAATTATCTTTGAAATAAATATAACTGCAGGACGCTTTTTACATCTGCTGCATGTAACCTTTTTCATTTATAAATTGCCATAAGACCGCCGGAAGCAGTCTCCCTTTCTTGAGTATTTGCCAATCCCTTAAGGGAAAATTATTTGCCTTCCTTGGAAAATCTTTCCTTGAACTGACGGAAGGTTTCAGGCATATAGCTTGCAAAAGCAACGATTGTCATAACAGCGCAGATAACAACGATAGCACCTGTTATAAAGTTAGGAAGAATGAAGTACTGACTGAATGCACCGACCTCGGGTCCAAAGAGAAGAATGATTACCATTCCGACATAGAAGAAAACAGTTGCAAGCTTGCCGTAAATTTCAGCAGCGCCGGGTCTGATGCCGAAAAGAAGCATTACAAGACCGCCGATGAGCATAATAGCTTCCTTGGCAAGGAAAACGATAAACACATAACCGAAGGCCTTCATAAAGGGATCGTTGGCTGTGTGGAATTCGATAAGAAGAATAACAGCGATTGTAATCTGCTGAATTTTGTCTGCAACGGGGTCAAGGATTTTGCCCAGTGCACTTACCTGGTTGAACTTTCTTGCAATCTGGCCGTCGAAGGTATCGGAAAGAGCAGAAACAGCAAGAATGATAACTGCGGGAATTTTAACATCAGTTACAAAAAGATAAGCAATTACGGGAGTAAGAAGAATTCTCGTAAATGATAAAAAGTTAGGGATAGTTGCCCAGCCTTTAAATAAATCTTTCATCTTATTTTACCTCGCTTTTTTTATTTTAATACTGCGCCGCTTAAGGACGACATAATTTCCTGAGCCGAAGAAACAATAACCGAATTATTTACAGCTTCAATTATTGTCTCGTTTCCGATAAAGCTTACAACCGTACCGAGAAGCATCGATACAATCAATACGGTAATAAGACCTCTGAGAATGCCGATAACCACGCCTAGTCCCTTGTTGAGACTCTTGACCACGGGAAGTCTTTTGATGATAAAATCAAGAAGCTTTACAACTATTTTAAGAACAATTGTAATTACAACGGCCAAAATAACGAAAAGAACAAACTGAATAATAGCCGTGCCGACGGGTGTTACGATGTTTTCCATTATGTTATCGACAAGATTTCCCTGAGCAAGGTCAGATGCAGCAAGCTTATCAAGAACAGCCTGCTTGTCAATACCGATAAAGCTCATTATTCCGTTAAAGGAATCGGGTATTGAATTGATTGCGTTTTCAACCTGTGCACCGTAATCAGTAGTCCCTGCAGTACCGAGAGTATTGGTAAGTGTTGCTTTTGCAGGCTCTCTTATAAACATTTCAAAGCCCTTCGGTGCAAGAGAAGCAGATGCAATTCTTGCCGCTAAAATAGCAACTAAAGTACCGATCAGGTCGAACAGACTTTTGAAAAAGCCTTTTTTATAAGAGACAATAACAGTGATAAGAAAAACCGCAATAATAATTATATCAACTATGTATGTCATTAAATGCCTCCTGAATAAATTTTTATTATTGTATCACATTAAGCTTAAATAAACAATAGAAATTTAACTGTTTATATCAATATGACCTGTTGAATGATAATAAAGCCTGCTTTTACAAATCACCAGCCCTTCACCGGAGATTTCCTTGGAGCCAACGGGAGAAAAGCTTCCTTCGGATCCGGATTCATATATCGCCTTATCGGAAAGGAAATAAACCTTCTTTCCTCGACAGATAACATCGATGACCTCTTCATCAGTGAAACCTACATAAATTATCTCATTGTTTTTATTATATACGCAAATTTCCTTTTGTGAAATCGAGCCGACTTTATCGCTGACAATTACCGTGTTTCCGCTTGAATCGGAATAAAAAGAGTCTGCTGATTCGGAAATAGGTATATGCTCGTCCTTGACGGCGTTGCCTCTGAAGGTGAATATACTGCGGCTGTTGTTAGTTGTAACCACAGCCTTTCTGCCGACAAGTCTTACATCAACAACTGCACTGTCATCAATTCTGAACTCATAGGGTTCCTTTTCGGAATAGGTTTCAAGTCTGTAAAGCTTTGAATAAACTGAGCCGTTTTCCGAGCCGACGGTACCGCAGATAATTTCCCTTCCGTCATCGGAAAGGTCAACTGTCACACCGTATTCCTCAGCACATGCCCAGATGTAAAGCACCTCGCCCTTTTTGTCAGTCAAAGACACTCTGCAGGCGGCATCGTCGCTTTTCGTAACAAGACAGACATCGCCGTTATTATTGATTTTCGCAGTTATTATATGCTTTTTATTTTCGCTTTCGCCCTCATAGATTACACCCTTTTCATTAAAGATGAAATACTTCGAGGAGCCTCTGTCATAAACGAGACCGTATCTTTCACTGACGGTCATATCGGGATTTGTAAAGGTAAAAATACGGTTGTATTTAACCTTACCTCTGTCGGAAACACAGGTAAGAATCTTTTTACCGAGAACAAAAATTCTCGACGAAAAGGATTCAACTCTTATAATATCGTTATTTGAAAAGGTAACGGGAAAACCCATTTCATCGGCACTGACCGTCGAAAGAAGCTCACTGTTTTCCGAGGAAACCTTGTCATTCTCGAGAACCTTATCCGATGAAAACACAAGAGCACCGAGGATTATAAGCAAAGCTGTAAGTGCAACAATGCCTATAAGAACGATTACGTTACCCTCGTTCTTTTTCTTTTTTCTTCTTTTAGGCTGAGACCTTGTTCTCTGCGGTCTTTTCTGACCGTTTTTCATTTCTTTTGTCATATTTATCTCCTGTATCAATAAAATACCTTATTAAGATAAAGGCCCTCCGGTTTTACGGTTAAACCCGCTCTTATTCTGTCCTTTGAAAGAATAATATCGGGGATGGTATCCTTTTCTATTTTTCCGCCGTTTATATAAAGGAGTGTGCCGACCATTATTCGCACCATATTGTAAAGAAAGCCATCACCCGTAACGGAAAAGGTCACAAGATCCCCTTCCCTTTTTACGGAAAAATCCTTTATTGTTCTCACTGTATCCTTCACAACACTTCCTGCAGCACAAAAGGCAGCAAAATCATGAGTGCCGATAAAACCCTTCGCCTGGGCATCAAGAAGCTTTTCATCAAGGTCATAGGGATAAAAGAGAGAATATCTTTGCATAAAGGGGTTGCCCGTCTTTCCGTTCCAAACCTTATAGATGTATTCCTTTCCCTTGCAGTCAAAACGGGAATGAAAGCCAAGAGGTACGTATTCGCATCCGAAAACTCTTATATCCACGGGGAGCTGTGAATTCATGCCGAGAATTATTTTATCCTCGGCTCTTTCACCGTCAAAACGGAAGTTACAGCAAAATTCATTAGCGTGTACTCCGCTGTCGGTACGGCTGCAGCCGTTAACGGATATTTTCTGTGCAAAGATTTTTTCCGCCGCACGGGTCACACATTCCTGAACACTTATTGCATTTTCCTGCATCTGCCAGCCGTGATAATCCGTTCCGTCATAGGTAATAAACAGCCTTACATTTTTTTCCATTTTATATTACCACACCAAAAAATTTATTTAAAGCAATCACTCCGCCGAGAGCTGCAGCAAAAACAAACAGTGCCGCAAAGTCCGTCGGGTGAAGCTTCATCTGCTTCATTCTTGTTCTGCCCTCACCGCCCGTATAGCATCGGCAATTCATTGCGAAGGCAAGCTCATAGGCTCTTCGGAAGGCAGAAACGAAAAGAGGAATAAGCACAGGAACGAGAGCCTTTGCTCTGTCGGTGAAGCTTCCGTTTTCAAAATCTGCTCCCCTCGCCTTCTGGGCATTCATTATTCTCTCAATCTCTTCAATAAGAGTGGGAATAAAGCGAAGAGCAAGAGTCATCATCATAGCAAGAGTATGAACCTGGATATGAAAGATTTTAAGGGGTGAAAGAAGCTTTTCAATGGCATCGGTAAGCATTGTCGGTACGGTGGTATAGGTAAGAATGGAGCTGCTCATTATAAGAAGCACAATTCTTATTGCCATAAATACCGCAGTAAAGACACCCTTTGAGGTGATTTTCACAAAGCCGAGGGAAATAAGCTCTGTTCCGCCGCCGATATAAAAGATGTTTATTACAGCAGTAAAAAGCACTATAGGAATAATAGGCTTAAGGCTTTTGAAAAACATTTTAAAGGGCACCTTTGACATTAAAATTGATGCCGTAAGAAGCGCCGCTGTCAATAAAAGAGAGTAAAAGTTTTTGCACATAAAAATTATTACTACGAAAAGCACGGTAATAATGATTTTTATGCGGGGGTCCATTTTGTGGACAAAGGAATCACCCTTATAATACTGACCGATTGTGATGTCGGAAATCATCAGCTGTTACCCCCTTTCAAAAGAGAAACAAGCTCATCTCTCGCTTTTTCGAGGGTATATACATCTGTTTTCACATCATAGCCTTTTTCTCTGAGCTTAAGGAAAAGTGAGGTCAGAACAGGAATATTGAGTCCCATACCCTTTAACTCCTCACTGTGGGAGAAAACACCGTCAACAGTGTCGTAATAAGCAAGTCTTGATTCGTTCATCACAAGAACCTTTGTAGCAATTTTTGAAATATCCTCCATACTGTGAGAAACCACAAGAACCGTGCTACCCGTATTTTCGCGGTAATCGCTGATAAGAGAAAGAACAGTATCTCTTCCCTTCGGGTCAAGACCTGCGCAGGGCTCATCAAGAATAAGCACATCGGGCTCCATAGCCATAACACCGGCTATGGCAACTCTTCTTTTTTCGCCGCCCGAAAGGTCAAAAGGAGATTTATCAAGATAGGATTCATCGAGACCTACAAAGCGTATAACACTTTTTACCCTGCGGTCGATTTCATTTCCATCGAGCTTCATATTTGTCGGCCCGAAAGCTATATCCTTATAGACCGTTTCCTCGAAAAGCTGATATTCCGGGTACTGAAAGCAGATACCCACACGGAAGCGGACATTACGGATTTTACTTTTATCCTCCCATATATCCTTTCCGTCAAGAAGGACAGTACCCGAGGTACCCTTGAGAAGGCCGTTAAAATGCTGAATAAGGGTGCTTTTACCTGAGCCTGTATGGCCAATTATGCCCACAAGCTCACCCTTTTCGATTTTAAGGCTTATATCCCTGATTGCATCAACCTGGGATGTGGTACCCTTTGAATAAACATGGGTAAGATCTTTTGTTTCTAAAATTGAAATGCTCAATTTTTGTCCTCCATCAGTTTTTCTATATAAGAAAACAATTCGTCAATGTCAAGTATGTCCTCGGGCAGATCAATACCCTTTTCAATAAGCATACGGGTAAGCTCCGTTGCCTCAGGCACGTCAAGGCCGATGTTTTTCAGAGTGTCAATATGGGTAAAAATCGACTTAGGCTTTCCGTCAAGGACGATTTTCCCCTTATCCATAACGATAACACGGTTTGCCTTTACAGCCTCGTCCATATAATGAGTGATGAAAATTACAGTTATTCCATATTCCTCATTAAGGCGTTTAACCGTTGCCATAACCTCACGGCGGCCTCTCGGGTCAAGCATAGCTGTCGGCTCATCGAGGACAATGCAATCAGGCTTCATTGCAATAATGCCCGCAATGGCAACTCTTTGCTTCTGTCCGCCCGAAAGCTTATGAGGCTCAAAATTACGGAATTCATACATACCGACATTTTTTAGTGCTTCGTCGACTCTCCGTCTTATTTCTGCCGGCTCAACCCCTAAGTTTTCGGGGCCGAAGGCAACATCGTCCTCAACGATTGTTGCTACAATCTGGTTGTCGGGATTCTGGAAAACCATACCGACTCTTTGTCTTATATCATAAAGTCTGTCTTCGTCGGCGGTATCGATACCGTCAATATAAACCTTGCCCTGCTGAGGCACCAATATTGCATTGCAGAGCTTTGCAAGGGTAGATTTTCCGCAGCCGTTATGACCTAAAACAGCAACAAAATCTCCCTTTTCGATTTTAAGATTCATATTTTCAATAACATTCTCTGCCTGAAGGCTTTCTTCCTCCTCATAGGCAAAGGTAACGCTGTCGAAATCAATAAAGCTTTTCATAATAACCTCTTATTTTTCCCATATGGCTGAAGCGCCGCAGGGAAGAATCATACCTGTCTCCGTCACGGGAAGACCGATTTCCGAAGAAGATATTCTGCCGCCGAATTTAGTTTTTACAACGGCACCTAAAATATATTCCATAACCGAGGAGGAAAGACCTGTGGTATAGGAATTGATGAGCATCATAAGGGAATCCTCATATAAAAGCTCACTGCAAAGCTCAACAAGACCGTAAACCTCATCCTCAAGCTTCCACACCTCACCGCCGGGACCTCTGCCGTAGGAGGGAGGATCCATAATAATTATGTCGTACTTATTGCCTCTGCGGATTTCTCTTTGAACAAACTTCACACAGTCGTCAACAATCCATCTCACGCTTCCGTCGGCAACACCCGAGGAAACGGCATTTTCCTTTGCCCAGGCTACCATACCCTTTGAAGCATCAACATGTACAACCTGTGCGTTTTCACTGAGAGGGGCAATTGTGGCGCCACCCGTATATGCAAAGAGATTGAGGACCTTGACAGGTCTTCCTGCCTTACGGATAATCTCTCTCGTATAATCCCAGTTTACTGCCTGCTCGGGGAAAAGTCCCGTATGCTTGAAGCCCATTGTTTTGATATTGAAGATAAGGTCCTTATATTTTATGCTCCAGAAGGGAGGCATTTTGCTTCTCACATCCCATGCACCGCCGCCTGACTTTGAACGGTGGTAATAGGCATTTGCCTTTTTCCATAAGGGATTGGTTTTCGGTGTTTTCCATATAACCTGGGGGTCAGGTCTTACAAGGATAATATCGCCCCATCTTTCAAGGCGTTCACCCGATGAGCAGTCGATAAGCTCATAATCTTTCCAGTCTTTTGTATATCTCATAATTGAAGGTTATTCTCCCTTAAAACAATTTTTGCTGTCCCGGCATAGGGATTCCTAAATGCTCATAGGCTGCAGCTGTTGCTACTCTGCCTCTCGGTGTTCTGCCTAAAAAGCCTATCTGCATAAGATAAGGCTCGTAAACATCCTCGATGGTTATCGCCTCTTCACCGATAGCCGCCGCAATGGTTTCAAGACCTACAGGGCCGCCGCCGTAATTTTTTATCATAGTTTCAAGTAAAAGTCTGTCAATTGAGTCGAGACCGATATGGTCAATTTCCATTTTGCTCAGAGCCATATCTGCGCTTTCCTCGTCAATTATGCCGTTGCCGACAACCTGGGCGAAGTCTCTCGCTCTTTTGAGAAGTCGGTTTGCAATACGTGGTGTGCCTCTTGAACGGGAAGCAATTTCAAGTGCTCCGTATTTTTCGATGTCAATTCCGAGAATGCCCGCACTTCTTGTAACAATCTGTGCAAGCTCTCCGGGTGTATAAAGCTCGAGACGCAAAATCACACCGAAGCGGTCGCGAAGAGGCGCCGAAAGCTGACCTGCTCTCGTTGTGGCACCGACAAGAGTAAATTTCGGAAGATCGAGTCTTATGGAGCGTGCCGAGGGGCCCTTGCCGATGATAATATCAAGAGCGTTATCCTCCATAGCCGGATAAAGCACCTCTTCAACGCTGCGGTTGAGACGGTGAATTTCGTCGATGAAAAGCACGTCGCCCTCATTGAGATTGGTAAGAAGCGCCGCAAGGTCACCCTGCTTTTCAATGGCAGGTCCCGAGGTAACACGGAAATTGACATTCATCTCGTTGGCAATGATGCCCGCAAGAGTTGTCTTACCGAGTCCCGGAGGGCCGTAAAGAAGCACGTGGTCAAGACTTTCGCCTCTTTCCCTTGCCGCTTTGATGTATATTTCAAGATTTTCCTTTGCCTTTTCCTGTCCGATGTAATCAGTGAGTATCTTCGGTCTCAGAGAGGTTTCGATATCGCTGTCAAAGGAGGTAAGGTCAGGAGCTATGATTCTTTCTTCGTTATCCATTTTTTATCACCCTAAAGATAATAATTTAAGTGCGCCCTTAATAAGATTTTCTGTTGAAAGGGAGCTATCAAGCTTACTGACAGCAACAGCCGCATCGGATTGGGTATAGCCGAGCATTGTAAGAGCAGCTATAGCCTCGCTTGTGTTTGGCATATCCCCTGCCGCCGAAACGGCCCCTATATCGGCACTGCCCTCAGAAACGGGAGCAATACCCTTTACCTTGTCCTTGAGGTCAAGGATAATTCTTTGTGCAAGCTTGGGACCTACACCCTGAGCCTTTGTGATTGCCTTGGCATCGGAAGCGGAAATACAAAGAGCAAGTCTGTCGGGAGAAAGCTCGGAAAGGATGGCAAGAGCAGCCTTGGGGCCGACACCGTTGACGGTGATGAGCATTTTGAACCAATCAAGCTCATATTCACTTTTGAAGCCGAAAAGGTCGAGAGCATCCTCTCTTACATTGAGATAGGTATAAACCGTAATCTTTTCACCGGGTATCACCTCGGAAAGAGTGGCAAAGGAGCTTTGCAGACGGAAGGCAACCCCTCCGCATTCAACGGCAAATTCCGTAAGTCCCTTATAAACCACATTACCTGTCAAGCTGTAAAACATATCAGATTCCCTTTCTTATCCTCATATTCTGCATAAGTGAGCCGCTTGCGTGGGCATGGCATACAGCCATTGCAAGGGCGTCAGCCGTGTCGTCGGGTTTCGGCACCTTTTCAAGAGCAAGTATGCGCCTTATCATTTCCTGCACCTGCTTTTTTTCGGCTCTGCCGTAGCCGACAACGCTTTGCTTTACCTGAAGAGGTGTGTATTCGTAAGCGGTCAGACCCTTTTTCTGTGCGGCGAGCATTATAACACCTCTCGCCTGACTTACGTCGATAACCGTTTTTGCATTACTGTTATAAAAGACCTTTTCAATGGCCATTGCCTCGGGTGAATATTTTTCAATAATTGCCGTCAGCTCATCGTAAATAATTTCAAGTCTTTCATTAAAGGGTGTTTTTGCATCGGTGGTAATTGCACCGTAATCAATAACGGAAAAATGATTGTTACGGTAGCTGATAACACCGTAACCGACTATTGCGTAACCCGGGTCAATTCCCAGAATAATCATAAACAAACACTACCTCACTATAATTATCAAGTTATTATATCATACATTAATAATTAAGACAAGAGAAAAAGGGTAAAAAGTGCAAAAAGAAAATAGGCAGTTTCATTGAACCGCCTATTAAATGACTGATTGAACTCAGGAAAATTTTTCAGTTAAAGTCTACTTCACTAATCTTATTTTTAGTTCTGCTTTTGATACCGTATATTATTATATTCGGCACAACAAAAACCGAGCTTATTAAAAGTTCAACAGGAAACAAAAAAGTCATAATTACAACCACAACCACAGGCCAATGTTTAAACCCGATAGCCGATTTTATAATCATTGCAGTCATGAAAAAATTAAACCATCCTCCGGCAAAACTTCCGGACAATAAAGCTCTGAACAGCCAGACACCTATAGTATCCTTTTCAAGATCCATATTAATTATATGAATTTCACTTATGGGACGACCAATCGCCAAAGATATAAACTCCGCCAGAAACATACACGAAAATGCAACAAGTAAGATTATGAATGCTTTTTTAAACATTTCGGAAGGAACTCTCATAGCTATCACCTCAGGCTCATACTAACATAAAAAGAAACTACTGTCAATGAAAGGCGAAAAAACAATCACTTACAATACTGCGGGTGTCCCGCCCACACTTATTCACTAATACTTCTTACCTATTACTTCGCCAAAAATTGACCCGAAGGAAAAGTGAATAGTGAATAGTAAAGAAGTAAAAAGTAAAATCAACAGCCTTCTGTCGAAGACTGTCGATTTTTGGTGCCGGTGGCGGGGGTCGAACCCGCACGGTATCGCTACCAACGGATTTTGAGTCCGCCTCGTCTGCCAATTCCAACACACCGGCGCACCGTGTAAAACACAATGGCTATTATATATCAACCTTCATCCGTTGTCAAGATGTGAGGGAGATTTTATTATCTTGCATAAAGCATTCCGACTATGTAATTTCTTACCGATGAGGGGAAAATTTTACATAAAACAGCAAGAAATTTATAGGAAAATCCGATTGCGTAGGCAGGCTTAACATTCTTTTTAAGAGCAATTTTGGCAATATACTCCCCTGCCTTTTCGGCGCTCATACCCTTTTCCTCGTCTCTTTCCATTCCCGCAACGCTTTTAGCTATTCTTCCGCAGTAAACATCGTCGCCCTCAAAGGATTTTTCTCTTGCCGCAGTAAAGGCTGTGGCTATATCTCCCGGCTGAATTGCCGTAACAGAGATACCGAAGGGTCTTACCTCGTTTGCAAGGCAGCAGGTATAGCTCTCTATAGCGGCCTTTGAGGCTGAATAATAGGTCTGGAAGGGAATATGCGCAACGGCGGCAACGGAGCTTATATTGACTATTCTGCCGCACTTATTCTCTCTCATAAAGGGAAGAACTGCCTTTGTTACATTGACTGCTCCGAAGAAATTTACATCAAACTGCTTTCTCGCTTCCGATTCTTCGGTAAATTCAACGGCACCCGAAATACCGAAGCCTGCACAGTTGATAAGAATATCAATTTTTCCTTCAGCTTCGATAACATTATTTACAGCCGAAATAACTGCTTTTTCGTCGGTAACATCAGCCGTTAAATGAGTTATACCGTCAGCAGGAATGTCACGTCGGCTGATTTCATAGACCTTACAGCCTATATCTCTTAAAGCTTCTGCAGTGCATCTGCCAATGCCTGAGCTTCCGCCGGTCACAAGTGCAATTTTGCCGTCATTTTTCATATTCTTCACCTGCTGTATCACTTTGTACTTCACATATCAATTACTCCCCGTAGGGACAAACCTTCATACAGATTCCGCAAACGGCACCTCTGCCGATATGCTTGAAATGAGTCTTCATATATGTACTGCATTTTTCCGGATCAAACATATCTTCACGGGTTGTATTTTCATCCCAGAGCTTGCCGAGAATAGCACCCGAGGGACAGGCCTTTACGCACTTGTCGCAATCAAGGCAGGGCGAAACATAATCTGTCTTTTCTGTTTCAAAAGGACAATCGGTCACAATCGTTCCGAGTCTTACCCTCGCGCCGTATTTTCTATGCAGAAACATGGAGCTTTTGCCCACGGTACCGAGTCCTGCAAGGCAGGCGGCCTTTTTATGGGAATATCTGCCCTTATAATTCCAGCCGTCCTTATTTATGCTCTGTGAGGCGGCAACGGTGATATAACGGTAGCCCTTATTCTGGAGAAAAATCCCCGCCTTTAAAAGAAGAGAATCAATAAAGGCGTTGACACTTCTGTAATGGTTGAAGTAGGTATGGGTCGGCTCTGCACCGATTTCATCGACAATGGAATCGGAGAGACGCACAGCGATGCTGACAGCATATCTGCATTCGCCGAAATCACCGTCGG
Source organism: Acutalibacteraceae bacterium (assembly GCA_045603665.1). GTDB lineage: Bacteria > Bacillota > Clostridia > Oscillospirales > Acutalibacteraceae > UBA6857. The sequence continues at coordinate 67,411 of JAZUMO010000090.1, forward strand.
GAAGAAGACAGAAGCCTACATCGGAAGCACCCTGAGACAAAAGATATTCCTTTAATTCGTCCTGTATTTTCATTTTCAATCAGCCTTTGTAATAAAACATTCTTTTGCTTATTTCAATTTTGTTTTCGTCGCTGTTTTCAAAGGAAATAACCCCTTCTCTGCCCTCATCGTTGAGAAGACCCCTTTCCTCAAGACAGCACTTACAGTAGCTTGCTGCACCCTTACTACCCTCAAAAACAAGCACATTTTCGCCTAAAATTTTCTGGATACACTTTCTCGCAAAAGGAAAATGTGTACATCCTAAAACAACGGCATCGACCTTGTTTCCCGCATAGGGAGCAAGTATTTTTTCGAGATAGGCAATTTCCTCGGGTGAATCAAGGTTACCGCTTTCGACGAACCTCACAAGCTCGGGAGCAGGCAGCTTTATAAACTCTGCCCTGTCGGAAAATCTTGCCATAAGCTTATCGAATTTTTCTTCCCTGAGAGTGTGGGGAGTTGCAAGAACAAGCACTCTTTGATTTTCACCGGAAAGAGCCGCCGGTTTAAGGGCAGGCTCAAGACCGATAAAGATAAAATCCGGATATTTTTCACGAAGATATGCCGCAGCGGCACTTGTGGCTGTGTTACAGGCGATAACAACCGCCTTTGCACCTCTTTTCATAAGCGCTTCGCAGGCCTTCACCGTAAGATTTTTGATTTCCTCTTTTGTTTTTATGCCGTAGGGTGCATTGGCCGAATCACCGAAATAAATGTAATCCTCATTAGGCATAAGCTTATAAAGCTTACGCAGAACGGTGATGCCTCCGACACCTGAATCAACCACGGCTATGGGACTTTTTGAATTATATTTCATATTTGCACCTTCATATATAATAGCGGGACGTCGAGGCGCCGTCCCCTACGTTTTAATTTGAATTTGCGGACACGGCACGCCGTGTCCCTACGTTTCAAAAATTACTGCTCACAACTTCGAATCTGCAGACAGTGCTGATTACAATTATTACTATTGTAACCCAAAGTCGTACATTAAGTAAAGGTTTTATGCTTTTGTTTTTTATCGAATGATATACAGTAATCGACAGTAAGCCTATGACAGCAACTGCCGGCAAAGCAAAATACAAGGTAATAATACTGAAAAACAGAGAAAACTCAGCCATCACTGCTGTAATATCATACAGCTCCGAAATGTCAAGTACAAAATAAATTACACCATACAATATCTCAACAGAGCAATAAATTAAAATTGGGATTGTAATTAATTTCAATAACTCCTTATATTTATTTTCCTTCATAATAAGACCTCATATTTTTTGCGGCATAACCTCTCCGTCAGCCTATCGGCTGCCACCTCTCCTTTCAGGAGAGGCAAAATCAAGCTCTCCCGAAAGAAGATATGTCACGAAGTGATTGAGCGTTCGTACCGCGGACACGGCACACCGTGTCCCTACATTATTCATTATTACGAGCCAGCGAGTATCAAGGTTCTGCCGCAGGCAGATTATTATTCATTATTCATTATTCATCATTCATCATTCAATATTCATTAAGGGGCTGATATACAGCCCCTCCATATTATGCTCTGTGCCACTTAACGCCCTGAGGTGTATCCTCAAGGACAATACCCTGAGCCTTGAGCTCATCTCTGATACGGTCAGCCTCGGCCCAGTTTTTATTCTTTCTTGCTTCGTTTCTTGCTGCGATAAGCGCTTCGATTTCATCGTCGAGGCTCTTGTCCTCCTTGTTACGGTTATAAAGTAAGCCGAGAACATCCATAAGCTCGTCGAAAATCTTTACTGCATATTCAACGAGAGCCTTTGACTGAACGCCTTCGTTAACGTGAGTATTGATGTCACGGACAAGCTCAAATACTGCACCGAGAGCCTCACCTGTGTTAAGGTCGTCTTCCATAGCTTCAATGAACTTATCCTTTTTACCGTCGATAAGAGCAATAATTTCTGCATCCTTCTCCCCTGCGGTCTCAACTGCATTTTTGAGAGCAAAATCAAGGTTGTTACGGCAGGTATAAAGTCTTTCAAGAGAAGCCTTGCACTGTGCAATAGCATCAAAGCTGTAGTTGATGGGGCTTCTGTACTGACAGGAAATCATAAGATAACGGATGGGTTCATAGCCGTACTGTTCGGCAACGTCACGGACAGTAAAGAAATTACCGAGAGACTTTGACATTTTAACCTTATCAACGGTGATAAAGCCGTTATGCATCCAATATTTTGCAAAGGGCTTGCCGTTGCAGCATTCGCTCTGTGCAACCTCATTTTCGTGGTGAGGGAAGACAAGGTCCTGACCGCCGCAGTGGATGTCAATGGTTTCACCTAAATAGCGTCTTACCATTGCGGAGCATTCAATATGCCAGCCGGGTCTGCCGTGGCCCCAGGGAGATTCCCAGTAAGGCTCGCCGGGCTTTGCACTTTTCCAGAGAGCAAAATCCATAGGCTCTCTCTTTACCTCGCCCACATTGATACGGGCACCTGCTTCAAGGTCCTCAAGAGGCTGATGGGAAAGCTTGCCGTACTCGCTGAATTTCTTTGTGCTGAAATACACGTCGCCGTTTACCTCATAAGCATAACCCTTTTCGATAAGAGTTGAAACGATGTCGATGATTTCATCAATATTTTCTGTTGCCTTGGGATGTGTTGTTGCCTCACGGACATTCATACCCTTTGCATCGGTCCAGAATTCCTCGATGTACTTTTCGGAAATATCCTTGAAGGTAACACCCTCTTCGTTTGCACGGCGGATAATTTTGTCGTCGATGTCGGTGAAATTCTGTACGAAATTAACCTTATTGCCTCTGTATTCAAGGTAACGGCGCATTACGTCAAAAACGCAGAGAGGTCTTGCGTTACCGATATGGATAAAGTTGTAAACTGTGGGGCCGCAGGCATAGATTTTGTATTCGCCTTCGGTAATGGGAATGAGTTCTTCCTTATCTCTTGTGAGAGTGTTAAAAATTTTCATTGCTTTTCTTCCTCCATTTTCTTGATTTGCTTTTCTAATTTTTCTATCTTCATTTTTAATGTGCAAAGCTCCTGTGAAAGCGGGTCAGGCGTATGGATATGGTCGAGCTTGTCAACTCTTTTTCCGTTACGCTTGACTACTCTTGCCGGTGAGCCGACAGCGGTACAGTTATCAGGAATTTCAGAAAGCACAACCGAGCCTGCCGCCACATTTGAATTATCACCGATACGGAAGGGACCGAGCACCTTTGCCCCGGCGCCGATAAGAACATTATTGCCGAGAGTCGGATGTCTCTTTCCGTGGTCCTTACCCGTACCGCCGAGGGTTACACCCTGATAAATGGTACAGTCGTCACCGATTATTGCCGTTTCACCGATTACAACGCCCGTTCCGTGGTCAATGAAAAAGCGTTTACCTATCTTAGCACCGGGATGAATTTCAATATTTGTCTGCTTCACACAATGCTGAGAGATTGCACGGGCAAGAAAATACATTTTACGGTTCCAGCACCAATGGGCTCTTCTGTAAGCTCTGACGGCCTTATAGCCGGGATAAAGAAGCATTATTTCGATATTGCTTCTCGCCGCAGGGTCACGGTCCTTTATACACTGTAAATCTTCATTGAGTCGATCAAACATAAAAACACCTACCAATAAAAATAACCTCTGTGTCCGTAAAGACACAGAGGCGTAAAACGCGGTTCCACTCTGATTTGTAACTCGTTGCCGTTAACGCCGGTTTACGCCCTCAGATACTCGGAACAACCTTTCCCCTCGGGTGCTGACGGGTGCATTTCACAACGGATTCAACGGAACACTTTCACCTTACTGTCCCTCTCTGGGAAGAAGAGCCGATGTTACTTATCCCTTTTAGCGCATTTATTTTACTCATACCATTATACACAGTACTTATAGTTTTGTCAACTGATTTTTAAAAGATACACTATCGGTTAAAATATGCCGGGTAGTCGGTTTTTCACAAAGTTTTCCACAATTTATAAGGATTGAAGGATGTGGAAAAGTACCCTCATTTTCTTTTTCATTATCATTATTATTTTCTTTTTTATTATTCTTTTCATTTGTTACAAAATGATGCAAAAGGATGCAAATGCATGATACAGCAGTCCATAAAATATCAGTTGATTTTTTCACCCACAAGGTCGCAATCGTCAACGGCAATAATTTTTACCCTGATAAACTGACCCTGATAAAGCTCCTCCTCGGTGGAGATAATAACATTAGTGTCAATTTCAGGTGAATCCATATAGGTTCTGCCCATATAAAGCAGGTTGTCCTCGTCGAAGCCATCGACAATTACGGTCATTTCAGTACCGATACGGCTTTCCTGCTTGCAGGAGAAGATTTCATACTGCTGCTGCATTATGATTTCAGCACGGTGGTTTTTCACCTCATCATCGAGCTGATTATCCATTTTTGCAGCTATTGTACCCTCTTCGGGAGAATAAGCGAAACAGCCCAGACGATCAAAGCGGTTTTCTTTTATAAATTCAGCAAGAGTTTCAAACTGCTCTTCGCTTTCCCCGGGAAAACCGGTGATAAAGGTTGTGCGGAGAATTACATCGGGAATCTTCGTTCTTATCTTTTTTATAAGAGCTGTCAATTCCTCCACAGAGCCCCGGCGGTTCATTTTCTTTAAAATCTCACCGTCGGCGTGCTGTAAGGGAAGGTCGATATAGTTACAGATTTTTTCCTCTTCGGCTATGGTGTCAATAAGCTCATCAGTAATACATTCGGGATAGCAATAAAGTATTCTTATCCACTCGATACCGTCAATTTTACAAAGCTCTCTCAAAAGTGCAGAAAGCTTATATTCACCGTAAAGGTCAATGCCGTAACGGGTTGTATCCTGAGCGACAACAATAAGCTCCTTTATGCCTCCCTTTGCAAGATTTCTTGCCTCAGAAAGAATGCTTTCCATAATGCGGCTGCGGAACTTACCGCGGATTGAGGGAATTGCACAGTAGGTGCAGCAGTTTGAACACCCCTCTGCTATTTTGATATAAGCCCAATGAGGGGGCGTTGTGAGCATTCTTCCGCCGTCAAGGGAAAGATCATACTTGGAGGGAAAAAGAGCGCATTTGCCCCCTTCAAGGACATTTCTGCACACCTCGGCAATTTTTCCGTTGGCACCGATACCGATACAGGCATCAACCTCGGGAATTTCCTTCATTACTTCATCCTTATATCTTTCGGCAAGACAGCCCGTTACAACTATACCTTTTATAATGCCGTCATTTTTAAGACCGGCGGCATAAAGAATATTATCAATCGCTTCCTTTTTTGCGTCGTCAATAAAGCCGCAGGTATTGATAATCACCACATCGGCCTCCTCGGCTTCGGGTACAATCTGAAAGCCCTCGTCACAAAGAGACGAGAGAAGCATTTCAGCATCAACCTGGTTTTTCGGACAGCCTAAAGAAATCATGCCTATTTTATTCATCGGACACCTCAAAACTCATTTCATCCTCGTCGGCGATTACATTGAGGGCAGATTTTATTTCACCAAAGGAATAACCCATCCTCATAAGACTCGCCACGATTTTTTTTATCCCCTTTTCATCGCTGAGATAACGGAGATATTTTCTTTTTATTAAAGTGCAGAGCTCGTTTTCATCAAAATCCGTTTCTTCAAGGACAAGAGAGATAATCTCACGGTCAACGCCCTTTCGGTAAAGCTCCTGCTCAATACGCTTTTTGCCGTATTTTTTGATATTTATAAGCTCACGAACATACATACGGGCAAACCGCTCATCGTCGATATACCCCTCACTGCGAAGCTTATCAACAGCTTTTTCAGCGCTTTCAGTATAACCCTTTTGTCTGAGCTTTAAAAGAAGCTCCTTTGCCGAATGGTCACGTCGGGACAGATAAGAAACGGCACAGTTATATGCACGTCTTTCCTCTGCATTACGGCCTAAAAGGGCAAGCTCATCTCTTGTGACCTCTTTACCCTGATAAATCCCCATAACAGCAAAATAAGCCTTGTCGACGGTGAAATAATATTCACCGTCAACAAGAACATGGATTTTATCGCCTTTGCCTTCTTTGAAATTCAGTTTCATTATATAATATTATCAATCGTCATCATCAACGGCAATATCGATTCTTGCTCTTACGTTTGAAGGACTTCTTTTAACGGGAGTGGGAACAAAGATTTCGGGCTCTTTATCCTCGGATCTGACTCCATTCTTTTCGTCCTTGAGCTTTTTGACGTGGTCACGGATTTTCATTTCGATTTCATTGCAAAGCTCTTTTTCTCGCTGGAAAAGAAGCTTTACGTTATCTCTGCCCTGACCGAGACGGGTTTCACCGTAAGAGAACCAGGCACCGCTTTTTTTGATGATGTCAAACTTTACACCAAGGTCAACGATTTCACCGACCTTAGAAATGCCTGTGCCGTACATAATATCGAATTCAGCCTCCTTGAAGGGAGGAGCAACTTTATTTTTGACAACCTTTGCACGTGTTCTCGCACCGATGAATTCATTACCGGGAGCCTTGAGCTGCTCAATCTTTCTTACGTCGATTCTGACTGAAGAATAGAACTTGAGTGCACGGCCGCCTGTGGTAACCTCGGGGTTGCCGTAAATCACACCGACCTTTTCACGGAGCTGGTTGATAAAGATAACAAGAGTGTTTGACTTTGCAACAACGCTTGTAATTTTTCTGAGTGCCTGAGACATAAGGCGGGCATGAAGTCCCACGTGGCTGTCGCCCATTTCGCCCTCGATTTCAGCTCTCGGAACAAGAGCCGCAACAGAGTCAACAACGATTACGTCAAGAGCGTCCGAGCGGGCAAGAGCCTCAGTAATGGAAAGGGCATCCTCACCGTTATCGGGCTGGGAAACAAGAAGAGAGTCAATGTCAACACCGAGTCCCTTTGCATAAACGGGATCAAGAGCGTGCTCGGCATCGATGAAAGCAGCCTCACCGCCTGCCTTTTGTGCTTCGGCAATACAATGAAGAGCGAGAGTGGTTTTACCCGAGGATTCAGGGCCGTATATTTCGACGATTCTGCCCTTAGGAAGACCGCCGATGCCTGTGGCAAGATCAAGACCGAGAGAGCCGGTTGAGATAGCCTCAACGTTCATTTCGGTGGTATCACCGAGTCTCATAACGGCACCCTTACCGTACTGTTTTTCAATTTGTGCAAGAGCAGCATTAAGTGCGCTGTTTTTATCTGCCATAATTCATTCTCCTTGTCGTACAAATGTTCGATGAAAACATTATACATTATTAAAAATGAAAAATCAACCGTTTTTTAAAAATAGATAAAAAAATTAAGCAAAAAAATAAATTAAAATATTTTCAAAAAACACTTGCAATTTCTGATATTTTCTGCTATTATATCTTCTGCTTATGTATGTTTAATTATTTTAAGGAGGTGCGGTACATGGCAAAATGCGAATATTGCGGTAAAGATGTTGCTTTCGGCATCAAAGTTTCCCACTCACACAGACGTTCAAACAGAACATGGAAACCCAACGTTAAGCGTGTAAAGGCTATCGTTAACGGCTCACCCAAGAGAGTTTACGCTTGCACTCGTTGCTTACGTTCAGGTAAGGTTACTCGCGCTATCTGATTTTAGTATATCGGTAATCCTTGGACTTTCTCGAAAGAGAAGGTCCTTTTTTCTTTTATCTCTCCCCTTTTCATTATACATATAACAAAACCGCCTCAAGGTCGCAGGGACTTCGGGGCGGCATTTTTATTTTCAGAATTTATTTGTTTGCGTTAATGAAATCAATAATTTCTTCCTTGGTGTGAAGACCGACGAGTCTTTCCTTCTCTTCACCGCCGACGAAAAGCACAAGGCAGGGAATTGACATAATCCCCATCATAATTGCATATTCGTTCTCTTCGTCGCAATTAAGCTTACATACCTTGACCTCGCCGTCAAGCTCGTCAGCAAGCTCCTCAATAACGGGACCGAGCATCATACATGGCTGACACCAGGGAGCCCAGAAATCCACGAGAACGGGCATTTCCTTTTCTTTTGTAACCTCATCGCCAAAATTCATTGAATTAAGTTCGATATATGACATAAAATTTACCTCCGTAATCATTTTACAATTATTTTGGTATATTATATCACAGATATTCATCTTCTGCAAGAGACAGAGAATAATTTTGAGATAAGACAAAAAGAGAGGCTGTGCAATGCACAGCCCCTTGAATATTTAATTCAGATTAAAACTTGAAGAGATTCTTGAACCAGTCGATAATCTTCTGGAAGAATGCCTTGATCTTACCGAAGAAGCTGTTATCCTCGGGTTCGTTCCAGTCGTGACCGCAAGCATCGCAAACCTTGTTGTTGTCTGCGTCAGGATGGCTTGTTACAGCGATATCTCTTGTCTGTGCATCGCCGCAAGCACACTTACGTGTTTCAACACCCTTTGCGGTGCAGGTAGCGGGAGTAGTTACTGTCCAATTACCGTAGGAGTGACCTGTAGCTGCGATAGCTTCAGTGTAGGTGTGGTTTTTATCGTTCTTACAAGTATAAGTTCTTACACCTGCAGTTGTACAACCGGGAGCTGTTGTAACCTTGCTTTCGTAATCGTGACCCTTAGCACTTGTAGTTCCGCCGCCGGATACTATATAACCGCATTCTGCGCAAGCCTTTGCATCTTCAATACCGCCTTCAGTACAGGTTGCTTCCTTACCGGAAACGGTGATTGTTTCAAGGTCTGCTGCTGTGTGGTCCTTATCGCATTTTGCGAAGAAGGGAAGAACGCCTGCTTCTCTTACGAGATTAAGAGCTGCGGGAACAAGGTCTGCCTTAAGAGCGTTAAGGCTGTCCATATTGTTGGAAGCGATAACTGCATCGTTTTCAGCGCCTGTGAAGTATTCCTGAACGGTGATTTCAGTGAACTTGCCTGTTGCATAATTGTCAACATAAAGCTCTGACTTGACTGTGTCGGGGAAGAAAGCGTCAACGATATGCTCGGAAGCCATAATGAGAGCTTCTGTTACAGATACGTCAGCTGCAACGTCCTGAGTCTTTTCCTTTGTTTCGAAGAGACGAAGGAAGCCTTCAAGGTCGCCTTCAAGGCCGTCCTCGAAGAGGAAGCCGAGAACCTTATTTACGTCAAATGCGAAGTTTTCACTTGCGCAGTTGGAAGCGAGTGAGCCGAGAGGAAGAATGTCGTTTGCAACAGCGGCAATCTTATCGATTGTGTCTGTGTATTCATTGTCACAAGCGAGGATGATGCCGTCAGCAAGCTCGTAAACTCTGTTTGTAAGAGCTGTGAGAGTATCCATCCATGTTGCACCCTTGGAAACCTTAAGCTCAAATGCTACTGTGGGCATTTCGATACCGGTTTCGGTTGCGATTGTTGCAAGTGCTTCATTAGCGATTGCGTTAACGAGAGCTACGCCTTCAGTTGCTGCTTCATAAAGAAGATCAACAGCCTTGGTCATAATGATGTCCTTACCTTCGCCGTCAGCTACTGTCTTTGCGTCAGTTGCAGCGGGTACTGTGAGAGCGAAATCAACGCCTGCATCTGCAAGAGCAGTGTTGAGAGCAGGAATGCATTCAGCAAGAGCATAGTCTGCTACTGCTACTGCCATAGCGTCGAGGTTTTCGAGGTCGCCGATAAGAGCGTGGATTTCTGCAACAGTTTCATTTGAACCGTCGTCAACAAAGTCAAGACCGAGAGTGATAACTGTTACCCAAAGAGCCTCAACGGATGAGAAATCAAGAGAATAGAGAAGATCAAGAGGAAGATCAGCTGTAAGAGCGTCGAAGTCGATACCAACTTCCTTGATCATACCCTGGAGTTCTTCGTTATTGATAAGGTCGTTGGCTGCTTCCATCATGCTGTTAACCTTGTTGCAAAGTGTTTCAAGGTTATCAGTAAGATATTCATTTCCGCCTTCCTTAAGACCAAGTTCTTCGTTAACGAACATATCAACAAGACCAACGAGAACACGGTTAACCTGACCTACAACACCGTTGTATGCGTCATAGTTAGCTGTGAAGTCAAGAAGAGTCTGGTCAACAACATAATCGTCATTTACAAAGTTGAGGAGAGCTTCTGCCTGACCGAAGTAGTCAGCACCGCCGCCTGAAAGGCCGTCAGCAACGATTGTTGCGATGGGTGTGTCATAGATATTGCCTGCTGCTGTAGCAACTGCTGTGCTTGCAGCCGACTGAGCAATGCCGAGAACAAAGCTGTTTGCTGTACCGCCGAGAGTTACGGAAACATCCTCAGCATCAACTGCACAAATAAATTCATCCTCAGTTGTCCATGCATTGTAAACAATATCAAAGTTTACTGCTTCAACAGTAATAGCATCTTCTGCAAGACCCTGCTGTGCAAGAATAGCCTTAACAGAGTTCTGAGCTGTTGTAAGAGCAAGATCTTTTACCTGTGCCTCGAGATCTTCGAAGGAAATGTCAAGAGCAGCAATTTCCTCTGTGCCCTGAGTAACCTTGAAGAGGAAGCCGTCTGTGAGAGCCTTGGGAGCTGTCTTCATAAGGTCAGCATATTCAGCGGGAACTTCTGTACCGGTGAATTCAAGACCTGCATCGGCAACGAGGTCCTGGTTCTTCTGAGATGCATAGGTTGAAATGGAGATATCAGTAGATTTGGGTTCGTAGGTCTGAACAGCAGTCTTTCTGTCAGCGCCTGTTGTTACGGTTGCATAGATGGGTTCAAGGTTCATTTCGAAGCCTGCTTCCCATGTAAGCTCATTAGCTGTTGCAACGCCTTCGGCGATCGTTACCTGATAATAGTTTGCACCGTCATAGTAATATGCTGTGCCGCCTGAAATTTCTTCAAGGAGAGCAAGGTCACCGTAAATAGCGGAGAAGCCTGCGGGAACCGCTGTTTCTGTGCCGACTACAGCCTTCTGACCGAGCATTGTCTTAACAAGTGTACGTACAACTGTATCCATAATGTAGTTGTAGTATGTGTCAATCTTAACTTCGTTGTCCTCTTCTGCAAGAGCTACGAAATTCTTAACGAGTGTGTAGATATCGTTTGTGCGAAGATCATAGGTCTTAAGCTCTGCGATAGCTTCAGCGGAAAGGATGCCGTTTGTTTCGCAAAGACCTGCAAACCAACCGATGATACCGTTGTTGAGAGTATCGTCGAAGGTTTCTCCTTCGGGGATTGCGTAATTCACCTGGTCAGCAACCCACTTTGTGAACTTAACCTGAATGTCATTACCTACAAGATAATCTATGTAGAAATCATAGATAGCCTGTTCGTCAGCGTTTGCGGAGCCGTTAAGTGTTTCGATGTACTCGCCTACCTTACCGTAGTCAAATACTTCGTCGTCCCAACGGAAAACCTTACCGAAGGTTTCGCTGTTAGCAGCCATAAACTCAAATACGCCGTCGATAAAGCCGATAGCTGAGCCGGCTTCTGCACGGGTAACGAGAGCTGTTGCATCAAGGTTAGCGAAGTCGCCGCCAAGCTCAGCAAGATAGCTTTTGTAGCCGATAACTGCATCGAGAGAATCGATGGGGCCCATTACGTCAGCAATGATGTTGCCGAGTGCATCTTCACCGAGGAAAGCCTCGAATTCTTCAAAGCCGCCATTAGCGATAACGCCTGCAACGATGTCATCCTGAACTTCTTCAGAATACTTAGCAATTTCTCTGTCTACCCAATCAAGAATAACAGATGCCATTGCTTCAGCATCCATGCTTTCAATGTAAGCTTCGTCATTTGCAGCAACCTTAGCTCTGTCATAAGCAGGCTCTGCAGCAAATGCAGCAAAGGGCATAACACCTAAAAGCATAATTACTGAAAGGATGATTGCCAGTGTTTTTTTCATTATCAGTTCCTCCTTTATTGATAAAACTCGTTTGTGTCACTGTTCACAAACTTTTCATACATATTATAATCCTCCCCCGATAAATAAAACAAGTGACAATATCTGTTCTTTTGTCAAAACATTAACAAAAATTACAGCTTTGTCACTCAAAATTTATTATTCTTTCATAAAAGAAATTTTAATATTTACAGAATATCCGAAAAGATCTCGTTGGCAATATCACTTATTCTCTGCATATTTTTTATATAAGTCTCTTTGTTAAAAAACATCAGGTCAAGGCAAAGAGTGGCAACACCGCCGTTCAGAACGAATTCAAACTTCTCTTCGTTTTCATTATAATAGTCCTCGCCCCAGCGCTCAATCATTTTCTTTTTGAAGCGTGGAGTGATTATTCTGTTGGCATCAACGGCAAAGTTCCAATAAATATGCTTGCCGACAAAGCCCTTGAGCAAGGATATATCGTCGTCGTCAAAAATAACACGGTTTTTATCATTACGAACGCCGTCTCTGATATCAAGAATAATATTAAGCTGATCGATAAGCTTATTAATAATGTATTCACGTGTTTTAGCTATAAGGTCATCCATATCCTTATAGTAAATGTAAAAGCTTGCCCTCGAAACATCAGCCTTCTCACACAGAGCAGAAACAGAAATTTTCTCGACCTCTTTGTCTGCAAGCTCAGCAAGTGTTCTTCTGAGCTTTAATTCCACATTACTTTGCATAGCTGCCTCCGAACAATTCATCAAAACTAAGCATTTTTTTGCACAGGGTTATAAACTTCGCGTTATGCTCTCTTCCGTCAAGAATATCCCTTACATAAGCACCGATTGCCGATACGGTCATAAAACGGATTCTGAAAAGCTGGTCGTCGGTAAGATGAATGTTTTCCGAGAAAAGATTTTTTGTCGCATTCATAAACAGTGCTTCAAAAAAATATCTGCTTCCGTTTTCACCGGAAAGAAGAACAATATATTTTTCCTGAGAGTCGAAAACATGAAGAATTTCGTCAAAGCACTCTTCCTCGGTTTTAGAAGTCAGCACTTTCATAATGCAATCCTCCATTATGGCACCGCCCAGCCTTTCGGCGACCTTTTTATGCATATCAAAAATATCTGTGTATTGACGGTAAAAGGTGGTACGGCTGACTTCTGCTTTTGAAATAATATCCGACACGGTAATTTTGCTGTAGTGCATATTTTCAAGAAGGTCAAAATATGCTTTTTCAAGCTTATCCCGTGCCGGGATTCTCTTTTCTTTCATAATATCACTCCAAATGCAAAAGACTTTGTTAATATTCTGTTTAATTTTAACACTTTATTATATTTTTGCAATATCGATTAGACGAATTAAAGTCATTTGTAACTATATTTTTTAAAAAATATTAAATAATTTGAATACATACTGACAGAAAAGAAACCCAGTTCACAGAACAACAACTTTTTTGAACATCAAAATTATTTTGTTAACAAAGTAATAACAAATTCAACCTAAAATATGCTATCATTTAGTTAAACATAATGTCAAAAGGAGAAATTACCATGAAAAAAATTCTTTGTCTGGTGCTCGCCCTTATACTGACCCTGAGCTGTTTCACCCTTGCTTTCTCCGGTGCTGCAAGCGCTGAAAGCTTTGAAACAGAAAAAGGTGTTCAGGTTACAATTGCACCCTTCCTTTACAAATCTGCTCTTTATCAGATGGAATTCCCCAGCCACAGTTCCTATGAAATCAAGGAAAAGAGCATCAAGGGCGATTATGCAATCTCCCGTGAGCTCAACAACCTTTCTTACACATTTGTATTCCCCGCAGGAACAAGCAAAATCGAATGTATGATTTCTCTTGACGGTGAAACAAACTGGCGCGGTCTTACAATTAATTCCGACGATAACCCCAACTATTGGGAAAAAGATAAAAAAGGCAACATTGACTTCAGCAAGCCTCTCACCTTCTTCCGTGACGAGGTCACAGCCGAGCGTGATGAATACGGTGTCATTTACAGAGACTATCTTATGAATGCCGATATCGGCGGCTTCAAGAATTTTGACACAATTTACTGGAGACTCCGTTATATTTGCGGCGGCGAAGAAATCACAGAGTACTTTGATATCAAGCTTTATGATTACGATGCAGCCGAAAAGCAGTCTCTCAAGGCTGTCAACTTCAACGTTGCAGGTCTCCCCTTCGCAATTCTTAAGGGTGAAGATCTTATCGCTAACCAGAAGGCTATCGCAAAATATCTTTCAGAGAACAATTTTGACATTGTCGCTGTTCAGGAGGATTTCGGTTTTCATAAGCATCTTGCCGGAAATATGAACGGCTACACTTATGCAACCAACCACTCAGGCGACATCCCCGGCGGTGACGGCCTTAATGTTTTCACAAAGACTATGCCTATATATAATGAAACAAGAGTTACCTGGAAGGACTCCTACGGTATTCTTTCCGACGGCTCCGATGAGCTCACTCCCAAGGGCTTCGTTTATTCCGTAATTGATATCGGTAACGGTGTTTATGTTGATTTTTATAATCTTCACGCCGACGCTTACGGCGGTAAGGGCTCAATCGCCGCAAGAACAAGCCAGCTCAAGCAGCTTGCCGAATTCATTAAGGCACGCTCAGCTGAAAATGACAGACCCGTAATCGTTACAGGTGACTTCAATAACTATATGCATACTCACGAGGATGATGGTGCTCTTTATAAGACTCTCTATGTTGAATGCGGTCTTAAGGATGCCTGGATTGAATATCACAACGGCGGTGATTATTTCAATCTTTACAAATGGCATATTACCGGTCTTCCCGCCTGGGGTAACTGGGACTCAGTTGAAAGATTTATGTATAAATCCGGCGGCGGTGTTGATATTGTTGTAGATGATTTCAGATTTGTTGAAGTCACCGACGACAACGGAAAGGTTGTTTCTGACCACTCCTCTGCAGAATGCGACTTCACCTTCATCAAAACCGAAGACTTTAAAGAAAATTCCGGTTCACTTGAAATTATCAAAAAAAACGGTGTTGATTTCGTTCAGTACCTGATGCGCTTGATTACCACTCTGTTCAAGATTTTCTCTGACATCGGCAATTTCCCCGACTTAATCAAAGAACTGTAAGAATAAAATTATTCGACAAACGCCATCCTTGATTTAAGGATGGCGTTGATTATTGGCGCATTTATGCGTGGAAATAAACCCCCAGTTCTACTGGGGGCGAAGAAGGCTTCTAGCAAAGCCAAAACGGGCGAGCTCAAAGCAAGCCCAAGTCACTTGCCAATAAATTAAACCTCCATATATAATAGTAACGGT
>JAZUMO010000091.1:0-18053 GCA_045603665.1 Acutalibacteraceae bacterium
GATTTCTACAATACTCGCCTTTGCTGCTTCAAGGCTTTGTCTTGTGCTTATGGGTGGTTATGTATCTTCAATGGGCATTGTTCTTGATACGGCAAAAATCTATCCCGTTGAGCTGATGATTATGGCTGTTGTATTTGTCATCAGTGTGCTTCCCACCGTTATTTGTACGGTAAATATGTCTAAAAAGGACGGTATTTCACAATGAAAAAAGTAATCTCATTAATTCTTATATCCTGTCTTGCTGTGTTCATGTTTGTTTCCTGCAGTAACGATAACGGGGGTGATGAAACTATGGGCAATACCCTGAGTTTCTCTCAGGCTAACAGTGTTGAAGCTATGCAGAAGCTTGACGGTAAGCAGGTAAACATCATCGGATATATGTCAACCCTTTCACCGATTAACGGCAGTTTTATGTATCTGATGAATCTGCCTTATCAGAGCTGTCCTTTCTGTGTGCCCAACACAACCCAGCTTTCAAACACAATGGCTGTTTATGCTAAAAGCGGTGACTCTTTTGAGTTTACCGACAGAGCTATAAAAGTTACGGGTACCCTTGAGTTCGGTGACTATACCGATGAATACGGCTATGAATACGGTTACAGAATCAAGGATGCAACCTATACTGAGGTCGATACAAGTGAAATGTCTGACAAGATGAAGCTTTGGCAGCAGCTCGCTTCTACAGAAGTAATAAGTGATGTTTATAATATGTATGAATATATTAACTTTCTTTGCTTTTGGCCCACATACACTGCTGAATTTGAGGGTGGCAAAGACTACCTGTACCCGACCGATGCAATCAATTTCATCGAAACTGAAGGTGCTCAGTTTAATTACGGCTATGCTGAAGGCTATTTTGATTCTATGATAAAAACTATCGAAGAAGTAAGCACTACAGATTTTATAACTCTTGTTGAAAATATCAAAAAGGCCAAGTCACTTGCAGAGCGTGCATTTGCAGATCTCAAAGCAGAGGAATATGCAACAACTACCGAATACAGCGGTTCATTTGGTGATGGCAGAAGTCAGTATAAGATGAATAATGCTGATACATACGAAAAAGAAATGGAAGCTATTTACAGAGAATTTGCAGAATGGCTTGCTGAGTGGGAGATTTAAACAGAAAAAAATAATGGATTCTTGTACTTAACACTGATGAATCAATAAGCAAATTGCGTGGTTGTACCAAGTGCCATTTCAACGCACCTACGGCAATGCTTGTCTCTCACAACAAGGACGAAAGCTGGGAAAGACGTTACGACGGAGCTTTATCCTCTCCCGTTGATGCTGTAATTGTTACCACATATATGATGCTTGCCGCACATAGCTTAGGTGTTGGTACTTGTTGGGTAATGCACTTTGATCCTTCTGCTATGTGTGAGACGTTCAATATTCCCGAAAGCATTGAGCCAACAGCTCTGCTTGTTATGGGATATCCTTCAGAAGATTCTGTGCCGCTTGAATTACATTTTAAGTCGAGACCGATTAGTGAAACTGTTTTCTATGACAGTTTTATGTCTGAAACGGAGAAAGAAAAATAAATTTCTTTCTAAAAACTGTTGACAAATAAAAAACAGAGATATATTAAAAGCACAACCTCCGGGGAGTAAAATCCTCGGAGGTTGCCATTACATAACTATGGTTCAGAATTTGGTGACTGTGTCTGCAGGATACAACTCCGTTTATCTGCCTTAGCAGATTATGTGTGCTTTTGTTAAAATGTATTATACGTTTTCAAAAAAATATTGACAAAGTAACTTTTTATAAATATAATTAAACTAAACTAAGGTTTGGTTTGGCTTTATGAAAGGAGAATAAACAATGAAAAAATTCTTATCAATCGTACTCTCAATCTTAATGGTTGTGACAATGCTTCCCATGGCGGTTATGCCGGCAAGTGCGGCGTATGATTATGATGAAACAACCAAACTCTCTTTTAAAATCACGAATTTAGTGAGAGAATGGAAGGGAGAAACAAAAGAGCTTGGTGAATCCGGCAGTGGCTTTTATGAACAATCACTGACCAAGGTTGCTGACGGAAAGTATAAGTACACATATAAGGCAGCACTTTCAGCCGGTGGCGGTACTTGGTGGAGTGACCCCAAAACTGTTACCTTCGATGGAGTAGACTGTGAATCGAATTATTATAAGACCTTTGATTTTACCGAGTCAACACCTGTCGGCGGTTATACTATGACATGGACATATACACTGGAGGTAAAAAGATACAAAGGCCATACATACGGTGCATGGTCTGACAACGGTGACGGAACACATACCCGTACCTGTGTTATTAACTCTGCTCATAAAGAGACTGCAAGTCATAATTATGCTGCAGCAACTTGTTCTGCCCCAGAGACCTGTAAGAACTGTGGAGCTACGCAGGGCGAGCCTGTGGCTGATGCACATAGTTGGAATGCAGCAACCTGTGTGTTGCCTCAAACCTGTAAGTATTGCGGTATAACTCAGGGTGAAGTGCTCGGTCACAATATAGTTGCGGCAACATTCGGCAAGCCTGCGGCTTGTTCCCGTTGCGGTGCAACGGATATAAACATTAGCGTACTTGAAGCCGCTTTAATCAACACAAATGTAAACCTGCCAAGCAAGGCTGTAAAAGACGATAACGCAGGTTATAATGATATTACCTGGTCTGTTGTTGATGCAGGCAGCACAGGTGCAACCATAAACGGCAGCACCTTAAAAGCATCCTACTCCGGTGAGGCTGTAATCCGTGCAACAATTGAAAGCGGCTCAAAGGATTTTACAATACTTTTTAAGAGTTCTGAAAACATTGACGTCAGTTTCGGCTCTGTTATTGTAAGCAAAAAAGACGCTTCGACTTTAACTGTAGCTTATGCAAGCTTCGAGGGCGGAAGCAAGGACTATATGGTTGGTGAACCGATTCGGATTACGGGTACAACAAGCTCCAATACCGTTACAGTTGAGTCCGGAGTGGTTGCCGACATTATCATTGACAATCTGAACATTTCCTCCGGCAGTGGAAACCCTTTCTATGTAAAAAGTGGCGCAAATGTTACCTTGACCTTAAAGAATACCAATTCATTTACCACATCGGATACTGATGCTGCAGCGTTGCGTGTACCTGACGGTGCGGTGCTGACCATTGACGGCGATGGAACTCTAACCGCCGACAGCACAAGCGGAAGCGGATTTGGAGCAGGGATCGGTGGAGATGCCGGTTCAATCGGAGAATCAGGCGGAAAGATTCTCATTCTTGGTGGCACAGTCACGGCGATAAGCGATACGGGCGCAGGAATCGGTGGCGGTGCCGGACTGTATAGAGGCGGTGTTGCCGGCAATGGTGGCAGCATTACTGTTTCCGGAGGAAATGTTACGGCAACAAGCAGCATAGGAGCGGGAATCGGCGGTGGTAAATCTGCATATCATCTGTGCGGTTCAGGCGGGATAATTAATATCACCGGAGGAAACGTTACGGCAACAAGCAGCAGAGGAGCGGGAATCGGCGGTGGTGGAACCGGTGGCATTAGCGTTGAGAATGGTACAACAGGCGAAGGCGGTATCATTACGATTTCCGGCGGCACAGTCACTGCGAGCTCTACCAACATATATGGCGGTGCCGGTATCGGTAGTGGCGGCACCGAATACGGTACCGGAAATATCGGTGGTACGGTTACCATTACAGGAGGTACCGTAAAGGCAACCACGGCGGCTACGAATGGGGAAGCCATTGGCAAGGGATACAAAGGTACCTCTTCAGGTGCCTTGCAGGACGGCTACGGCAATCCTGTGACTCTTTATACCTTTACCCTCTCCGGTACTAGTAATGCCAATGTGACTGCCCAGCAGGGCCTTGGCAGCTATGGGGTCAATGACGTAAAGACGCAGGATGCCGACAAACTGTATTTCTATCTCCCTGCGGAATCTGTGGCTACTTCCTTTACCGCAGGTGGTACGGTATATGATTGCGTAGTGGGTTTAACCTATTATCCGGGACACAGTTATCTTGAGGCAACCTGTTCCACAGCAAAAACCTGTACAACTTGTGGTTTGACCGAGGGTGAGGCCCTTGGACACAATATGGTTGACGGCATTTGTACTGTTTGCGGTATGGGCGAAGCAGACGGCATTTTCTATATCAGTACAGCTAAGCAGTTGATGGTCTTTGCTGACTTTGTAAACAAAGGGAATGTGAATACAAATGCGACATTGATGGCTGACATTGACCTTGCAGAATATACCTGGACTCCGATTGGTGTGACTGCCATGGGTGAAGGTGTCACAAACGGCTATACCGGAAGCTTTGACGGCAACGGTCATGTGATTCGCAATGTCACCTTTGCAACACCTACTTCTGCAATGGCTGCAGGTATTTTCGGCACTGTTCAATCCGGCGGTACAGTCCGTAATCTGGGTGTTGAGAATCTTAGCTTTGACGATAACACTTATGACCACCGTGCAGGCGGTATCGCAGGTCAGCTGTTGGCAGACAGCACCATCAGCGATTGCTATGTCATCAACTCTACCGTGAAGGCATCAAGCAGAGTTGTCGGCGGTATCGTGGGTATGAACAACGGCACCGTTAAAAACTGTTATACCTACAATATGACTCTTGCCGGTTACAATAACCGTTTTGGCGGCATCAGCGGTGACTTTTCCGCCGGTAAATTGGAAAACTGCTATACGGATTATTCTGCCTTGGCAAGCTCTCAGGCAGGTACAGCTACAAATTGTAAAGCAGGCGTAAGTGCTGACGTTTTCGCTTCCGGTGAGATTGCATATTTGCTCAACGGCTCAACAAGCGATGGCGACCTCGTATGGGGTCAGTTAATCGGCACAGACAGCTATCCTGCTTTTGGCGGCGAAACTGTTTATTACAGCGAAAGCAAGGGCTACTACAATATTCTCCACACCTGCGACTTCAGCGGTGAATGGAAATATGATGCAGATAAGCACTGGAAGGAATGTACTGTAGACGGCTGTGACAAGATAAGCGAAGACGCAGAGCATAGCTTCACCGACGGCAAGTGTGATTGCGGTTATACTTGTCCTCACGATAGCTACACCGACGGTGTATGTGATAACTGCGATTATGAATGTCCACACGAGTGGGGCGAAGGCGTACTCACAAGACCCACCTTTGAATCAGAAGGCTATTACACCTACACCTGCACTCTTTGCGGCCACTCATACACAGAGCCTACTGAGAAAGCAGATACTACAGCCTTAAACGATGTTTCCATGAAGGTTATGGAATATATCGGTAATGACACTCTTACACAGGAAGCAGCAAACGAAATCCATAATAGCTATCTTGACATTCTTAAGAATAACGGTAATATTTTCGATGAATTTGGCTTTGTCCGCGATGATTTGGTTGAAGAGGATCAGCCTGCAATTGACGCGATAACTGAAGAACTTCAGAAGATTATTGATGATGCTGATGAAAAAATCGCAAGCGGTGAATATGTAAAGGCTGACTATACTTCAATCGACAACGATATTTATGAACTCGAATATAAACTTGAAAATAAAATGATTACAGACGAAGGCAAGTCAGGTTTTGAAGAAATCAAGAAGCAACTCAACGAAATGAAGGCTGACGAAAACACAAGCAAAGCAGACCTTGCAGAACTTGAAAAGGCTCTCCGCGAATACGAAGCAGAGATTGACAAGGGCATCGAAGACGGAACACTTGTTAAGTTTGACGGCGAGAAAGTATTTTCTGACTATGAAAGTGAAGTTGGCGAAGCTCTTATAGAAAAATACGGCGCTGACTTTTTCCATAACTTTATAAACAAAGTTCTCGGTGAAAAGTTCTATACCGAATATGATAAGATTTATTCGGATGCATGCGCTCTTACAGGCGGCACAATGGCTGAAAATGCTGAAAATATTGCACAAATCAAGGCTTCGGTTGACGAGCTTTACGGTCAGGTTGTAAACTGCATTGAAGGAGTACACAACGGCTTTGTTTACGAAGTAACCGAAGAAGCAAAGTGCGGCGTGAACGCAATTGAAACAGCAACCTGTACTCTTTGCGGTGAAACAGACGAAAGAGAAATTGAAGGCACAGCTCTCAAGCACTCCTTCACAAAGTACGAAGTAACCGAAGAAGCAGAATGCGGAAAGGCAGGCAAAGAGGTAGCTTACTGCGACAACGGCTGTCAGACAACTGATGAAAGAGAAACTCCTGCACTTGAGCACATCTTCCTTGACTATGTTTCAAATGGTGATGCAACCTGCACAGCTGACGGAACAAAGACAGCCTCCTGTCTCAACGACTGCGGCACAACCGACACGGTAGCAGACGAGGGCTCAATGCTTGACCACACTGATGAAGACGGCGACAAGCTCTGTGATGACTGCGGCGAAGAGGTTTTTGACCGCTGTGATATTTGCGGCGGCAAGGCTCACGGAGACGATAAGATACAGATACTCTTCTGTGTGATAATAACAATAATCAGAGTTGTTACTTCAATTCTGAAATCAATCAACTAAAACTTAATAAATAAACTGACCGCCGGGGAGCAAAAATCCTCGGCGGTTGATGCTTTTTTATCGGGTGACAGTTTGTGAAACTGATTGACAACTAGGGTCCGTTGTTATAAAATATAACCGTGATTTTGATACGGAGCAGAGAGCAAAAATCATCCATGAATACAACGTTATTATTCTGATCAGACTAAAGAAAGAGGGAACTGAAATGGAAAGAAAATACGGCCATGTAATTGTTATTGGTGTTGACGGTGCCGGCAGCTGGTTTAAGGATGCGGACACACCTTGCTTTGATGAAATATTCAAAAACGGAGCAATCACATATAAGGCTCTTTCTTCAAAGCCTACCATAAGTGCAGAGTGCTGGGGCTCAATGCTTATCGGTGTCGGACCTGAGATACATAAGCTGACAAATAACAGAGTTTCGTTTTTTCCCTATCCTGTGTGGTCAAAGAATCCTACAGTTTTCCGCCGTATAAGGAGAGCTTATCCTGAAGCGGAGCTCGGCTCCTTTTGCGATTGGAATCCGATTAATAAGGGTATTGTTGAAATGAAGCTTGGCGTAAACAAGCAAACAGCCGGGGATAAAGAGCTGACACCTCTTATATGCAATCATATCCGTGAAAAAAAGCCGGATTTTCTTTTCGTGCATTTTGACAGTGTTGACGGAGCAGGTCACGGTAACGGATACGGCACACCGAATCACATTAATGCCATATGCGGAGTTGACAGGCTTATCGGTGATATATACTCAGCAATTGAAAACGCGGGTATATCAGAAGATACTCTTTTTATGGTTATTGCGGACCACGGCGGTACAAATGACGGCTCCGGCAAGGGCAGTCACGGAGGCTGGACAGATGAAGAAAAGTATGTCACCTTTGCTGCAGTGGGCAAAGATGTAAAAAACGGAGAAATCGGAGAAATGAATATCCGTGACCTTGCTGCGATTGTGCTTTATGCATTGGGTGTTGATATTCCCGGTTTTGACGAAAAAGGCTTTACATCACAGATTCCTGACGGTTTATTTGATGATTATGAAGGTGAATACCGTGATATTTCACATCTCACGGGTGCAGCACCGAGAATTTCAAAAGAGCATCATAGGTCTGAGCTTATATAAGCGGAGGTTGCTCTGAAACAAGGTCAGATAATTCTTTAAGAAATTTATATCATATAAAGTTGAGGTTTAAAAGAGAAATGTTTAATATAACCAAAAGTATTATTGAAATAGTAAAAGAGGCAGGAAAGATTGTTCTTTCAGCTCATAACCGTGAAAATGCCGTAACTGCCAAGGA
Organism: Acutalibacteraceae bacterium; assembly: GCA_045603665.1. Classification (GTDB taxonomy): domain Bacteria; phylum Bacillota; class Clostridia; order Oscillospirales; family Acutalibacteraceae; genus UBA6857. Next base: position 7,776 of record JAZUMO010000091.1, read on the forward strand.
GGGCAAGAAAAACTTTGTAACTAAGTATGATGTCGCTGTGCAGGAGTTTCTGTTCAAGGAGCTTGCCAGGGACTTCCCGGACGCTGAATTTATCGGCGAAGAGAATGAAAACAACTTTTCAATCAGTGGCTTGCGTTTTATAGTAGATCCGATAGACGGAACAACAAACTTTATGCAGGACTACCGCTGCAGCTGTATTTCTGTTGCACTTTGTAAGGAAAACGATGTTATTGCAGGTGTGGTATATAATCCATACACCAACGAGATTTTCAGTGCTGAAAGAGGAAAGGGTGCATATCTGAACGGTGAACAAATAAAAGTAAGCGAACGCCCGCTTTCGGATGGACTTGCTCTTTTCGGAACTTCTCCGTATCATCCCGAAAACACTGATGAGACCTTCACACTTCTGAGAAAAGTCTTTGATTTTTCCCGTGATATCCGCAGAAGCGGGTCAGCCGCATATGATATATGTATGATAGCTTGTGGCAGATGTGAGGTGTTTTTTGAAAAAGGCTTACAGCCTTGGGATATTGCGGCGGGAACCCTGATTCTAAAAGAAGCCGGTGGTGTAGCTCTTAATTATGAAGGCGAGGAAATATGCTTCTCGGTACCGGGTGATTTTGTTTTTGCAAATCCTGAAGCATACAAAGAGTTTAAAAGCTTGCTTTAAAGCTTAAGCGGACGGAAATTGAATTCATTTTGCACAGATTGGAATTATGCAAGTTATATAAATTAATATCAGACCTGGTTTTCGGAAAATCTTTTTGAAAATCAGGTCTTTTTTTCGGTTGTGAGCTGTTGGTTGCATAGGAATATTTGATTTTTTATCGATAAGGATTTTTTCTTTACAAATCTGTGATTTTTGTAGAAACTTATTGATAAAACAGGACTTTTGTGGTATATTGAAGTGTGAAAAAGTGTTTTATGCTGATTATTAAACTGTATAATTCAGGTTTGGAAATATAGGAGCTGATTTTCAGATGACAGACAAGGAACTCAGAAAATTAAACCGTCTTGAGCTTCTCGAATTGCTTCTTGAAGCCAGCAAAGAAAACGAAAAGCTCAAAGAAAAAATTGAGGAGCTCAAACGTGAGAATAAAACTGCACAGAATATTGAGAATCTTTCTGTAACAACACGTCAGGTGGAAACTGCTCTTAAATACGCTAATAGCCTTACCGCTTCGCTTAAGGCTTCGGTCGGGGGCTGTGTCCCGTCAAATAAAACCGGAAAGAATGACTCGGAAAAAGCATCCTCTGCTGACGGGTTATCAGACAAAGAAATCTATCGTCGGATATTGTGCTTTTTTGCAGAGGATGACGAAAGACTCAGTGTTTTTCCGGCGGATATTTCCGATGCCGTCAGAGGACGGATAAGAGGCATACTTGAAAGAGGAAAACAAAACTGATACCCATTCATAGGAGCGTTACCGCCAATGGTAAGGAGAAAATTAAAAGGTTTCGGGTCAATTCCCACAGCTGAACAAATAGAGGCTGAAATTCTCAGAGAAAAATATAATCAAAAATATAAACAGGTGCTGAGAAGCACAGTTTATTCACTTGTTGTTGTTGCTGCCATAGCGGTGCTGATTGCTACGCTTGCTTTTCCCGTTTTGCAAATTTCCGGAAGCAGTATGGAGCCGACACTTAACGACGAAGAAATAGTCGTGCTTTTAAAAACGGGCAATTTGAAAAAAGGGGAGCTATGCTGCTTTTCTTACCAAAACAAGCTTCTTATAAAGCGCATTATCGGTCTTCCGGGCGATAAAATAAACATTGATGAAAACGGTAATGTTTATGTAAACGATGAGCCAATTGATGAGCCCTATGTTACGGACAGAGCTTTAGGTGAATGTGATATAGCTTTTCCATGCTATGTAACAGATAATCACTATTTTGTTTTAGGTGACCACCGTTCAACATCCATTGACAGTCGCAGCAGTGTAATAGGACTTGTCAGTGAAGATTATATTGTCGGAAAAATATTTTTCAGAATATGGCCCTTTGACAGGCTGGGTCCGGTAGATTGATTAATTATATTACCATATAAAAAAGGAGGTGGCAGATTTGGAAAGCATTAACAAAGAATATCTTGGCATACATAAAAAATTCAGAATAGACAGCAAAAAATTTGCCACTTTGTTTTTGGTATTTGCTTTTATAGTTGCAATAGTTGTTTTCTGGTGGCTCAAGCTTGTAGGTATAACTGTTACGGGAGAAGCCTTCTGTGGCCTTAGTGAGCATACGCATACCGAAGACTGCTATGTAAGCGAGCTTGTCTGCGGCTTTGATGAGATTTCAACAACGGCATCTCCCTTTGAAGAAGATATAACGGAAACTTATTTAAACAATGAGACAACTGCAGAAATGCATATTCATTCGGAGGAGTGCGTCACAAAGACACTTTTATGTAATGAAACAGAGCATATACATAGCGGAGAATGCTTTCCCGATAAAACAGCCGATACTGAAACGGTCAGTGATTGGCTGAAAACAATTGAGAGTATTGAAATAACCGACAATATTCCTGAAAACCTGTTGGCGATTGCAAGGTCTCAGGTGGGATATGAAGAAAGTCAGAATAACTTTGAATTTGACAGCGAGGGAAATAAAAACGGATATACACGCTACGGTGAGTGGTATGGGAATCCTTACGGTAATTGGAACGCGATGTTTGTATCCTTCTGTCTTAATTACAGCAATATGCAGGAAAACGAAGCACTTCTGAGTTCAAATGCAGAATCTATGCACCGACAGTGGCAGCAGGAAGGATTATTCGAAGCGTCAGAAAATCACGAGGCTAAAACGGGAGAACTGGTTTTCCTTGATATTGATGGGGACGGAGTGATTGACTGTGTCTCTGTTGTCAGTGAAATCAACGGCGAAGAAATCAAGATAATTACAGGCGACCGCAACAGCTGCGTTGAGGAGGCTGTAATAGAAAATAATGAGTCAATAGTTGGTTACGGTCTTACATATAATCTTATCGCTGTGGAGAAGACGGAACCTACGACAGAGCCAACCACCGAAGAGGCTGTTGAAGAGACAACGCAGGAAGACGTTTCTTTAACCGAAAGGGAAGAAACAACTGTGACCGATGCCGAAAATAACACTGAAAAGGATATTGACGAAGAAACAAGCTCTTTACTCACACAAAAAGAGATAGAATGGCAAAAGAGAAGACAAAAATATTATTCAGAGCTTGATGAAAATATAAAAAAGGACATTGAGGCTCTGTCTGAAGAAGACAGAGAAGCTGTTCTGGATGCTGTTTTTTCGATATATGAGCTTCCTGATATTGACGAATTTTTCGAAAAAATGGATAGCTTTTACCTTAATGATGATGCAGAAGGAGAGCAGGAATATTATCTTGCTGTTCAGGAAGAAATGATAACCGCTTATGCACGTTATCAGGCTGCGGAATCTCTTAAAGAGTATGTATTCAATCATGAAAAGCTTTTTGAATTAAAGGATTGCTATTCTGTGCAGATGTTTACGACGGGTACCTCTTCTCCTGTCACCTTCAATTATGTCAACAGAGGCTGGAGTGATGTAGCTCCCATTGTTGTTACCGGCGGCAGTGCAAGGGAGGTTATTTCAACAGGAACCAAGCCGAATATTTACTGGAATGCTATCGTAGTTGATTATGATTATGACTACGAGCACTATTATGTATCTCATAAATATACCGGAGGAACTTCAAGTGATTCTTCGTCTGTGCTTGATATAAAGCCTTCGACGTCAAAGGGCTTCATAATATTCATATGGATTGCGGATACAAGTGCAACAACAGCACAAAAGAATGCTGCAAATGTCGCTTCAAAGGTTCAGGTGAATGATCGCGTTACCGTTTCAGTGGATCCATATTCCCTTTCTGCCGGCTACCAATCCTCAGGCTACGGTACAGTCACCTTCAGTGAATATGTACCCGCTGCCGAAAAGGAAGAAGACCTTGATTGGTATAAGAATACGGCAGAAGCCTCTGATAAACAGGTTGATGACGGCGGAGGAAAGGTTACCTCTGCAGATAAAAAGGTTATAACCACAAAAACAATAAACGGTACAAGCGAAGAAAATATCTTTGATATCACTCTTACGGTACAGACAAAGACAGATATCCAGACCTTCCTTTCGGAGCCTGATATGGCGGTTGTCATTGTGATGGATATTTCAAACACTATGAACAGCAAATATCCGGCGGGAAGCTCAACATCGAGATATGATGCGGCTGTTGTTGCGGCAGAAAACTTCATGAATCAGTTTGCTAAAGAAACTTCAGGGCTGAGTCAGGTCGGATTTGTTGCCTTTAATACCCATGCTCATGAGATTATAGGTCTTCAGCCATGCACCACGGCAAATGTTGCTTCTCTTATCAGTGAAATGAAAGCTGACACAAATGCTATTATAAAAGCCTCCGGTTATGCCGATTCTCATGACCGATTCACAAATGTTGAGGGCGGATTAAAAAGAGGCTATGATATGCTGAAAAAATCAGGAAACGCAAATCAGTATATTATCTTCCTTTCCGACGGCTTCCCGACGACTTATCTGAAAAACAACTCTGATGAATCAACCAATTACGACGGATACGACCCATATACCTCCAGCGGTACCGTTGGTAAGGACGGCGTTTTCCACGATGATGTAACCGGATATTACTGTTCCGCGGGTACCAGCTACAGTGATAAGGCATCTATCAAGGCAAGAGTTATGGCAAACAAGATCAAAACAGCCGGTGCCAAAATATTCTCAATCGGTGTTGATGTCGGCGGACAGACCGTTGCAGGATATGAAAGAACAGGCTTATCCGTTATTGACAGAACGAGCAGAACCTATGAAATAGGATCTGCAACAGATATGAGTGCTTATACCGGATGGCTCGGCAACAGCATCGGTTCCGGATATTACTACGACAGCACAAACAGTAATCAGCTTGAAACTGCGTTCAATAATATTTTTGCAGAGATACGTGTTCTTAATGAACAGACCACAAAAACTGTATGGACAGCTACTGACCCGATGCCTGTATATGACGAGGAGCCGAGTGTAGTAGGATTTATTCATTTCTTTGATAAGGACGGAAATCCGATTTCTTCTCCCGGCGATCCTGAAAACCTAAGCGGTACTCATACAGAAAACGGCGAGAATACTGCTAACCATGAAGCAAATGTTGTTCATTGGGACTTGAAAAAATCAGGCTTTACAACCTCGACGGACCCTGATAATCCCAGCGTTACCTATTATAATTACTCTCTTAAATACAGAGTCAGACTTGTAAATGAGAAAGACACAGCAACGGAGCCGTTTCAAGAGCAGAAAACTTATCCGACAAACGGCGATGCTTATCTGGAATACCGAAATATTATCACAAACAATAATGTCCAGCAGGTATCTGATGTCAAACAAGTAAGCTTTTCGAAGCCTGCTGTACACGGCTACTTGTCAGAGCTTGTATTTACCAAGGCAAACGACCTTGGTGCAGTACTTCCCGGTGCAGTGTTTACTTTAACTCACGATGATGAAAGCTGTAACAGCTGTCACGGCGACAATACTGCTCTTACTGACAACGAAGCCCATCAGAATAATTACATCGATGAACATGCTGTTCATAAAATAGGCCCGTATATTGCTACCTCTGACGAAGAGGGCAAAGTAAGCTTCAGCAACATCCCATCAGGACATATTTATACTTTGGCAGAAACCGTTGTTCCTGAAGGCTATGTACCGTCTCAGAACAGTTACAGTGTTCAGGTGGCTTATGATGAGCTTACTGTTACAGAGACATCACCTGACGGTACAAGTATAATTTGGGAAAAAGATAACCACGTCTTCGTTAACATTATGGAGGTTTTCATACTTCCCGAAACCGGCGGAACGGGCACATTCACATTTACAATAATTGGACTTGCTTTAATTACGATTCCGATTTTGTATAGCATAATTCGGCGCAAGCGGGAAAGGAGGTTTACTTAAATCTCCAGATTGCAAAATCCGATTGCTACGGAGTATGCACACCAATTAAAAAAATGTAAATTCATAAAAAGAAAGGAAGTAAACAAAATGAAGAAATTATTTGCAGTTTTATTAGCTCTTGCTCTCGTTTTATCAATGGGAACAATTGCTTTTGCCGAAGGTGAAAACACAGGCAAAATCACAATTTATAATACTATAAAGGATGAAACCTATACTGTTTACAAAATGTTTGACTTTGCTCCTGTTAACGGAACCGCAACTCAGGGACGTTACACAGTTGCAGCTGAATGGGCTGACTTCATTAAGCCGGCAGATGCAGAAAACGGTATTGAAGCAGGTGAGGGCGCAGCTTACCTTAAGGCAAATTCAGAAACAGGAACAATCGAGTGGGTCGGTGAAGAAACAGACGTAAGAAAGGGTGCTCTTGCTAAGGCAGCTATCGCTTATGCTAAAGAGAAGGGTATCACAGGAAGTTCAATTGTAGCAGCATCCGAAAAGGTTGAATTTGCAAATGTTGCACTTGGTTATTATGCTGTTGACACCTCACTTGGTGCTCTTTGCGCTCTTACAAACACTAATAATACAGCAGAGGTAAAAGAAAAGAACTCAGGCGGGTCAATTACAAAGGAAGTACAGGAAGATGATACCAATGCCTGGGGTGCAACGAACGATGCAAATATCGGACAGACCGTAAACTTCAAGTCAACAATTACAGCAGGTAAGGGTACAGTAAATTATGTAATGCACGATACTATGTCAGGCGGTCTTACTTTTGACGACGCTTCAGTTGTTGTAATGAACGGAGAAGCAAAGCTCAGCGAAGGCGAAGACAAGGATTATGTTCTTAAGACTGCATGCACAGATGGCTGCACATTTGAAATTGATTTTACAGATGCATATGAAGCAACGCTTAATGAAAATGACACAATCGTTGTAACATACTCAGCAGTGCTTAATGAAGGTGCTGTAATTGCCGGTGAAGGTAATCCCAATACAGTTTATCTTACATATGGTAATGCTCAGAAAACCAACGAGGAAAAAACAGTTACATATACCTTCCAGTTCCAGCTTGTAAAGACCGTTGCAGACGGTACAGTTCTCAACGGTGCAAAGTTTAAGCTTTATACAGCTGCAACAGGCGGAAAAGAAATTCCCGTTGTTAAGGTATCAGATAATATTTACCGTGTAGCAAAAGAAGGCGAAGCAGGTGTTGAAATTGAAGCCGGATATGTTACAATCCGCGGCCTTGACAGCGATACATATTACCTTGAAGAAACAAAAGCACCTGATGGTTATAATGAACTCACAGCACGTCAGTCAGTTGTAATTGACGGAGCTAACAATGATGCTAAGGTTACAGACAACAAATATGAAAACGGTGGTGTTCAGGTAATAAATAAGACCGGTACACTTCTTCCTGAAACCGGCGGTATAGGTACAACAATTTTCTATATCGTTGGTATCACACTTATGCTCGGTGCAGCCATTATTCTTATTACAAAGAAGAGAATGTCAACTTGTGCCTGAGGAGATAAACCGGACAAGGGTAATTAATAAACAGTAATACAGATCCCTGCCGACTTAATGTCGGCAGGGTGATACCTTTAAAATCCTGAACGTTGTTTCTGAAAAAATTCAGTGATGACGTTGAGAGTTTTAATTAAGTGGGATTAAATATGAATGGAAAGAAAAAAAGCGGCAGTGCTTCTACCGTTATGCTTGTGGCAATATTTTTTGTGGGACTCAGTGTTCTGCTTTATCCGACCGTAAGTGATTTCTGGAACGCAAAAAGACAGTCACAGGCGATCGTGGATTATGACAGTTATGCTGAAAATCTTACTCACGAGGATTATACCGAGCTTTTTTCAATGGCTGATGAATATAATCAAAAAATCAAAAATATGGCTTTTCCTTTTGTCAGTCACGAAAGTATTGCTGATGAATATAACAGCACCCTTGATGTTAACGGCGACGGAATGATGGGCTATATCACCATTGAAAAAATCAAGGTCCAGCTGCCTATATACCACGGCACAAGCGATAAAGTGCTTAATTCAGCCGTCGGTCATGTTGAAGGCTCAAGCCTGCCAATTGGCGGTGAAAGCACTCATTCTGTTTTATCGGCTCACAGAGGCCTTCCCTCAGCAAAGCTTTTCACCAACCTTGACAAGGTTGAAATCGGTGATGTTTTTACAATAAGAATTCTTGACAGAACAATCACATATCAGGTTGATCAGATTTTAATTGTGCTGCCTCATGAAAGTGATAATCTTAATATTGTACCCGGTGAAGATTATTGCACGTTGATAACCTGCACACCCTACGGTATCAATACTCACAGAATGCTTGTAAGAGGTACACGAATTGAAAATATTGAGGCCGACAAGGTTATAAATATTATTGCCGAGGCTTATCAGATTGATCCTTTGATTGTTACTCCTGCAGTTGCGGCTCCTTTGTTAGGAATATTGCTGATATATCTTATAATTAAATCATCAAGGAAAAAAAGAAAGATAAATAAAGAAGGGTGGGACAGCTAATGAAAAATAAAAGAATTACAGCATTTTTAGTTTCTTTTCTTATGGCACTTACATTGTGCTTTTATGCCTTTTCTCCTGCTGCTTCTGCTATTGTCAGCAAAAACGGCAGCGTAACTCTTCATATTGCTGATTCCGAAACAGGGAATTGGATTGAAGGTGCTTCCTTTCGACTTTATTTCTTTGCCGCTGCTTACGAAAAAAATAACGGTATAGGCTATGATTATGTTGTCCCGTACGATGATTGTAACATGGATATGGATAACCTGCAGGATGCCTACCTGCCCGTTCATCTTACGCATTTTGCTTTTACCCATGATTTACCTTTCACAATTAAATCTTCAGATATAAACGGTGTTATTGTTTTTGACAATCTCGTTCCCGGCGTTTATCTTATCGTACCTTCAGGAGATATTCCGAATTATATTATGCCCTCACCCTTTGTTATAAATATTCCTCTTTACGATAAGGAAAACAAAAATTGGGTTTACGACGTCAATGCAACACCAAAAATGCAGATTTATCAATCTCAGGGTACAGAGGATGTAACCTATCTGAGCGTAAAAAAACAATGGGATACCGACGGAGAACATCCGGCTTCGGTAACTGTCAGTCTTCTGTGTGACTTCAGAGAGGTTGAAAAGGTTACTCTTGACAAAAGCAATAATTGGCATTACAGATGGGAAAGGCTTTCAAAAAAACACTCCTGGAGTGTGGTTGAAACGGAAGTGCCTGATGGTTATACCGTTTCTTATGAAGCCTCTTCAAATTCTGTAACCATAATAAATAAAAATAATTCACCGGAGAAACCCGTACAGCCACCAACAAAGCCTGATCGGGAGCCCACCACAAAGCCTGAGGAGCTTGTTGATACGGGACAGCTTAATTGGCCGATACCTGTCTTCTCGATAGCCGGCTTGGTGCTTTTCAGCATAGGATGGGCGATGCTGAACTTCAGTAAAAAAGACGGGGGAGCAGTATGAAAAGGAAAATAGCTGTTGCTCTTATGTCTGTCGGAGTCCTTTTTATCGGTATTGCTTTGGGATTTCTGATTTATAATAATCTGGAAAACAAAAAAGCACAGGAAAGCTCAGCAATGCTTATGGAATCAATTCTTCGTAACCTGACTGAAAATGAATCTGAGGATGTAATTGTTGACCCTTTTGATGAAGAAATGAGAATCAAGGAAATTGACGGATACGGCTATGTAGGCTATCTGTCAATACCTGCTCTTAATCTTGATTTGCCCGTTATGTCAGAGTGGGATTACGGCAGATTGAAAATATCTCCTTGCCGCTATTACGGTAGCACAAAGACCGACAATCTTGTTATTGCCGCCCATAATTACAGATTTCATTTCGGTTATCTCGGCAATCTTAAGCTGGGAGATCAGATAATATTTACTGATATGGCTTCGGAAAGACGGTATTATGAGGTTGACTCCGTTGAACTGCTTATGCCGACAGATGTTGACAAGGTTAAAGATACCGGCGATGACCTTATACTTTACACCTGTACATATGGCGGTGCAAAGCGGATAACCGTAAGATGCAGTTATGCAGAGTAGTCAGGAAGATTTTTGTTTTATGAATAAAGAACACTTATATAAAAAATTACATACAGTATAATCAAAGGGCGACCCTTCATAAGGATGTTAAGCCTTAAAATTCGTTATTTTTGCGCACAACTGCGTTAAAAATGCTCGAAATCCGGCAAGGATTTCTGTGCTTTTCGCCTTGTTTTGCATCAAAAGTATCTGAATTTTAAGGTG
>JAZUMO010000092.1:0-60967 GCA_045603665.1 Acutalibacteraceae bacterium
AAGCAGTTTTTATTGAGAAATTTTTCGTTTAAAGGAAATGATAAAACTCCCGTAATACTCGCGTATTTCGGGAGTTTTCTATAATGTTTAAGCGGAAAAGAGCCATAAAAACCTTAACTTCCTTGTGAAGTGTCGCCCAAGGGTTTCTTTGGACTTTTAACAGCCTGAGAAACCCTTTTAAACATAGAATTAATAAAGCATTTTTCATTTTAACATAAACAATCAGTCGGTTTTTGAAAAAAGAAATCGGTTTTTGCGGTACACTCTGTGTAAATGAAGGGTCTTTTCTGTTAATTGTGAAAAAGAAAATTGATATAATAAATAATTCCGGTTGATTTGTAACTTGCAAAAAGTGACAATTTATGATAAAATATCCTTTAATTTTACAGACTAAAGATATTTATGAAAGGATGTTGAAAATGCAGGCTGTATTTCAGGAACTGCTTCACGGCTTCGGGGTTTTGAGCATTTATTTTATTATTGCTGCCTCAACCGTTCTTCTGTGCCGGTTTCTTATAAAAATTCCTGATGAAGTTTTCCGTAAGATATTGCATTTTGTCTTGCTCGGCTCAGTGTTTGTTTTCGTTTATGCTTTTGATACGTGGTGGATTTCAGCCTTGTCCGCAATTATTTTTGAGGTAATTGTGTTTCCCTTGCTTATGATTTTTGAGCATATCAAAAACTTTTCCGAATTTACAACAGAGCGAAAAAAAGGCGAGTTAAAAAACAGTCTTCTTCTGGTGTTTACAATGTTTGCCTTCGTGATATTTGTTTGCTGGGGCTTGCTCAATGACAAAATACTTGTTATTGCAAGTATTCTTGCTTGGGGTGTTGGTGATGCCTTTGCTGCGCTTATCGGAAAAAAATACGGAAGGCATAAAATTAAGGATAAGCATACTGACGGTAAAAAAAGCTATGAAGGAACCTTCGCAATGTTTGCTTTTTCTTTTGTGGCGGTTTTGGTTGTAATGCTTTTTCACGGAGGAATTAATCCCTTGGGATACATTGTTATTCCCGTGGTAACTGCGGCAGTAAGTGCAACTGCGGAGCTTTATTCCAAAAACGGGAACGACACGGTTATTTGTCCCGTTGCGGCAATGATTGCCGTTAATTCCTTAACTATACTGTTCGGAGGCGTATTATGAGTAATAAAAAGTCGGGTAATAAAACTCTGCTGATGTCAGTTATTATGTCTTCACCGGGTCCGCTGATTGTAGGTCTCGGTCTTGCGGCGGGGAAAAGCTCAACTCAGCTTGCGGATTTTGTTCGCAGAACATCGGAGCTTCTTGGTATAATTATGGCTTATGTGGTGTACCGTATTACTTCAAAGGATAATGAAACAGATATTCAGAAGAAGGCAAAGCTTGAAAAAATATCAAATATTTTCGTCGGTGCAACAATGTGCATCGGTGGTGCGATAATGTTTGTTCTGGCCTTTATTTCTGACAACGAAGAGAAGGGAAATGTGATTCCCGGGCTTGTTGTGGCGCTTCTCGGTGTTGTCGCAAACACAGCCTTTTTTATAAAATATACTCGTCTTAACCGTGCTGAACCCAATGCGATTATTGAGGTTCAGGCAAGACTTTACAGAGCTAAAAGTATGGTTGATATCTGTGTTTCGGCTGCCCTTCTTTCCGTTGCAATTGCACCGGGCTCCGTTGTTTCTTATTATCTCGATATGATAGGCTCGGCTATCGTAGCACTTTATCTTATCTGGTGCGGAATCAAGACTGTTTATGATAAAATAAAAGGACAGTAAGATATGACTTGATTTAATCCCATTCGTACAGACGGCTGGGATTTTTTGTTTGTCGGTGACGCTTTTTCTATGAATATTCACATCGTTGACAAAGCTTATAACGGATGATATTATAAAGACAGAACTATAAGATAATAAAGGAGCGATATTATGCAGATAAAAGCAAAATGCAAATATGATTATAAAGCATGTAAGGCTATGGCTCATATTTTATCCTATAAAAAAAGAAAGCCCGAAAAGGTGCTTATTGCGCATTTTATATTGGCAATAGCTCTGGCCTTCATTAATTTTGTTTTAATCAGGTTGATGGGTGGAACCTTCACAAATATGCTTATTTTTATTCTTTGTCTGTTTATTATTTCTTTGGAGCTTACAGCATATTTCCTTTTGCCCTTTCTTCAGTACAGATCTATGTCAAAGATGAAGGATATGGAAAATAAATATGTCTTCCGTGATGAGGATTTTACAGCATCCGCCGATTACGATGAATACAAGGGTGAGTCAGTCATTAAATATTCTTTACTCGAAAAGGTTATGGAGACAGGGGAGTATTTCCTTTTATTTGAAAACAAGCGTCAGGTTATCATGGTCGACAAAGCCACAATTGAGGAAGGGACCGCTGAACAGCTCAGAGAAAAGCTTTCATCAGCCCTCGGGAAAAATTATATTATTTGCAAATATTGACATTGCTTTTGATAATTGTTAAAATCAATAGGTAGTTTCTTAAAAGTGAGGTATAATTATGCCAATGATAGCAAGATGTAATGCGGGACATTTTTATGATTCAGAAAGATATTCAACCTGTCCTCACTGTGCTGAACAGGAGTTATCTTTCGGCACACAGACAGTGGACACATTTTATACTGAGACAGGAAGAACATCAACAGCAGCTATGAATTCCGCAGTCAAGCACCAGAACGTGTTAAGCGAATTTGAAAGCTGTAAAAGTATTAAGGATCCCTTTATTTTTATAAGCTATGCACACTCTGATGCAGAAAGAATAAAGCCCTTTTTCAAAATACTTGAAAAAAATAATTTCCGTTATTGGTATGATGAGGGGCTGCCATCTGGAAAGGATTTCAGCGGACAGATTGCCCGTCACATCAAGTGTGCCGTTCAGTTTATTTTGTTTTTATCAAATAGCTCGCAAAAATCCGAGAATGTCAAGGATGAGCTTCACATTGCAACAAAATATGAAAAGAACATACTTGTTGTATATATTGAAGACTTAGAGCTTGATGACGATATAGAACTGAAGATTGACCGGAAGCAGAATCTCCGTGCATATGTATACAGCGATCAGGAGCTTGAAAAAAGATTTTACCGTGACATTTCAAAGGATGCTCTTAAAAAATGTGTTTCGGATGAATGCGAATGCTCTGAAGAGGCAAAAAAGGCTGTAGAAAATGACCTTTCTTCGAGATACAGCGACTTAAAGCTTCTCACCAAAAGCAGAATGAGTGAAATATATTCTGCGATTAATGTAAACACGGGTTGCAAGGTTATAATAAAAAAGACAATTTATGACGGTACCCAGAACAGAGAGTTCTTTTACAGATGCTTCAAAAATGAAAAGAGAACTCTTGAAACCTGCCGTTGTCCTTTCCTGCCTCAGCTTTATGACAGCTTTGAATTTGAGGATAATACATATATCGTTGAGACCTATATTCACGGTGAATCTCCCGTACATCAGGGTGCATACAGCGAAGATTTTGTAATCAATCTCGGAATCAAGGTTGCCCATATTCTCAAATATTTTTATTATCACGGCATAGTCCACTGTGATATAAAGCCGGACAATCTTATAGTAAATGAGCTCGGTGATGTTTTCCTTATTGATTTCGGTTCATCTGTTTTTGTTTCGGACAAGGATAAGGATGAAATGAATACGGGTACACAAGGCTTTGCCGCCCCCGAGCAGTATGAAAACGGTCTTCACATAGACTACCGTACAGATATTTACAGCCTTGGAAGAACAATGCTTACTCTTTTGGTCGGAGACAAGATTTCTTCGGAAAATGCATTCGCAGACAGAAGATCGGGTGCGGAATATGAGAATATAAGCGTAACCTGTGCACTGAGTATTCCCGCCGTAAAGCCCCAGTACATTAAGGAAAGCCTGGATTATTACGACAAGGGTGCGAATACGGAGCTGACACGTATAATCAACAAAATGGTTTCACCTCAGAAGGAAAACCGTTATTTCAGTCTTGACCAGCTTATTGCTGAGCTTGAAAATTGCAAGAGAAGACCTTTTTAATTTATGATTTAATACGGGCAAAAAAACTTGCCCGTATTTTTTCTTTTTTTGTTGCATTGAAAAATAAGAGATGATATAATAATAAAATATTATTACTATGAGGTGATGAAATGAATATAGGTATTTACGGCTACGGTAATCTCGGAAGAGGTGTGGAGGATTCGTTAAAAAGAAACAGCGATATGAATTTGGTTGCTGTTTTTACACGAAGAAATCCTGATTCACTTAAAATTGCAACAGAAAATGTTCCCGTGGTTTCTTCTGATGAGATACTTTCCTGGAAGGATAAAATCGACGTGCTGATTATCTGCGGAGGCAGTGCAACTGATTTGCCTGAAATGACACCGTTCCTTGCAAAGCATTTTAATGTGGTTGATTCCTATGACAATCATTCCGAAATTCCGAATCACTTTAAAAATACAGATAAAGCTGCTCTTGAGGGCGGCAAAACTGCTCTTATTTCTTGTGGCTGGGATCCCGGTATGTTTTCTCTTAATCGTCTTTACGCCTCCTGCATTATTCCTGACGGCAACGATTATACCTTCTGGGGCAAGGGCGTTTCTCAGGGTCATTCCGATGCTATACGCCGCATTGACGGTGTAATCGATGCCCGTCAGTATACAGTTCCCGTTGAGGAGGCAGTCGAAAGAGTAAGAAAAGGCGAGGCTCCCGAGTTTACAGCCAGGGACAAGCATAAAAGAGAGTGCTTTGTTGTGGTTGAAGAGGGTGCAGATAAAGAGAGAATCCGCAAAGAGATTGTGACTATGCCCGCTTATTTTGAGCCTTATGATACTACTGTTTACTTCATTTCTGCCGAAGAAATGAAAAAGAATCATGGTGAGCTGCCTCACGGCGGAAGTGTCATCCGTACCGGCAGAACGGGAAAGGATGATGGCCACAAGCAGGTTATTGAATATAAGCTTACTCTCGACTCAAACCCCGAATTTACGGGAAGTGTCCTTGTTTGCTTTGCAAGAGCAATCTGCCGTATGTGCGAAAGAGGCGATTACGGCTGTAAGACAGTCTTTGATGTGGCACCTGCTGATCTCTCAGCTCAGCCGAGAGAAGAAATTATTTCTCATCTTTTATAAGGAAGTGAAGATAAAATTATGTTATGTGAAAATATCGGTGTGAATTCACTGGGTCATCTTACCTTTGCCGGTCAGGATACTGTGGAGCTCGCTCATAAATACGGAACGCCTCTTTACCTTATGGATGAAGGACGTATCCGTCATAAATGCCGCACTTATATTAAGGCTATGAAGGAGGCTTTCGGTGAAGAAAGTCATCCTGTTTATGCAGGCAAGGCGGCTTGCTTTAAGTATATTTATAAAATTATGAAGGAAGAGGGGATGGGCATTGACCTTGTTTCCCCGGGCGAAATTTATACCGCTTACAGCCAGGGCTTCCCCATGGAGAATTCCTTCTTTCACGGTAATAACAAAACCGATGCAGACATAGCTTATGCTATGGAGTGCGGCGTTGGTTATTTTATGGTTGACAATATGTATGAAATCAAAGCCATAAACGAGCTGGCAAAGAAAAAAGGTATTTTGCAAAAGGTTATCCTTCGTCTCACACCCGGTATAGATCCTCACACCTATTCAGCCGTTGCTACGGGCAAGGTTGATTCAAAATTCGGTATAGCAATTGAAACGGGTCAGGCTGATGAATTTGTCGGAAAAGCCATAGGATTTGAGAATGTGAAGATTATGGGTTATCATTGTCACGTCGGCTCTCAGGTCTTTGACGAAGAGGGCAGCGTATATCTTGATGCAGCCACAATTATGCTTTCTTTTGCAGCTGAAATGGAAAAGAAGTACGGTCTTAAGATGGAAATACTTAATATGGGCGGCGGCTACGGTGTGGCTTATACAAAGGATGATACGGGAGTTGATATTTCTGCTAATATTCATCTTCTTGCAAAGCATATAAAGGCCGAAACGGAAAAGCTCGGTATAGCTATGCCTAAGGTGCTTATGGAACCCGGCAGAAGCATTGTGGCTGATGCAGGTATGACTCTTTATTCTGTCGGAACGCTTAAGGAAATAACGGGATATAAAAACTATGTTTCCGTTGACGGAGGTATGACAGATAACCCCCGCTTTGCCCTTTACGGCTCAAAGTATACAGTCTGTCTTGCCGAAAGAATGAATGCTGAGGCTGATTTCAGATGTGATGTCGTCGGAAGATGCTGTGAAAGCGGAGATATTATTCAGCCTGAAGTACTTCTTCCGAGACCCGAAAGAGGCGAAATTCTTGCTGTTTTAACTACAGGTGCTTATAACTATTCAATGGCATCAAACTATAACCGTATACCCAGACCGGCACTCGTTATGCTGAAGGATGGGGAAAGCTTTGTGGCAGTAAAAAGAGAAAGCTTTGAAGATCTTGTGAAAAATGATTTATAATAAGAAGAGGCTGTTACACATGTGTGACAGCCCCTTTTTTATCAGCTATCGCAGCTTATAAGACATCTTATAAGGCATGCAGTTGTCGTTATAATCAAAAAGAAAAAGAACAGCAATGCACCTGTAATGATGGCGCCGATTATGCTTGTAGCAACAAATTCGATGGCAAGAAGAATAACAGCAGTTAATACTGTTCCGATAATTCCCACGAGAAGAGCGGAAAGAGATGAGCAAAAGCCTTCACATACAGTTGAAAGGCGGATGCGGGGAATCGTTGCGAAAATTATTGCAAGATAAACCGTTGCGATACCGAAAAGGGTCCACAAAAATGCAGGTGTTACGGTTATAACAGCGGTAATTCTTAAGAAAGCAGCAATTACTCCGATAATAATACTTGAAATTAAGGCTGCAAGAGTACAGCTCGCTCTGCAAGTACAATTTGACATTGACATAATTCTATCACCTCCTTAATAATCATTATACGTCTGACCTGCTGAAGAGGTGATAGCAAAAAAATAGCAGCTACAAAAATAGTAGCTGCTGTAAAAATGTTTTATCTTGTTACTTTGATTTAAGCTGATCTCTTAATTTGTTTCCGTAAGCACGCATTTCTAAAATGAAATCTCCCTTTGACTCATAGAAGCAGCCTCTCTTTGAAAGGAAACGGTATTCGCCTTCCTTGAGAGCCATGATTACGAGACCTCCGAGAAATGCACTGATAAGGATTATGAAGAAAAGGGGAATACGGCAGGTAAGCCAGTCGCCTGAGCGCAAAGGAAGGGTAAAGCTCATATAGATTTCTCCTCTTTCAAAAAGCTCGGCATAGGTGTAGTCAACAGCACCGAAGGTGTAGTTGCCCGTTGCATATCTCGGTAATGAGCCGTCGGTATAGGCTGTATTGACAATACCGAAAAGAGCTGTGACAAGACCGCCGATTGCTGAGCCGGCCATAAGACCGGGGATAACGGTGAAGGGACTTCTGCAGGCAAGAGGCATAGCAAAGGCAGTGGTAAGCTTGATATTTTCAAAGAAAGCATTGATGGGACCCGATGTAGCTAAATTCATATCGTCTGTATCTGTCTTTCCTTTTTTGAAAAGCTTACAGTTGAGGATGCCGAAAAAAGCCGTCCAGCCAACGGTTATGAAGCATACGCTGTAAATTGTGATGAGACGGGCATTTCCTGTGGCAAAAAAGGCAGCAGTAGCAACGCTGAAGGCGGAAAGGGAAACGGGGCCGATAAGGTCAAAGCCGACCATAAGACCCATAAGAATGGCAGCAACGGCAATATTGCTTTCTGAAAGCGCCGTAAGAGCATTACCCAAAGCTTCCGAAAGAAGGCTTAAGGGAATTTCGATACCGTATCGAATGAGCACAAAGGTTGTAGCCGCACAGGCAACGGGAATGATGAGAATGAGGACGATAAGGTCAACACCTTCAATTATTTCGAGTCCCTTAACTGCTTCGGGAATGGCCTTGATTTTTTTGCGCAGAGAAGCAAGGAACTTGTCAATTTTACTGCCGATTACCGGTTTGAGAGTGGACCAGCCTGCGTAAAGAAGCTTTATTAAAAGGCTCAGAATAACCGCCATAATGAGATAACCCATATAGCCTATGGCTGTTGCGGCGGAATAGTTTTCGGGGGTAGAGAAAAAGCAAGGATATGTACTGACGGCACTACTTGTGTTCTGGGTGAAATGTGCAAAATAAACCGAAAGTGCAAGCGACGGAGCAAGAGCGGGCAGACCGGCAATCAGATAAGCCACAATTACTGCCAGAGCAACAAAGAAGAAATCTGTTGCCCAGAAAAGAATAAACCATAAGGTCGGCTCGGTTTCGGCTCCCGTAAGACCGAAAATATGATATGTTTGAAAAATGTTCTGGATAACAAAGAAAAAGCCTGCACCTAAAGCACCGAAAAGCTGAACGATAAAAATAATCGATGTGGCACGGTAGATTTTTTCCTTTGTGTCGAGGTATAATGTTTTCATATTATCTCTCCTTTTTATTGTTAATTTAATTATAAGATAAAAGACAATATACGGTCAATTGCCGTTTTGTATAAATATTTACCGTAAAATTGTATATTCTAACTTGAAAAAATAAATCAGATTGAAAAAAGGCTTTTCAATCTCGGATGAATAGTGTATAATGTAGCAAACATATGAGGCTTACTGATAATGCAACGGCTTTTTTATGGAGCCGTATGATTAATATATCAAAAGAAAAGGTTAACCGAAATGAAAAAAACAAATGTACAAAAATTAAGTCTGGCTGCGATGCTGCTTGCATTGGCCTTTGTCCTGC
The DNA here is from genome assembly GCA_045603665.1 of Acutalibacteraceae bacterium. Lineage (GTDB taxonomy): Bacteria > Bacillota > Clostridia > Oscillospirales > Acutalibacteraceae > UBA6857. The sequence continues at coordinate 8,736 of JAZUMO010000092.1, forward strand.
CATTTTTTACGGGGCAGATACCTCAGATAGGCTCGAAGCTTTGTCCGATGCATATTCCCGTTATGCTTTGCGGCTTTTTATGCTCGGGTCCCTGGGGGATGCTTGTCGGCTTTCTCGCTCCGCTTCTGCGCTCGTTTATTGTAGGTGCTCCTACCTTGTTTCCGAGGGCGGTTGCTATGGCCTTTGAACTTGCAACCTATGGGCTTGTGTCGGGTGTGCTTTATAACCATTTAGCGAAAAATAAGGTTAATATGTATTTTTCTCTCGTCTCTGCAATGCTGCTCGGTCGCGTGGTATGGGGCTTTGTGCAGCTTTGCTGTGTAGGATTTGATATTACAAAATTTACATTCCCTGCTTTCTGGGCAGGTGCAGTGGTTAATGCCTTGCCGGGTATTGCTGTTCAGCTTATACTGATTCCTGTGCTTGTAGCTGCTGTGGAAAAATATAAAAAGCAATAATGAAGCGAAAGGGGAACTGATTATGAAAACCATACTTTTTCAGGGTGACTCAATAACCGATTGCGGCAGAACAAGAGACCTACCCTCAAATATCATTGAAAAGCTTTATGTTAAGACTCAGTATGCCTTAAGGAGAGCTAATGAGCTTGGCTCAGGCTATCCTTCTTTGGTTGCAAAGGAGCTCGGAGAAGAAAATTATATCTTCATTAACAGAGGTGTCGGCGGTGACAGAGTTCTTGATGTTTATGCCAGAATAGTAAGGGATATTATAAAGGTAAAGCCTGATGTTATGAGTCTTTTGGTGGGCGTCAACGATATATGGCACGGAATGGATTGGAACAACGGAACCGGTCTGAAAAGGTTTGAAAAGATGTTCAATATACTTATTGAAGAGCTTGTGGAGGAGCTTCCCGATACGAAGTTCATTATTCTCGGAGCCTTTGTGCTTGAAGGCTCAGCCACGGTAAACAGACCCGGTCAGCCTGACAGATACAGGCTTTTCAGAGAAGGTGTGGCACAGGTTGCCGAAATTGAAAGAAAAGCAGCTGAAAAACACGATATAAGCTTTGTTGACCTCGGAAGAGTATTTGACGAAGAAGCAGAAAAGCATTCAGCAAAAGAATTGGTTACCGACGGAGTTCATCCCACGTTAAAGGGACACGTAATAATAAAAAGAGAATGGCTGAAGGCTTTTAACAGCCTTAAATGATGTTTTGTAAAAATAACAAAAAGAAAATCCTTTGTAAAACGAATTTACAAAGGATTTATTTATTTTATTCAGCCTTAGCTTCTGCTTCGATTTTATTTATTTCATCAAGATTTTTCTGTCTTCTCTCTTCAAGGAAAGCAACAATTTCCCTATGCTTCTTACCTGTAAGCTTATAGAAAAGCATCGGAATAACAGCAAGCAGAGAGAAAACACCGGGGAAAAGTGAGAAAATGTAAAGAAGACTTTTCTTAGCTTCAATTGGCATCATATCAGGCTTATCAGCGAACTGTGTGTAGCCGACGAAAATAAGAAGAAGGTTTGTGAAATATGTGGTACAGTTACCGAGAATTCTTGACAAGGTACTCTTAAGCGCACTGACGGTGGCTTCGTTTCTTTCACCGTATGTGTATTCACCGTAGTCATAAACAGCCATCTGCAAAAGACCGGGTATGGTGTTATAGAATCCGGTTGTAAGACCGTGGATAGCATACCAGAGAACAACTCTTACGAAAATATCCTGAGGCTCATGCTTTTCGTAGGGATAAATAGAAAGAAACATAGCTACATAGCAAACAAAGGTGCCAAGCTTCATGCCGATATAAAGAATTTTGTCGTCAACCCATTTACGTATGAAGGGTGCCGAGAAAAGTGATATACCTGTAGTTACCAGTGATGCAAGGGAGGCGACAGAGAGAAGGGCTGCATAGTTGCCGTCGTTGTATGTATAAGTAAATTCAATAGCTGTGCCCTCAAAGAGAGTGAGAGAGAAGGTTTCAGCTCTGAAGCAGGCAATAAAGGCATAGGTCATAAGGCCGTAGCCGATGCTCATACCGTGTCCTAGAATTTCCGAAATCATATAAAGCACAAGAGGCTTGTTATGAAGGATGCTTTTATAAACCTCACGAAGCTTTGGCGTTTCATCCTTCGGAGTATCGGTAATTCTTTCCTTGGTTTCGATTATATTCCATACAGTGAGAGGAATAGCAGCGAGGGTAATTACGCTGTAGCTGTAAAAGTATCTCTCTGCATCGGAAAGATTCGGGAAAATAAAGGGAAGAACAGCAGCGATATAAGTACCTGTGGAGCCGATAACGGAGCCGAGGATACTGTCGATAGCGGCAATATATCCACGTTCCAGGTTGTTTGTTGTTCTCCGTGCATTGAGTGCCGTCATAGCTGAATTATAGAAGGTGCTGAAGGCATCGTTGAGGAAATATAAAAGAACGAGATAAGTAACCTTGAAGGTATCACCGACACCGGGGAAAAAGTCTTTAATAGGTAAGGTCTGAAGTATAACAACAAGGTTGAAGGGGATAATCATCATCATCAGCCAGGGTTTGAATCTGCCCCAGGAACCAAAGGTTTTACGGCTTTTATCGAGGAAGCTTGAAACAATAACATCGTTCGCGATATCCCAGAAGCCGAGGAAAAAGATAATGGTGCTGTAGGTAGCAAATGCGCTTTCGCTCAGACCGAGGAAGGTTGATGCCACTAATCCGCCGAAAAAGCCAGACATTGCAGAGCCGACCTTAGAAACCGCTGTGCTTGAGCAATAAGCCGTATACTCACGGCGGGTCAGCTTCTCGTTAACATCTGTTGCAAGGGAGTTTTTAAATCTTCTCATATTTCACCTCATATTGAGTTTGTTGCCTTAATTATACATTACGTTGCAGATAAAGTCAATCTTCCGAAAAATCAAAGAAAACTAGGCTTTAAGCAATGAACCGTTATTTCAACCTTCTTCTGTCTTATCATAGGCTGCGGGGCATATTTCATCGGATCTACATCAAGACTCATTCTCGGCGGACAGCTTCCCGAGGGTGGCATTGATGCTGTAATTCCTGCTGTTCTTATGGAGGTTCTCGGTAACGGAACATTAGGAATCATCCTTCTTTCCATTATAATGATTCTTCTTCTTTCTGCTTCCATGTCTACTCTTGAGGCCGTGGTTCTTACTTCAGCTTCTGCGGTTGCAGTTGACCTTATTCCTTCATTAAGAAAAAAGACAATGAAGCCCGAAACCCAAATGCTTCTTACGAGAATTCTTTGTCTTGTATTTGTAGCTTGTTCCTTTATATTTGCAACTCGTAACATTCCTATTATCGTAAGTCTTATGTCCTTTTCCTGGGGCCTTGTGTCGGGCTGCTTCATCGGACCGTACATATGGGGACTTTTCTCAAGGGAAATTACTAAAATCGGTGCTTGTTCAGGTATATTTGCAGGTCTCGTAACTATCGGAGGAGCGACTCTTGTTATTGCCATTCAGTCGGGCTTCTCGGCAGCCGCTGCAAAATCTCCTGAAAAGGGAGTTGTTGCGATGGCGGTTTCGATGATAATTGTTCCTCTTGTAAGCGCAATTACTAAAAACAAAAAAGAGGATATTGAGCGTATAGACAAGGTTTTTGAATGTTACAAGGAAGATTAAAACATTTATCAAGTGAATAATGTTTTTAAGGCATCTGTTTTGGATGCCTGTTTTTTTGACAAAAAAAACAACTCAGCAGTCTTTCGACTACTGAGTCTTGGTGCGAGTTGACAACCCATATCCGAACCAACATTTTGCTATTGAGACATTGCCTTAAGGGCGCACTTACTCACCACCTTAAAGGCGTGCAGTGCACTATCGAGGGTGCAAAAGCAAACTGCTCTCACGGTGGAGAGCAGTTTATAACTAACTGTAAATTATTCAGCATCATTGATTGCTTCAACAAAGAATTTAGCAAGATTCTGCCACTCACTTATAATTTCAGGAGCTTCATGACTGAAACGGATTACTTTTTCCTCTTTTGTGAATAGCACACAATCACCGTCGGTACAGGTGGCAATAACTACACCATCAGGCTTTTCTTCAAGCAACTCCTCTTTTTCTAATCTTTCAAAAAATTCTTCAGTTTCTTTTAATGACTCGCCATAAGATAAGAATGTGTATTCATCAGAAAGCAAACCACCGTTACTAACTAAGTAATAAGGCAGTATGTTGGTATATATCGGGTCTATTATTGATTCAGCAATCTTTTTGGTAATTCTTTTGTTAAAATCCTCTTTGCGCTCAGTTTTTGTTTTTCGTAAAAATTTAAGAGCTTCTTTTTCTTTTACTATGTATTCCGGTCTGCCTTTTGATTTCAGCTTTTCATATTCTTTAAAAGCTTTTTCTATATACTCATTTAATGGTCTCGGAGCTTCATCTGTTTCGTCGAGTTCGTAACCTTCGGGATATTTATCCACTACGCAGGCAGGTGAAAGATTTGACCACGAAAGAGCTTTTTCTTTTATGAGCATTTCTGCAGTGTCCTTATGTATTAGTACTGTATATCTTCCGCAAAAATCATATGTAGAAGAACAGTAAACATAAGCTATACCACCTGAAGGCATATCATCTTTAAGATAGCAATCCTGAAGTCCGATGCGTTGTAAATCATAAAAAATCGAAGCTATCTTCGGTAAATATCCACCGAGAGACTGCATTCTTTGTTTTTGCTTTTTATCTATATTTTTGTCATAAGCAATGCGAGGAATATGCTTACGGGGGAAAATGTAAAAATACTGCTCGGCTTCATATCTGCCTCTGTCCTCTACCCAACAAAAATCAACATTAGTAATACCGTTGTTTATGCAAGCTATTCTGAATCGGTCGGGCACACATATATTGTGAAATTCCTTCGGCGCAATATTTATTTCGTGAAAGGCACTTATAGCATCAAGACATATCTTTTTCCCTGTTTCAGTTTCAATCTTGAACACATCTATTATGGTGTTATCTTTAAAGTTTTCAGGTTTAAGCTCGTACCAATCACTTTCAACATCTGTGTATGTTCTCTCATACCAACCACGGGCACGCCAACCCTGTTCTTTGCAGAAAGCCTCTATTTTATCAAGCACCTCATTTGCATCAGGCTCATCCATATCAAGCTCACTCCAGCCTACACAGTCACATTTTTTGCCGAGAGAGTGAACAAAGTCTATGTTTTCTTGATATTTATCGTCACCAAATCTATGATTTCTTTTATCGAGTATCCAAGTTAAATGCTCTTTATAATTCATAATATCACCTGTTTAAACCAACATAATAACAACTATTTAATCAATTATACCACAACTAAACCAACAAAAACAATCATATATAAAAATAAAAAATCCGAACCCTTTTCCTATTTGGAAAATTTGGTTCGGATTTTTCAGGTTTGGTGCGAGAGACGGGACTTGAACCCGTACGAGCTGCCCCACACGCCCCTCAAACGTGCGCGTCTGCCGATTCCGCCACTCTCGCATATTAACTTCCTGCTCTCGCAAGTGCTTATATACTATATCACCAAAGAGCAGAAAAGTCAATAGTTTTTTGCAAGTTTTTTACAATTTTTTTCTTTTATTTGATTGTCTCGCTGTTATTGAGAATTGCCGTGCTGTAAAGAAATAAAACATCTCTGTTTTCGAAGTCCACCAGGCTGCAGGCATAATCCAAATTCATATAACGGATATCTACGAGAGTAACCTTGCTGTAGCCTTCTGCCAGAAGGGGAGCAATAACCGATGTGAAGGAATCACGGAAGATTACCAGCTCTTTATCGGTATCTGCATCGGGATTTTCAACTGTTACGAGAGAAAGAGGTCCGGAAAGGAAGGTTTCATAAGGATCCTTACCATTGATTCTTTCTGTGTCATAAATAGGAATATCTTTGCTGTTCTGTCCGTCAAAGGCCGTCATTTTTTCTATTGTAGGACTTATAAGATAATTGATGTTATCCGCTTCGAGCCTGAGCGCAGCCTGACCGTAGTAAACACCGTAGAAGGGAACCGTGGAGCTTACGACAGTTCTTTCTCCCTTGAGCTTTGTGCCGAGACCGTCGGCCAATACCTCAGCAGTATCCTCGATTTTTTCCTGTTTCCAATGAGAGTCTGTTTTGTAATAATCGTCAATTGAAAGAGTCGGGAAAATATCAATGTATTTTGCATAAGGCATAGCTTTTTTCATATCCTCAACAAGCTTTTCGCTGTCAAAGCACAGAACTCCTGCCTCTTTGGCGAGAAAGACGTTTTTATCGGGGATAATTGAGAGAAATACCTTCGACTCCTGCAGATATTTTTCATAAATATGATTGAATCTTGATGCAGCATAATCAACGGAGTCTTTATTGTAGGGATAATCCATTGAGGCTATATAGCCGTCATGGACATAGATTTTGTTGTTGTCCTTCTGGCCTAAAATATAGTAGCTGAAATATGCCTTGATACTGCGGAAGCCGTCTCTGAAGGGGAAGGAGTCCACCGCATAATCCTCAAACTTGTCCATAAACCCGCCTGAGATAAGAGAGGATACGGAAATTTCAGGGAAGGGGGTAAGCTCTCTTCTTTCACTGTATGAGTAGGTTTCCTTCGGTAAAAAGAGACACAGAAGAAAGCCTGACAGCACGATTGTGCAGGCGAGGGTACATATTATAATGTTAAAAGCTTTTTTATTCATTTTATCAGAACCTGAAATATAAGAATGGATTGAATGAGCCGTCAACGAGGTATGCTGTGGCGAGGCCGAACACACCGATTACGAAAAGGGGAGTGAGGAAATACTTCGATTTTTGGGGAAGCTTATCCGCAAGCTTTTTCATAAAGGGAGTAGAGCCGATTACAGCCACGATTATTATAACGGCATAGTTTTTGAGATAGTAAAGGGTTTCGGATGTAATAAAGGGAACATCACCGAAGCCGAACATCATTCTGAAGCAGGAAAGCATTTCACCCATATTTTCTCTGTTGAAAATGGTGAAGCTTATCAGAGTGATAAAGATAACGTATATATGGGCGAAAATATTATGCTTTTTAAGAAATTTGCCGTAAAGAAGCTTTTCGGCAATGAGAATCACTGCATAGAATACACCCCATATAATATAGTTCCAGCCTGCACCGTGCCAGAAGCCTGTCAGGAACCATACTACAAATATATTGAATATATGTCTTGCGGGAGACACTCTGTTTCCGCCGAGAGGAATATAGACATAATCTCTGAACCAGGTGCCCAGAGACATATGCCATCTTCTCCAGAACTCTGTAGCACTTTTTGAAATGAAGGGATAGTTGAAGTTCTCAAGGAAATTAAAGCCCAGCATTCTGCCCAGACCTATTGCCATATCACTATAGCCCGAAAAGTCGAAATAAATCTGCAAGGCTACTGCCACTGCATTGACCCAGGCAAAAACCACCGAAGTGTCTGTTGCGGCGTTGAATGCCGAACAGAAGGAGCCGATGGTGTTTGCAAGAAGTATCTTTTTGCCGAGACCCACGGTGAATTTTACAACACCCGAAGAGAATAATTCTAATGTGTGGGTGCGTGTATGAAGCTCACGCTCAATATCGGTATACCTTACGATTGGCCCTGCAATAAGCTGGGGGAACAGGGTGATATAGCAGGCAAGGTCAACAGGATTTCTCTGCGCCTCAGTGCCTCTGTAAACGTCTACCTGATAGCTCAGTATCTGGAAGGTATAAAAGCTTATGCCGATAGGAAGTACGACTTTCAGCAGGGGGACAGAAAGACCTGTAGCTGAATTGAAGGTTGTTATAAAGAAGTCGGCGTATTTGAAATATACAAGAAAACCTATAGGTATCAAAAGGGACAGGCATAAAATCAGCCTGCCCTTTTTAGTGTTCCTGTATTTTTCAAGTATAAGGCCCGAAACATAGCCTGTAGCTATTGAAACGAGCATAACTGCCGTAAGCTTTGGCTCGCCCCAGGCGTAAAAGATAAGACTTGACACTAAAAGGGTGAAGTTTTTGACTTTACGGGGAACGAGAAAATAAATGAGAAAAACTATCGGCAAAAAGTAATAAATAAACGGAATACTTGAAAACAGCATAATCTTTTACTTATGCAGCGATAGCGCCTTCAAGAACTACAGTTGCGTTTTCAAGAGCACCGGTAGCCTTTGTCTTGAAGAGCTCAATGATCTGGCCGTTACCGAAAGCGGTTACAACGTAATTGCCTGTCTGGATAACTACGAATTTTTCGGGGAAGCCGCACATCCACTGTCTGCCGTCGAGGCCTGCCTTGTAATCAGCAGCAAAAGCAGCTGTGTCTGTGTCTGCCTTAAGACGGTAAGCAGCGCAGGTGAAGGTGTTAGCGTTCATCATGTGCATCATGGAAGCTGCGTCTTCAACGTTTTCTGCCTGTGAAGCGGGAAGAGCAAGAGTAACGTCGAGCTCTTCTGTAGCTGCGATGTCGAACTTACCGGGAACATCCATAGTCATGTTAGCTGAGTCACCGCCGCCGATGGGGAACTTGTTTTCTTCAGCTTCGTCTGTGTATGTTGCCCATACTGTGTTGAGAACTGTTAATGCATCTTCATAAGATGAACCTGCATCGGGTGTTTTGTCGCCGCCGCAAGCTGCAAAGAGTACAAGAACTAATGCTGCTGCGATAAGGATTGCTGTTAACTTTTTCATTTTGTTGAGTCTCCTAATCTTTTAGAATAATTTTTTGGTTTTTCACCAAGAGGCATTATAGCATATGTATTATGTAAATTCAAACCTTTTAGGGAAAATTAACGGCTTGTACATAAATCCGTTCAGTCACAGAATAAGTGTTCACAGAAATGAAGTAATTATAAATAAATTGTTGACTTGCAAAAAAAACCGTGATATAATAAACCGAACAAACTCACAGGAGGTATAGACCATGAAGCGCATTAAGACAATGGAAACAAAAAATCTCTGCTCTTCCGCAAAGAACGGCGGTTGCGGTGAATGCCAGACATCCTGCCAGTCCGCTTGCAAGACAAGTTGCGGTATTGCTAACCAGCAGTGCGAAAGCAAGCAGAAATAAGCTTTGATTTTTGAGATGTGCCGCCGACTCATACTCGGTGGCATTTTTCTGTGAAAGGAATAATAAAAATGATACATTCATATAAGCTCGGCGGTCTGAATATAGTTCTTGACATCTGCTCAGGCTCTGTTCATGCCGTTGATGAGGTAGCGTACGATATCATCAATCTTTATGAAAAGGAAGATAAGGAAACAATAATCTCTCTTATGCTCGGAAAGTACGGTGACAGAGAAGACGTCACAAGAGAGGAAATTGAGCTTTGTATCGGGGATATTGAAGATCTGAAAAATGAGGGTAAGCTTTTTTCTGAGGATACCTTTGAGCCTATGGCAGGTGACCTCAAGAAAAAGAGTGCAGGTATAGTGAAGGCTCTTTGTATGCACATCGCTCATACCTGTAATCTTAACTGCTCTTACTGCTTTGCGAGTCAGGGAAAATACCACGGTGACAGAGCAATAATGAGCTTTGAGGTGGGCAAGCAGGCTTTTGATTATCTTATCGCAAATTCGGGTACAAGAAAAAATCTTGAGGTTGACTTTTTCGGCGGAGAGCCGCTGATGAATTTTGATGTTGTAAAAGAGCTTGTGGCCTATGCCCGCAGCATAGAAAAACAGCACGGCAAAAATTTCCGCTTTACTCTCACAACCAACGGTGTGCTTATCGACGACGATGTAATTGACTTTGCCAATAAGGAAATGAGCAATGTTGTTTTAAGTCTCGACGGCAGAAAGGAAGTGCACGACCGCTTCCGTGTTGATTATAACGGAAAGGGAAGCTGGGAAAAGATTGTGCCTAAGTTTCAGAAATTGGTTGAAGCCCGTGAAGGTAAAAACTATTATATGCGCGGTACCTTTACCCACCATAACCCCGATTTTCTCGAAGATATAAAAGAGATGCTCTCTCTCGGTTTTAAGGAGCTGAGTATGGAGCCCGTTGTCTGTGCTGAGGATGACCCGTCTGCTCTTACAAAGGAAGATCTTCCCGTAGTTATGAAGCAGTATGAGGACCTTGCAGAGCTTATGCTGAAAAAGCACAGAGAAGGCGACGGCTTTACCTTCTATCATTATATGATTGATCTTAAGGGCGGCCCCTGCATTTATAAGCGTATTTCCGGCTGCGGCTCGGGTACGGAATATATGGCGGTTACTCCCTGGGGCGACCTTTATCCCTGCCATCAGTTTGTCGGTGAGGAAAAATATAAGCTCGGCGATGTATGGCAGGGCGTTACGAATACAGAAATACAGAACGAGTTTGCAGAGTGCAATGTATACACCCGTGAGGAATGCCGCAGCTGCTGGGCAAGACTTTACTGCTCGGGCGGATGCGCTGCCAATGCTTACCATGCAACGGGCAGTGTAAAGGGTATTTATTCTACAGGCTGTGAGCTTTTCAAAAAGAGAATGGAATGTGCAATTATGCTTGAGGTTGCAAAAACATTAGGTGAATAAGATGAAAACACCTCTTAACGATTTTCTTGAAGGATACGTAAAAGATAATAAGACCCGTTTTCATATGCCCGGTCATAAAGGTCGGGCATATATCGGCTTCGAAAAGTACGATATAACAGAGGTTGAAGGTGCAGATATTCTTTACAGCGCTGAAGGCGTGCTGAAGGAGAGTATGGAAAACGCATCCTGCCTTTTCGGCACAAGGAAAACCTTTTACAGCACCGAAGGCTCCTCTCTTTCCATCCGTGCGATGGTGTATCTTATAAAGGCTTATGCTCTCTCTGAAGGAAAAAAGCCGAAGATCGCTGCTTTCCGCAATGCTCATAAAGCTTTTGTGACTGCCTGTGCTGTTACAGGCACGGAAATTGAATGGCTTTACGGCAAAGAAAACAGGGGCATTACCTGCTGCAATATTTCTGCCGATGAGGTGAGGGAATATCTTGACTGTGCGGGAGAGCTGCCAACGGCGCTTTATGTCACTTCACCCGATTATCTGGGCAATATGGCGAACATAAAGAGCTTGTCCGAGCTTTGCAAAGAAAAGGGGATAATTCTTGCTGTTGACAATGCTCACGGCGCTTATCTGAATTTCCTTACAGAGAATCTTCACCCGATTCATCTTGGCGCAGATATATGCTGTGATTCGGCTCATAAAACCCTGCCCGTTCTTACGGGGGGAGGCTATCTTCATATTTCGGAGAATGCTCCTGCACTTTTCGTTGAAAAAGCGGAATATGCCCTTTCTCTTTTTGCTTCAACGAGTCCGTCTTATCTTATTCTCAGCTCTCTCGATAGGGCTAACGGTCTTCTTGGTGCAGATTATTCCGTAAGGCTTGATTCCTTTGTAAAAAAGGTTGAAGCAGTCAAAGAAAAGCTTGCTTTAATAGGCTATTCATTTATCGGTGACGAGCCTCTTAAGCTGACCTTTGACAGCAAAAAATACGGCTATAAGGGTAAGGAGCTCGCAGATTATCTTAGCTGTAACGGTATAGTGTGCGAATTCGCCGATGAAGACTATCTGGTGCTTATGCTTACCGAAAGTAACACCGACGAAGACCTTGAAGGGCTGCTAAAAGTTCTCGTATCTTTACCGAAAAAAGCAACAATCATCAAAAGACCGCCTTTGATTGCTCCGACTGAAAGAGCTGTATCTCTTTCGGATTGCATTTATCTTCCGACGGAAAAAATCTGTATCGATAAAGCCAATGGAAGAGTTTGCGGCAGTATAAATATCAGCTGTCCGCCTGCCGTTCCCGTAGTAATCGCCGGTGAGCGCATCGGTAAGGAGCAGACAGACCTGTTGAAGTATTACGGGATAGAGGAAGTGGAGGTAGTAAAAGCTCAACCTTCCCGCTGTCATCTTGAGCGAAGCGAAAGATCTTAAAAGAGGCTGTATTAAAAGTCTCTTTTCTTTTTTGCCCAAAATCCTCCCTTGAAAATTGTACAAAAAGTCCTTCATTAAACCATTGACAAAAATTGCCTTTGGATATACAATTATTATGTATAATTGCCTGTGTATTACTGCACGGTTCAAATTGCCAAAAAAGAAAAAACGCTCTGTCTACAGGATGGTCAGACCTGATGGGTGATTTGTTCTTTCAGGCAAGATACGGAAAAACCTTTTAAAGCCTCGCCTGAAAAGAGAGGTGTCAGCCGATAGGCTGACGGAGAGGTAACTCTAAAAAGGAGATGATCAGAAAATGAAAAACAAAACCTTCAAAAAATCATTATCAGTTATTATGGCAGTGCTGATGCTTATGTCCTCCTGGGTGTTCTTCCCGGGTATGGTTACATTTGAGGCAGAGGCGGCTGAGACAGTGGGTGTAACCACATCCTTTACCTTGAGCCCTAACGGAAACAGAGGTAACGACGGTACATGGACCCGACTTGCTCTTACCGGTGAAAGCAATGCCGCCGGTACATCTGTCGTGCTTTTCAGATTTACTAACGCAGATCTTCTGAAGCTCGCAGAGAAGGATGAAGTTAATCTGCAGTTTTACGCTTACTCCTGTAACAACAGATTATCACATAATAATGTTGGTGTTACCGTTAATGCTGATATATACTATATTGCTCAGAACGCTGATTTTGTAAATAATCAAGGTACAAGTGCTAATGTTACAGATACCGGTAACAGCGTCTTAGGAACTGATTATACCTATGAAAATGCTCAGAACAGTGCTAAAAGCTATTTCGGACTGTCCGATGCTACTAATGTAGGCTCCTTTGAGCAGCCGACTATTAACGGACAGGACAATGCTTCACTCAGAACCGGTGATGCTAATTATATGTACCCTGTTACGGATATAGTTAAGGAGAAAGCCGCCGCAGGCGAGGATCTCTCCTTTATCGTTATGCTCAGACAGGGCTATTCCTGTTCCGGTGACAGAGGCTGGTCTGATATTTACATAGATTCAGATTCTATAGCTCTTTCGGACGGCAATATTATGCTCGACCAGCTGAAAAGTATGATTGAAGCTTATGAAGGCTATTTTATTAACGGCATATTCTATACAAACCTTCTGAACAACTATAAGGCATACAATGATGCCAAGCGTTATTATGATGCTGTCAAATACGGCGGTGTGGAGTTTGATACTGCCACTGCTAATACCTATATTTCTGCGATTGATACCGCTATTGCAAATACGGGGCTTAATGAAACCTATGTCGATTATCTTAATGCCAATATCACCAGCCGTGACGGTTCGACAGTAAGCCAGGAATACAGAAAGAATGTTATCTGGTATCCTTGGGATTTCTCGTGGGACATTACCTCTAACGATGCAAGACCAACAGTTCAGGATACATATTTTTATTTTACAATGCCTAATACTATCGTAGGTATCACCGATGACAGTGAAACTACCTTCCCTCTTCACTCCTTCTTCTGGACATCAACAAGTAGCCGTTATGTAAGATATGTTATTGCCGGTTCGGGAACAATCAGTAGCGGTGTTGTCGGCTCAAGTGATTTTTCGACTGCGGCACCATGGAAGGTTTCTGACACGAATAATACTCATACCACCAGCGGTCTTGCTCCCGGAGCGGACGGCTTTGGCGGTTGGGTATTCGAACAGAACAATAATGGTACTATTGATAATTATGAGGATAACAGTAGTAACTTCAGCTATAGCCAGAAAACTGTATATCAGATTTCTTCATATGCCAAGATAAACAAATCTACCGTCGGTGTAAATGCGACAAACACCTATAAAAAGGTTGATCAGGGCTTTACCTTTGCTACAGCTAACAGTTCAAGCGGAGGTACCACAAACTACGGCAACCACTATGCAAGCAGTTATCTTAATAACGGCGGTTCACTTTATGTTGTTTATATGGACACATACAAAAACAACTACCAGAACTGGGAAACGCTTATTCCTGCTATTTCCTATAAGGACTATAACGGCTTCGTTTACAGCGATGCCACGAATGTAACAGAATACCTTGATGAAGCATCAGGTCTTAATCTTGAACTCGGTCTCACTGAGGCAAACCGTGTCGGAAGCATCGATTCGACTGTTACCGTCTGGGCAACAAATGTAAACAGAGGTGCAAACTACCTCGCAAACGCTAAAGCTGCAGGCACTACGAGAGTAACAAACAAATATCTCGACCTTATAGATGCTATTACAAATTCCGAAGCAGCTTATGCAGAAGGAAGTGCAAAGTATACCTATTCCTCCTGGAATGCCTTTAAGGCTGCCTATGATGCGGCAAAGGCACATATGGCTTCACTTAATCCTGCAGGCTCCAATGTTCAGTACAGCTCAGATGCTACAGCTATCGGCAATCTTGCCACTGCTCTTGATAATGCGAGAAATGCTCTTACTGTAAGAACCTACGATGTAACATACGAAAATATGTTCTCCTTCTCATCCTGGGCTGAATCTGCTTCGGGTGTTATCGGTACACCTGCCAAGGGCTCAATGACCTATGATATAAATGCAGGTACAATCACCGTCAATAATAACGGTGCAAATACACAGTCTAATCCCAACGACCATTATACTTCATATGGCTTCGGTAACGGTCATTACAATATGACTCTCGTTCCCGGTGAAGACTATACCTTCAAATACACCACAATCGGCGGTACGGGCGATCAGGTGCATATTTTCTTCTACGATGATAGCGGTAATGCTGTGGCAAACAAGGCAAACGGCGGTAGTCCCTTCGCGCATGCTTACGGCACAGGCAGAGGCACGCATACTTTCTCCTTCACCGCACCCGAAAATGCTACAAAAGCGTCCTTCCGTTTCGGCTCGACAGTCCTCGGTGACTCGATAACCTTCTCCGATATCTTTATGTATTCACATACCAGAGGAGACTATGCCGACATTGCAAACTGGACATACAGTCCTAACAGAGAAGCTTTCACTTATAATACTCCTCTCGGAGCAAAACTTTCCGTACCCACTAAGGAAGGCTACACCTTTGACGGCTGGTGGGTTGACTCCATCAATCCTAACGGTCAGAAGGACGAGGGCGAACAGGTTACCGACGGAGACGGTAATGTTGTAGTTGCTCTTCAGAACTACGGTATCACTCAGGACTGGGTGCTTTATTCCGAGTGGACTATCAATAAATATACCGTTACCTGGAAAAATGAAGACGGTACAGTTCTCGAAACAGATATGGCTGTAGAGTACGGCACTATGCCTGAATATAACGGCACTGTACCCACTAAGGACGCAGATGCACAGTACACCTATACCTTTAAGGGCTGGTCACCGACAGTTTCAGCAGTAACAGGTGATGTAGTCTATACGGCTACTTATGACAAAACACTGAACAGCTTTACCGTAACATGGAAATTTGATGACGGTACAGAAAAAACCGAAAACTACAGCTACGGTGCCACACCCACAGCTCCTGCAAACACATCAGCTTATAATGATGCAAGCGGTCACCATACATATTCATGGCCGACCTTAGATGCCGTTACGGGTGATGTAACCTACGAAGAAACCAAAAATACTGCCGGTCATACCTTTGATCAGCAGACGGCAACTGATACATATAAGGTAAGCGATGCCTCCTGTACTGCGAAGGCAGTATACTATTATTCCTGCTCCTGCGGTGAAAAAGGCACGGCAACATTTGAATACGGAGAGCTTGCCGCTCATACTCCCGGTGCGGAGGCTACCTGTACAGCGCCTCAGACCTGTACGGTCTGCGGTACTGTGCTCAATGCGCAGCTTGCTCATACCTATGATAAGCAGGTAACAACTGATGCATATAAGAAAAGCGATGCTTCCTGCACTGCCAAGGCAGTATACTATTATTCCTGCTCCTGCGGCGCAAAGGGTACAGAGACCTTTGAATACGGTGAAAAGCTCGCTCACACCCTCGGTGAATGGATTACCGATAAGGAGCCTACCTGTATAACTCCCGGCTCAAAGCATAAGGAATGTGCAAACTGTGATTACACAGAAACTGAACAAATCCCCGCTACAGGTGTGCATAAGTACGGTGAGTGGTCACAGTTCAATAACGGCATAACTCACAGAAGAACCTGTACTGCCGATGCAAACTGTACAGCTTATGAAGATGAAGCACATACCTTTAATGGCACGGTAAAGAAGCTCGACGGTGAAAATTATCATCAGTATAAGTGTGAAAAATGTAATGCCTACGGTGTCGGTACTGCACTCAATGTTAAAGAATCCTGCTTCGGTGAAGGAACAACCTTCACACAGATAGCTGATAATGATAATCAGCATACAGAAACCTGTAAGTGCGGTAACACAAAGAGCGACAATCACTTATGGGCAGGTTGGATAGCAGATCCCGAAAACAAAACAAATGATCAGGGTAAGATGTCAAATACTTGCTCTGAGTGTAGCTATAAAAAATTCTCTGACTGTACATATACAAAGACTGCTGATTACAAAGCACCCACATGTACCGAGGACGGCTATCAGGGCTGGAAGTGTAATGATTGTAATAACGGCTACACAGAGATTCTTAAAGCAACAGATCATGACTGGAATGAAGGTGAAATCACGACACCTGCAACCTGTATGACTGAGGGGGTAATGACCTACACCTGTAAGAATGACAGCAATCATACAAGAACCGAAGCTATTGCAGTTGACGAGGATGCTCACTCCTACGGTGAATGGACACAGATTAAGGCTCCTACCTGTTCGGAAAAAGGTGCCGATGAAAGAGTCTGTGCATATAATGCAAAACATAAGGAAACAAGAGATGTAGCAATTGATGAAAATGCTCACGATTGGGCAGATGCAACATATGAATGGTCACAGAACAACGATTCCTGCACAGCAACAAGAGTTTGTAAGTATGACGGTGAGCATAAGGAAACCGAAACAGTAAAGACAACCTCTGTTACTGCTGTTGAGCCCAAATGTGAGAAAACAGGTACAGAAACATATACTGCAGACTTTACAGTTACCTGGGCTGAAGATCAGACAAAGGATGTTCTGTTAGACGCTCTCGGTCATAATTACGGTGATGTATGGACTCCTTCAACGGAAGCAGGCAAGCACTATAAGGATTGTACACGTTGCGGTGATGACGGAAGAAAGACAGAAGATTGCGAAGAGTCAGACTGGATTATCAGTGTCAATGCAACATGTATGGAAGAAGGCACACGCTACAAGAAGTGTAATGTTTGCTTAAGAAAAGACCTCGAAACAGAAACCATCTCGAAGATAGCTCACAACTTTGTCGGTGATGCTGAAAATTCAAGAGACGGTTATCACGTTTATAAGTGTACAAACCTTCTTAATACCGGCGAAATATGCTCCGAATACGGTAACGAAGAAGCCTGCTCCGGCGGAACAGCTACTTGTACGGAAAAGGCAGTTTGTGAAAAGTGTAATACTGCCTGGGGCGATAAAGATGCAGATAACCATATCGGTGAGGCAAATGTTGTGAAGCTCCGGGAAGCTGCTACTTGTACCAAAGAAGGATACACCGGTGACATTCATTGGTCCTGCTGTGATGCTCTTGAAACAAAGGGCGAAGCAATCAAAGCAAAGAGTCATAGCTTTGGAGACTGGACAGCAAACGGTGACGGCACGCATACAAGAACCTGTACAGTATGTACAGACGAAGAGGGCAGAACTGAAACAGCTGACTGTACCTACGGTGAGTGGGAAGAAACAGTAGCAGCAACATGTACCGCTGCCGGCGAAAAAGAACGTATCTGTACTGTTTGTTCAGGCGAGGAAACAGAAGTTGTGCCTGCCACCGGTCATAATTACTCAGCCGAGGTAACAACACGTCCGGTCAAGAACAGTGACGGAACATGGACAAAGGGTGTATATACCTACACCTGTAGTAATGATGCAAGTCACACTTATACAGAAGAAGTTTCCAGAGCTGATTATACAGAGTTTGATAAGGCTGTATCTGATCTTAATGAGCTTCTTACAAATGATAAGCTTACCGATGATGCTGTTGATGAAATTAATACTGCACTTAAAAAGGCTGAAGATTTTGCCGATGACCGTGTGGCTTCAGAACAGAAGGACGTCGATGAGATTACAGAAGAACTCAAAAAGGCTATAGCAAATGTTAATAATATTCTCGCCAATATCGGCAAGCCTCAGCCTGTTACCCAGGCAAATTCAGGACTTAAGGTGCAGTTCCTTAAGGAAACGGGTGCAGAGACTGTTGAAAGTATTCAGCTTAAAGAAGGCGGCGGATTTGATCCCATAAGACTTAAGCTGACAAACAACAATTCAACCCTTCCTATAACTGTTACCGGAATTATTGCTGATAAAGCATATATAGGTGCTGATAAAACGTCATCCTCAAATGAATATAAAACAGCAACTGAAATTGCGCTTGACGGAGCAAAGGACTTTTATATAACAGCTCCCTCCTCCTTCAGTGAAACTGGTCTGATTTCTTATACTATTATATATAAGATAGGAAGTGAGTCTGAAGGATATCTTATGGATGAATCCGGAAATGCTGTTGAATTCACAACCAAGGCATACATTTATGTTAAGGGTGCAGCAGTTACTCCGTATCATTCTATGGATGAAAGGGCTGCATGGCCTCTTACTGCAACAAGTAAATGGCAGCATTATTTTGAAGCTGTTAACTATGGAGATTTTGAACTTATCAGTTATAATACGGCAAGTAAGTTTAGTGATAATCTCGAAGTAGGTTCATCTAATTTTGGCTTCAGACACGATGCGTATGACTATGCGGAAGACGGCTGTCAGGCAGGCTGTAAAAACACAGACTATTCAACCGGTGATGCTCACGCGGCAACCTATAGGTATTACATTGATACAAGTCTTGCTCCAACCTGGGAAGCTGCCGGATTCAGAGTCAGAATAACAGAAACAGCAGAATCTGTTTATGAAAACGCACCTCTTAAATATGTAAGATTGGCAGTTGACCAGACATATCTTGACGGTATATCAGGAGATGACAAGTCATTTACAACAACATTTGTGCCTTCATCTTCATCAAATGTACCCGGTAAGACATGGACTGTTACTTCAACCGGTTCGCTTGAGGTTAAAGCATATGAGAATCCTGACAGAAGTGAATATCTCTTCGGCGAACATAAGAATAAAGATGGTTTTGATGAAACATCGGTATATGTTAATTTCTCAGGCGCAATTCCTTCAGGTGTTACAGATGCAAAAATGATGTTCTCTCCCAGAATAGAGTTCAACGGAAAAAGCTCATCTGAATCTGTAACCATGACATCGCATATCTGGATTGTTTCCTATGATAAGGGTGCTCTCAGAGCTGCAGTAAACGAAGCAGAGCAGGCAGCTTACAATAAGGATTACTTTACTGTTGACTCATGGACTGCTTATGAAAATGCTCTTGCCGCTGCAAAGACAGAGCTTGGTAAGGTTAAGACCACTCAGACTGACATTGACTCAGCTGCAAATGCTCTTACCAAAGCTTTAGCCGGCCTCACAAGAGAAGAATATGTTCTTACTCTTACACACAGTATCCATGAAAACGCTGATAAGAACAGTGAAGCAACAAGCATAAAAACTGAATATTATCTTCTCGATAAGAATACAGACTTTACCGTTCCTTATGACGAAGCAAAGGATTCCGACAAAATCAATAAGTATGACGACCAGGTAACTCTTACAATTACCGATACTTCAGAGCATACATATAATTATTGGTATATTGATTATTCAGGTGTTCAGGATGCTATTGATGCCGCTGATGCTGTTATCAATGATACATCAACAGGCTATACAGACGAATACAAGTCACAGGTTGAAGAAGTAAAGAATGCACTTGAAGAAATAAAGAATACAGACAGTGAAGGTTCAAAAACAGCTCCCGAATCACAGTCAGCTGTTGATGATGCAATTGATGCTGTAACAGCTCTTATAGGACATGATTGTAACGAGGATATCTCGATACCTGCTGTTCATTCTACCTGTTTAACAACGGGTCTGACTGAAGGTAAGAAGTGCTCTGTTTGTGGAAAAGTACAAGTTGAACAGACAGTAATCGATGCACTTGGTCATGATTACGAAGGCGTGGAAACAACTGCTCCCACATGTACCGAAAAGGGTGTAATGACCTACACCTGTAAGAATGATGCAAGTCATACTTATACAGAAGAAATTCAGGCAAAGGGTCACACCTTCGGTGCAACAGTAGACGCAGATGCAGCAACCTGTATTGCAACCGGTAATGAAGCATATAAGAATTGTACTGTTTGCGGTAAGTTCTTCACAGCAGATGCAGATAAGTATTCAACTGATGCAAAGGACAGTAAAGACGAATTCACAATAGAAATCGATTCAACCAATCACGAAAACACAACAGATCACAAGGAAACAGCACCTACATGTCTCAATGCAGGCTATACAGCAGGTGTGTTATGTGAGGATTGTGGTAAGTGGATTTCCGGACATGAAGAAATTCCTGCTATTGCACACAAGAATAAAGAGCACCATACAAAAGTTGATGCAACATGTGTAAAGGAAGGTACTGTAGAATATTGGTCTTGTCCTGATTGTAGCAAAAACTTCAGTGATGAAGGATGCACAACAGAGATAACAGATCTTGTTATTGAAATTGATCCTGATAATCACGATCTCAGAACAACAGCAGCAAAGGATCCTACATGTACGGAAATCGGATGGGATGAATATGTAACCTGTCAGAGAGAGGGCTGTTCTTACACAACCTATAAAGAAAAGAAGGCTCTTGATCACGATTACGGCGAATGGACGGAAGTGAAGGCTCCTACCTGTGTTGAAAAAGGCGAGGAAAAGAGAGTGTGTCAGAGAACGGATTGCGATACCGTTGAAACAAGAGAAAAGGCAAAGCTTTCACATTCCTATACCGGCGAATACAAGTGGAATAATGCCGGCGAAACCAAATATCATTCTCAGAAGTGTGTAAATGGTTGTGAAGAATATAACGAAGAGGTGCCTTGTACAATAGAAGCTGTTATCGTAGATCCTACCTGTTATGTAAACGGTTACACAACATACACCTGTACAGTATGTAAAAACAGCTATCAGGCAGACTACACAACACGTGAGCATATTTACGTATATGCTGCAGGAAATGGCACAGAACACGTTGTTACATGTCAGTATGAGAACTGTGCATATAACGAAACAGAAAACTGCTCCGGCGGAACAGCTACTTGTACGAAAAAGGCAGTTTGTGGAAAGTGTAATACCGCCTGGGGTGATAAGGATGCAAACAATCATACCGGTGCGGCAAATGTTGTGAAGCTCCGGGAAGCTGCTACTTGTACCAAAGAAGGATACACCGGCGACATTCATTGGTCTTGCTGTGATGCTCTTGAAACAAAGGGTACAGTTATTTCTATGATTCCTCATAAGGATGACGATACTGACCATGAATGTGATTATGGCTGTGATGTATATCAGGGTACACACGCAGACTACGATAAGAACCACACCTGTGATTACGGTTGCAAGGAAACAATCGGCACTTGCGAAGATGCTGATACTGACCACGATTGCGACTACGGCTGTGATAAGGTTTACGGTACACACGCAGACTCAGCAGGCGATAAAGATCATGTCTGTGATTACGGTTGTGGTGAAGTTCTTGAAGATTGCGTAGACGGTGATGATAATAACCATAGTTGTGACATCTGCGGCAAAGAAAATGTAACAGATCATAAGTGGAAGAATGCAGATTGCACCACACCTAAGACCTGTACAGAGTGCGGTGCAACAGAAGGAACTTCTCTTGGACATGATTATGATAAGACAAAATCTGAATCTAACCTTACCCGTCCTGTTCAGAATGGTGACGGCACATGGACAAAGGGTTATTATACTTATACATGTAAGAACGATCCTTCTCATACTACAACAGAAGAGGTAGACCGAGCTTCCTATATTGCTTATGAGGCAGCTCTTGATAATCTTAATTCTCTTCTTGAAACTGATATCACCGACACAGCAAGAGAGGCTATTGAAAAGGCTATTGAAGAGAACAAGGTTCCCGATAATCTTATCAGCTCCGAACAGAAGATTATTGATAATGCGACAGCTAACCTTATAGAAGCATTTAAGAATAACAACAATTCACTCAATACCTATACCGTTACATTCAAGATTGACGGCTCGGCAGATGTAGTTGTCAGTGTTATCAGCGGTCAGGATGCTACGGCGCCCGTAAATCCGGCAAAGGCATACGATGACACATATCATTACAACTTTACCGGTTGGGATAAAGCATTTACTAATGTTACATCTGATATTACAGTAACTGCTCAGTTTGATGCTGTCGGACATAACTACACAACTCACACAGATAAGGATGATACATATCATACTGACAAGTGTGCTTGCGGACACAGCAAGGATGTAAAGCATACAGAAACAAGTGAGGTTACAACAAAGGCTTCCTGCTTTGCAGCAGGTGTCAGAACTTATACCTGCTCAGTATGTTCAGGCACAAGAACAGAGTCCATTGCAAAGAGAGAACACAATCTTGTTGATACAACAGTAAAAGTTGCACCTACCTGCTCAGCAACAGGTATAATGAATCAGAAGTGTGACTGTGCAGAGACAGCTGAATATGAGGCATGCACTTATACCACAACAAGGGTAATTCCTATTGATGCCAATGCCCATAAGGCAGAAGCGGATTATACTGTAATGCAGAAAGCAAGCTGTGAAGCAGACGGCTATAAGGCAATCCTTTGCGAATACTGTGATGCAGAACTCTCTAAAGAAACTATCGCAAAGAGAGAGCATGTATATGTTGACAACGGTGTGAAGACAGCTGCAACATGTGTTGCCGAAGGTGTAATGAACACAATCTGTTCAAACGCAGAAACAGATACACATAAGGCTTGTACACACGAATCAACAAGAGTAATTCCTATTGATGTCGATGCCCATAAGGCAGAAGCAGATTACACAGTAATGCAGAAGGCAACTTGTGAAGCAGACGGCTACAAGGCAATCCTTTGCGAATACTGTGATGCAGAACTCTCTAAAGAAACTATTGCAAAGAGAGAACATGTATATGTTGATAACGGTGTGAAGACAGCTGCAACATGTGTTGCTGAAGGTGTAATGAACACAATCTGTTCAAACGCAGAAACAGATACACATAAGGCTTGTACACACGAATCAACAAGGGTAATTCCTATTGATGCCAATGCACATACGGGTGTTGCAGACGTACAGAAAAATAAAAAGGATGCAACATGTACTGCAGAAGGTTATACCGGTGATATTCATTGGTCCTGCTGTGATGCTCTTGAAACAAAGGGTACTGTTGTTCCTATGATTCCTCATAAGGACGAAAACAAAGACCATGCTTGTGATTACGGCTGTTGTGAATATCAGGGTACACACGCAGACTCAGCAGAAGATGATGATCATGTCTGTGACTATGGCTGTGGTGCAGTCCTTGAAGAATGCACAGGTGCAGAAGCAGTCAAGGAAAACGAAGAGCCTGCTTCCTGCGGTGCTGCCGGCTCATACGAATCAGTGGTTTACTGCTCAGTATGCGGTGAAGAGCTCAGTCGTACAACAGTTGAGATTCCCGCTACCGGCGAACACAACTTCGTAACAGAGGTCAAGAGAGTAAACGCAACCTGTGTTGAAGACGGATATGTTATCTGGGCTTGCGGATGCGGTGCAGAGAAGAAAGAAATTCTTCCTTCATCCGGCGGTATCCACATCTGGAAAGAAGAGGGCGTTGTTGCTGAAGGCGATGAAGCAAGCTGTATAAAGGAAGGCAAAATACGCTATTATTGTACTAACGAAAACTGTAACTTCTACAAAGAAGAAATTGTTCCGAGGACAGAACACAGATTTGACAAGTCAACAGTATATGAGCCTACCTGTAATAATGAAGGATACACCAGATATGACTGTACATTTGCAGGATGCGGAGCAAGCTATTTCGATAATTTTGTTGACGAGCTTGGTCACGATTACAAATCTACCGTAGTGAAGTCTACATGTGAAATGAACGGCTATACAATTAAAGAATGTAATCGCTGTGAATATCATTATGATGAGTATTACAAGACAGACAAAAACGGTGAGTATGTAATTGAAAACGGTGAAAAGGCACTTGAATATCCTGCAAAGGGACATAAGGACGGAAATAATGACGGACATTGTGATGAATGTACCGTAAATATCGTCGGTGCCTGCAAATGTCTTTGCCATAAAACCAACTGGCTTCTCAGAATAATTTATATAATCGTCAGATTTATCTGGAAGCTTCTGAGAATCAATCCTGTTTGTGGCTGTGGCAGCGTACACTATAACGTTTAAGTGAAAAACGGCAACTTTAAAGTTGCCGTTTTTTCTTTATGAGAAGATTTAAAAAGTTGCTTTAAAACATCCGAATTTTTTCGGAAAAACTTGAAAAATTAAACTGAAGTGCTATAATAAGAAAAATGAGGTGATATTATGGCTTATGATATTATCGGTACAGTTGCCTGCACTTTGATTGGGTTGCTTATTGCATTGCTAAATTATGCAATAAGCAAAAAAGTTCTTGAAACTCATCCGGAAAAGCTGGCAGTTACAACCGTGCTGAGACAGATTATACAAATCGGATATCTGATAACGGTATATTGCGTCGGTTCAAAGCTTGATATAAGCCTTACTGCTTTGCTGGTCGGGGCGGTAGCCGGTATGACAGTGCCGATGCTTTTCTTTACCAAAAAGCTTGTAAGCATCAATCAGAATCTCGTCACAAAAAAAGAAGGGGAGGATGAAAATGGGTGAAAAATCCGAGGTAATCATTAAACTTTTCGGCTTCCTTGACGTAACGGGTGAGGTTGTCACTATGTGGATAATTCTTGCAGTATTGGCTTTGGTTTCACTTATCGTGAAGCTTAATCTTAAGGAAAGACCGGGTAAATTTCAAAATGTGATTGAAACGGGTGTTGAATATCTCGATAATTTCTTTACGGATATTCTCGGTAAAAAGAAAGCAAGAAAATATTTTACCTTTCTGGCTTCACTTTTTATATTTATCATCTTTTCAAATTATTCGGGTATGATTCCCGGTGTGGGGCTTACGGATTATGTTAAGGCGCCTACTGCATCACTTTCTGTAACGGCAGGACTCGGTATACTGACATTTCTGTTTTTGCAGATTTCAGGTCTGCGTCATAATGTGAAGCATTATTTCAAACGCTTCGTAATGCCGATGTTCTTTATGCTTCCACTTCTTATTCTTGATGAATTTATAAAGCCGGCGTCTCTTGCGTTGAGACTTTACGGTAATATTTTCGGTGAAGAAATGGTAACGGAAGAGCTTTATCATATCTTCCCAATAGGCGCACCTGTTGTAATGATGGTGCTTTCACTTTTATTCTGTGCCTTACAGGCTATGGTTTTCACTATGCTTGTATCGATATATTTAGAAGAAGTAACTGAAGATTAATTTTTTATTAAAAGGAGTAATCAAAATGACAAGTTCAGCAATTATCGCAATCGCAGCAGCAATCGCAATCGCAATCAGCACCCTCGGTCCCTCTATCGGCCAGGGTATCACAGCAAAAGCAGCAATGGAAAGCATTGCCCGTCAGCCTGATGCTGCAAAGGACATCCGTTCCACTCTTATTATTTCCCTTGCACTTATGGAGGCTCTTACAATTTACGGCCTTCTTATTGCCTTTATGCTTATTTCAAAAATCTGAGGTAAAGGATTATGAACATACAGCCATCAGTTATTGTGTGGACTGTGATATGCTTTCTTTTGCTTACGGTTATACTTAAAAATCTTCTTTTTACGCCTGTTCTTAAGGTTCTCGACAGCCGTAAAGAAAAAATTGATGCTGCAGAAAAAAAGCTGCGTGATATTAAAAGTATAACTGCAGAAAACGAAAGACGTCTTGCCGAAGAAATGACACGTGCCGAGGCTGAAAGTGCGGCAAATGCAAAGGCAAGGGTACAGCAGATACAGTCCGAAGGAAAAAAAGAGATTGAAAATGCTCAAAGAAAATGTCTTTCTGATATTGAAGAATACAGAAACGGCATAAAAGTAGAGCATGAGAAGATAGTTTATTCTGTTGCGCCAAAAATGGAAACAGCAGCAGCTATTTTTGCAAAAAACATTATCTCCAATAGGATATGATATTATGGAAATACAATATGTAATTATCAATTTTCTCATTCTTGCCGCACTTCTTGTGCTTGTGGGAAGAAAAACCGTCAAGCGGATTTTCGGTGGAAGATATGAAAAAATAAACAGCGACCTTGACAGGGCGGAAGAGATAGAAAAGCTTCCTATGCCTTTTTTGCAGGAGCCTTCCGTTGAGGTATCAGACACAGATTGCAGCGAAGAGATCATAAAGGCGGAAAGCTTTGTTTCAGAAAAAATTTCTGCAATTGAATCCTTCTGTGAAAGAGAAAAAAGTGAAATTCACCGAGGTATGATTGAGTCTGCCCGTAAAGAGCTTTTTTCCGTTATGAAAGAGAATGTAATCAGTCTTTTTTCTTATGAGAAATATCAGGATTCCATAAAGGTGCACGACAGACCGATTATTGACGAAATACTCAAAAGAATCTGTCTTACTCCCGGTGATATGGCATATCTCAAGCATAACGATGTTCTTTATGTGACGCTTACTTCAGCATATCCGCTTCCGAAGGATATCGTTGACGATGTTGACAGAGCAACAACGCAGATGCTTGAAAAGGTCGGAGGAAAAACATCCTTATGGGTTCTTGAGGATCCTTCTCTTATCGGCGGACTCAGACTCAGAATAGGTGACACCGTTTATGACGGTACAGTTGCCGAAGAGCTTTATCAGTTCGAAAAAAATCTTAATCACGAGCCTATTATGCACGATGATACTGTAGGTCATCTTATTCAGGAATTTACCGAAAGAGCCGAAGTTTTCAAGCCGCAGATCCATCAGTATCAGCTCGGAAGAGTTATGAGTGTCTCTGACGGTATATGCTGGATGGACGGTCTCGCCGATATTATGTACGGTGAGGTTGTCGAATTTGAATGTGGCGAAAGCGGTATGGTACTTGATATTCAGCAAAACCGCATCGGCTGTGTTATTTTCGGTGAATTTGAACATATCGAAAGTGGAAGCCGTGTAAGACGAGTGGGCAGAATTGCTTCTGTACCCGTTGGAGAGTGCCTTTTGGGCAGAGTCGTCGATGCTCTCGGCAATCCCATCGACGCAATGGGTTATCTTCCTTATAAAGAAACACGTCCCATCGAATATAAGGCTCCCGGTATTCTTGACCGTGCTCCCGTTAATTCGCCTCTTCATACGGGTATAAAGGCTATTGATGCTCTTGTTCCTATCGGTAAGGGACAAAGAGAGCTTATCATTGGTGACAGACAGACGGGTAAAACTGCAATAGCTATTGATACTATTATAAATCAGAAGGGTAAGGATACAGTTTGTATCTATGTTGCAATAGGACAGAAGGATACCCTTGTAGCGGAAATCAAAGAAAAGCTCGAAGCACACGGCACTATGGAATACACAACTATTATTGCCGTACCTGCCTCTGCTTCTGCCGCTCTTCAGTATATTGCTCCCTTCTCCGGCTCAGCTATGGCTGAATATTTTATGTATGCAGGCAAGGATGTTCTTATTGTTTATGACGACCTCTCAAAGCATGCCGTTGCTTACCGTGAGCTTTCCCTTCTTTTGCACAGACCCTCAGGCCGTGAGGCTTATCCCGGTGATATTTTCTATCTTCACTCGAGACTTCTTGAAAGAGCAGCTCACCTTTCTGATGAGCTCGGCGGAGGCTCGATTACGGCTCTGCCTATTATCGAAACACTGGCAGGCGATATTTCTGCTTATATTCCCACAAATGTCATTTCCATTACTGACGGTCAGATTTTCCTTGATGCTGAGCTGTTCAATGAAGGTCAGCGACCTGCGGTAAATGTAGGTCTTTCCGTTTCCCGTGTCGGCGGTGCAGCACAGATTCCTTCAATGAAAAAGGTTTCGTCTTCGCTACGCACCCGTCTTGCTCAATACAGAGAACTTGCGGAATTTATGCAGTTCGGCTCTGATATTGACGAGGAAACAAAGAAAACTTTGGCTTCGGGTCGTCTTCTTACAGAGGCACTTCGTCAGCCGAGATATGCACCCGTTGAGGATAACATGCAAGCAATTCTTATCTTTGCTGTAAGTGAGGGCTATGCTGACGGAATCTCTCCCGACGAAATGGAAGATTTTGAAAAAGACCTGTTCTGCTTCTTCCGTGAAGAAAAAAGTGAGATTGCACTTAAAATTAAAAATGCACGGAAATTTGATGATGAACTGAAAAATTCACTTAAGGCTGCACTTAATGAATTTGCCGAGAGGTTATAATTATGGCAACAGTTCAGAGTTTAAAAAAGAAATTGCAGACAATCCGTTCAACTGCGAAGGTTACCCGGGCTATGAAAACTGCATCTACCGTCAAGTTTTCGAAGCTCAGCGGTATTTATACCGAATATGAAAAGTACGGAAATCAATATTCCTGCTTATATGAAACCTATCGCAGTGAATTCAATTCGATTTTTAAGCCTGCAAATCCCGATGCTCCCAGCTGCTATGTGGTAATCACATCAAATAAGGGAATGTGCGGCAGTTTCAATACAGAGCTGGTTTCCTTTTTTGTCGGAATGGAGAAAAATGGCTTGATTATTTCCTGCGGTAAAAAGGGTACGGATTACCTTGGAAGAAAAGGAATAAAGAGTGAAAAAAGCTTCGTCTTCGATGACATACCCTCCTATGAGCAGGTTAAAGTCCTTTTTGAATATATACGCTCTCTTATGAATGAAGGCAAAATTTCATCGGTTATGACGGTTTATCCCGAATATATCAATATGATAAAACAGACTCCTGTCTGTAAAGACCTTTTCAATTTTGAAGAGGGAGGCACAGAGGAAGAAGCACCTCTTTTTGTGCCCGACAGAGAGACTGTCATAAAAAATACGGCTGAGAAAATTTTTCTTTCCGTGCTTTATAAAAGAGTGCTTGAAGCTGCTCTCGGCGCTCAGGCGGCAACTCTTACCGCTATGCGCTCAGCCTATGACACAGCTTGCGAATACAGTGCTAAATTAGAAACAGAAATGAACAGAAAGCGTCAGAGTCAGGTTACAGCTGACGTTATCGAAATTTCATCGGAATTTTCAATGAAAGGGGATATGTGATATGGCAAAAGGCGATCAGGGAATGGTGCAGAGAATAACGGGTCCCGTAGTGGATATTCTCTTTGCTTTAAATGAAATCCCCGATATTTTCAATGCGGTAAACGTCGAAGTTAATTCGGAAATATATACCCTTGAGGTTTCACAGCATCTCGGTAACGGTGAGGTAAGATGCATTTCAATGAACCCTACCGACGGTATGTCAAGAGGTATGAAGGCTGTTGATACCGGTGAGCCCATAAAAATTTCTGTCGGTGCAGAGACACTCGGCAGAATGGTCAACGTGACAGGTGCACCCATTGACGGCGGTAGGGTAATTGAAACAGAAGAAAAATGGCCTATTCACCATCCTGCACCTCCCTTTGCAGAAATTGTATCCTCAAGCGATATACTTGAAACAGGTATTAAGGTTATCGACCTTATGACTCCTTATATCAAGGGCGGTAAAATCGGTCTTTTCGGCGGTGCGGGTGTAGGTAAAACCGTGCTTATTATGGAGCTTATCCGTAATGTTGCCTTTGAGCACGACGGCTACTCTGTTTTTGCGGGTGTCGGTGAGCGTTCAAGAGAAGGTAACGACCTTTGGAATGAAATGAATCAGTCAGGCGTTATCAATAAAACTGCTCTTGTTTTCGGCCAGATGAACGAAACCGCAGGTGCAAGACTCCGTGTACCGCTTGTCGGTCTTACGATGGCTGAATATTTCCGTGAAAAAGCTCATAAGGATGTGCTTTTATTTATCGATAATATCTTCCGTTTCACTCAGGCGGGCAGCGAGGTATCTGCACTTCTGGGCAGAATGCCCTCTGCTGTGGGTTATCAGCCCACTCTTGCCTCGGAAATGGGTAAATTACAGGAAAGAATCGTTTCCACCGGTAACGGATCAATAACCTCCGTTCAGGCGGTTTATGTTCCTGCTGATGACCTTACAGACCCGGCACCGGCCACCACTTTTTCCCACCTTGATGCTACAACCGTTCTTTCAAGAAAGATTGTTGAGCTTGGTATTTATCCGGCTGTTGATCCTCTCGAATCTTCTTCGAGAGCCCTTACTCCCGATTTTGTCGGTGACAGGCATTATAAAACTGCAAAGGAAACCCAGAGAGTTTTGCAAAAATATGCCGAGCTTCAGGATATTATTGCAATCCTTGGTATGGATGAGCTTTCGGCTGAGGATAAAGAGCTTGTAAAGAGAGCAAGACGTGTTCAGCGCTTTATGAGCCAGCCTTTCCACGTTGCTGAAGGCTTTACGGGTCAGCAGGGTATATATGTGCCTCTTGAAAAGACTGTGGACAGCGTCGAAAAAATTCTTTCAGGCGAGTGTGACAGTATACCCGAGCAATATTTCCTTATGTCGGGAACTATTGACGATGTTTTTACAAAATATAAAAAGGAACACGGGTGAGAAAAATGAAATTTACACTTTTCACACCTCAACAGCAGTTTCCTTCTCTGGAATGCGACAGCGTAAGGCTTGACATTGCCGACAGCGTAAACGGCAAGTTTTCAGGATCCTACGGAATAAGAAAGGGCCATGCCAGAGCCGTGCTTTCACTTGCTGAGGGAAAAATTCTTGTAAGCCTTGACGGAAAGATGGTTTTTTCTGCTGAATGTCAGGGAGGCTTTGCCTTTGTGGAAAACGACGAAGTCAGAGTTACTGCTGACTGAGTAAAAGAAATATAAGTAAAAGGGGCTGAAAAACGTAAGTTTTTCAGTCCCTTTGTAATTTTATGTGTTTTCCATCATTATTTTAAAGGCAAGCTCTTCTAACTGCTCGATGCTTTCGAGAGTCCCGACCTGCTGACGGTAGGCTGCTGCGCCCTTGATACCCTTGATGTACCAGGCGGCGTGCTTTCTTGCCTCTCTGATGCCTACTCTTTCACCTTTATACTCGCAAATGCGTTTGATGTGCTTTACCATGACTCTCATTCTTTCGCTGACAGGCGGCTCAGGCAGAATTATCTCGTGCTCAAGATAGGCGGTAATCTGGCTGAAAACCCAAGGTCTTCCGAGAGCGCCTCTGCCGACCATAAGATAGTCGCAATTAGTTTCCTCTATCATCTGTGCGGCGGAAAGTCCGTCGGTAATGTCTCCGTTTGCAATTAGGGGAATGTCAATGTTTTTCTTTACCTCAGCTATCATTTTACGGTCAACGGGGGGCGCATACATCTGTTGTCTTGTCCTGCCGTGCAGGGTAACGGCTGACATACCGGCTCTCTGTGCCCTTTGAGCCATTTCGATACAGTTTATGCTTTCGCTGTCCCAACCGAGACGGATTTTAACCGTGACAGGAATATCAACGGCATCTTTTACTGCTCTCATTATTTCTTCTGCAAGCTCAGGATTTTTCAGAAGGGCACTGCCTCCTCCGTTACCGGCTATTTTCGGTGCCGGGCATCCCATATTGATATCGATTACCTCGGGATTATATTCGAGACAGCTTTTAGCACTTTCAGCCATTATTTTCGGGTCGCTTCCGAAAATCTGAGCAGCGGCGGGTCTTTCCTTTTCTGAAAGTGAGAGGAGCTTTTTACTTTTTCTGTCGCACATGGTGAGGCCTTTGCTGCTTACCATTTCGCTGACAACATAGGTTGCGCCGTATTCCACGCAAAGCTCTCTGAAGGCCTTGTCTGCAACTCCCGCCATAGGTGCAAGAGCAGCGGAACGGGAGTTTATTTCTATATTTCCTATTTTCATTTATCATCTTCCTTTGAATTGCTTTTTGTATCATACCATAAAATGAGATAAAATGCACTATCTTTTTGAAAAATCATTGACAAGATAAGAAAAGGGGAATATAATTACATTTGAACAGATGTTCAAATGATAAATTAAAAGGTGGTTAAAATGAACGAAGATTATCTCATAATAGAAAAAGAGGATGCTGAAAAACTTACTGAGTGCCAGCCTGATGAGGATGTGCTTTTTGACCTGGCGGAGCTTTTCAAAATCTTTGGCGACTCAAACCGCATAAGAATACTTTATTCGCTTTCCGGTACAGAGCTTTGTGTAAGCGATATGGCAAAAATGCTCGGTCTTTCCGTTTCTGCTGTCAGTCATCAGCTCCGTATTCTCAAAGCTTCAAAGCTTGTGCGTTGCAGAAGAGAGGGCAAGATAATCTTTTATATGCTCGATGATGAGCATGTAAGAGATATAATTAATCTCGGACTTGAGCATGTGATTGAATGAGGTGAATAAATATGAAAAACGATAAAAAAATACTAGTTGCATTTCTTCTTAATCTGTTCTTTTCAGTCTTTGAATTTGTCGGCGGTGCTGTTACAGGCAGCGTTGCCATCGTTTCCGATTCGCTCCACGATATGGGTGATGCGGCGGGGATAGGTTTGTCGTATTTTTTTGAACGTAAAAGCAAAAAAGCTCCCGACGGTGAGTATACCTACGGTTATCTGCGATATTCCGTGGTCGGAAGTCTTATGATAACGGCAATCCTGTTTTCCGGCTCACTGCTTGTGATTTATAAATCAGTTATGCGTCTTTTTAATCCTGAGCCCGTTGATTATAACGGTATGATTATTTTTGCTGTTATAGGTACTGCTGTGAATCTTTCAGCTGCTCTTTTCACAAAAGACGGAGATTCTCTTAACCGTAAGGCTGTAAATCTTCATATGCTTGAGGATACTCTCGGTTGGCTTGTGGTTCTCGTTGGTGCGATTGTAATGCGGTTTACGGATTTGAGCTTTATTGACCCGCTTATGTCCATAGGCGTTGCTGTGTTCATACTCATAAATTCCGCAAAAAATCTTAAGGAAGTCTTTGATATCTTTCTCGAAAAAGCGCCCGAAGGCATTTGCGTCGAAGAGATAAAGGAGCACATACTTTCTGTTGATGGTGTTACAGATATTCACCATATACATCTCTGGAGTATGGACGGCTTCAATAACTGTGCCACAATGCACGTGGTTACTGACGGCGAATTTTCTGCAGTTAAGGAAAAGATACGCCACGAGCTTTCTCATCACGGTATTTCTCATTCAGTTATAGAGACGGAAAGAACCTCGGAAAATTGCGGTGAGACTCATTGTAGTGTAAGCAGTCACAGAGAAGAAGGACATCACGGTCACCATCACCACCATCATCACCATTAATTTATATTTTTATCTACCAATCCTCAATGAAATGTGTTATACTTAAACTAATAAGTTTTAAAGAGGTGTTTTTATGCGGCTTCTTGTAATTGACGGTAACAGCATCGTCAACCGTGCATTTTACGGAATCAAGCTTCTTACTAATAAGGAGGGGCAGTTTACAAACGGAATTTACGGCTTTATGAATATTCTTATCAAGCTTCGTGAGGAATGTCAGCCCGACAGAGCGGCTGTTGCCTTTGACCTTAAGGCTCCGACCTTCCGTCATAAGATGTATGAGGAATATAAGGCAGGCAGAAAGGGTATGCCCGATGAGCTTCGCAGTCAGATGCCGATTCTCAAGGAGCTGCTTACAGCTCTCGGCTACAGAGTCGTTGAAAAGGAAGGTTACGAGGCTGACGATATTTTAGGCACACTTTCTGCACAGTGTAAGGGTGAGGATCTTTGCTTTATTGCCACCGGTGACAGAGACTCGTTACAGCTTATTTCCGATAATACAAAGGTTCTTCTTGCTTCGACCAAAATGGGAAAAGCGATTACTACCGTTTATGATAAAGAAAAGCTTATGGAGGAATACGGAGTAAAGCCTGAGGGTATGATTGAAATCAAGGCTCTTATGGGCGACTCCTCCGATAATATTCCCGGTGTTGCAGGCATAGGACAGAAAACAGCAGGCGACCTTATAAAAAATTACGGCAGTATTGATTATATCTATGAGCATATAGACGAGCTCGAAATAAAAAAGGGCGTACATGATAAGCTTGTTGCAGGTAAGGATATGGCTTATCTGAGTAAAAAGCTCGGAACAATCTGTCTTGAGGCACCGATAGACCTCGATATGGACAGCTATATTATCGGTGAGGGAGATATGCAGAAGGCACTTTCTCTTCTTGTAAGTCTCGAAATGTTCGGAATTATCGAAAAGCTGGGTCTGACAAGAGAAAAAATCCAGGTGCTTCCCGAAAAGGAAAAAGAAAAGAAGGCTTACGCCGAAGAAAGAGATTTACCTCTTCTTCTCGGAAAAATAAAGGATGAGGCATACTTTATAACAGAGTATGAAATGAACGGAGAAATATCAAGGATTTATTTTTCTTTTGAAGACGGCGCAAGTTATGTGTGTAAGGATTGCTTTGACTTTGATTATTTTGTCTGTGAATTCCTTTCTTCTGACAGTAAAAAACATACAAGTGATGCAAAGGAGCTTTATAAATATGCCTTGAAAAAGGGTATAGATGTAAAAAATGTTATTACGGACACTGCTCTTGCAGGATATATTCTCAATCCTTCAGCGTCCTCTTATGCTCCCGAAAGGCTTTGCGAGGAATATTCCTGCCTTTGCGATGCAGAGTGTGAGGAGAGCGAAAAAGAAAAAGCTGTGGTTGCCGTCTCTTTTATGGAGCTTTGCAAAAAGCTTACTTCTCTTATTGAAGGAAACGGACAGAGAGAGCTTTTGTGTGATATTGAAATTCCGCTTGCAAGGGTCCTTGCGGATATGGAAAACACAGGCTTTCTTGTTGACCGTAAGGGTATAGAGGACTTCGGTGAAAAAATGGCTCTTATGGTTCAGGAGCTTACGGATAAAATTTATGAAGAGGCAGGCTTTGAATTCAATATCAATTCACCCAAGCAGCTCGGTGTGGCTCTTTTTGAAAAGCTGGGACTTCCCTGCAAAAAAAAGACAAAGAGCGGCTATTCCACAAATGCTGATGTTCTTGAAGAGTTGGCAGGGGAGTATCCTATAGTAGCTCATGTTCTCGAATACCGTGCAATTGCAAAGCTCAAGTCTACCTACTGTGAAGGACTGCTCAAGGTTATTGATTCTGACGGAAGAATACGTTCAACTCTTAATCAGACTGAAACAAGAACGGGAAGAATCTCTTCAACAGAGCCTAATTTACAGAATATTCCTGTACGCTCGGAGCTCGGAAGAGAGATGAGACGCTTTTTTACTGCCGATGAGGGTAAGGTTCTCGTTGACGCAGACTACTCTCAGATTGAGCTTCGTGTTTTAGCTCATCTTTCAAACGACTCTACAATGATAGAGGGCTTCAATAACGGTGAGGATATTCATGCTATAACCGCATCTCAGGTGTTTAATATGCCGCTGTTTATGGTAACACCGCTTATGAGAAGCCGTGCAAAGGCTGTAAACTTCGGAATTGTTTACGGTATAGGTGCATTTTCTCTTGCAAAAGACATTGGCGTAACGCGTAAAGAGGCGGATAATTATATCAAGGGCTATCTTCATCATTACAGTGCAGTAAGAGATTATCTTGAAAAAGTTGTAGAAAAGGCGAGGGATGACGGTTATGTCAGCACAATGTTCCGACGCAGAAGGTATTTGCCTGAGCTTACGGCAAGCAATAAGATGCTTCAGGCTTTCGGTGAACGTGTGGCTAAAAATATGCCCGTTCAGGGAACAGCCGCCGATATTATCAAAATTGCAATGGTAAAGGTTTATCAGAGACTCATAAAAGAAAATCTTGATGCAAAGCTTATTATGCAGGTGCATGATGAACTGATTGTCGAGTGCGACAGTAAAGAAAGAGAGGCAGTTGAGATAATTCTTAAGCAGGAAATGGAAAATGCCTGCAAAATGAAGGTAAAGCTTCTCGCAGACGTTCATTCGGGTAAAACCTGGTATGATGCAAAGGGGTAAAAAATAAAAAAATATCACTCTGAACTCCGAAAAAGGAGTTTCAGGGTGTTTTTTTGCTTTTTTTTGTGCGGATTTTGCGAAAAATTGCATAAAAAGCATTTTAATATATTAACAAAATATGAATTCGTCTGTTTGAAATGAGCAATCATAAAAACATTCTTTTGTGGTAAAAATAAAACCTGATACAAGATTTTGTAGAAGGCTAAAAATCCTTTATTTACAAGGGATTTTGGCTAAAAATATTTTTTTAAAAAGATGAAAAAATATTGAAAAATCCATTGACTTTCCGAAGAGTACATATTATAATAAAAATACGATTTTGGAGAATTGTCCCAAAACAGATATATATAAGTGGTGTTTTGTGGTGAAATTCTTAGGTTTGAAGAAAGGATGGTGCTTGAAATGTTGTTCATGGGAACTTTTGAACATAACCTGGACGGAAAAAACAGAGTTATACTTCCTGTTAAATTCCGTAAAGGTCTTGGCGATGAATTTATCTGCAAGTTCCACGCATCCAAGTATCCGTCCATTCAGCTTTACAATGCAGAGCAGTTTGAGGTGGTTCGTGAAGAGGCTCTTATGAGAGCAAGAACTCCCATCGAAAAAAGAAACATTCTCGCTCAGTTCCACCTGGGTACTGACACTGCAAGCTGCGACGCTCAGGGTAGAGTAGTTCTCAATCAAATGATTACTGAAATAGCAGAAATTGAAAAGACCTGCATTTTTATAGGCTTCGGTGAGCATGTTGAGGTTATGAGTCCTGCAAACTATAAAAGATATCTTGCTTCCATCACTGCCAACAATGTGGCTGATGAGCAGGCTCTTGATGACGAGCATGATCAGTACCGTAAGCGTCAGGCTAACGGCGATTTTCTCAGCGTCGGTTAAGAGGAGGCGGTATAGTGGAGTTTTCTCATAAAAGTGTACTCCTTGAAGAAACAATAGATGCTCTTTGCATAAAGCCTGACGGTACATATGTTGACTGTACCTGCGGCGGTGCAGGACACAGCAGCGAAATTTTAAAAAGACTTTCAGGCGGAAGGCTTATTGCTATCGATCAGGATCCTGATGCCATCGAAATAATCAAAGAGAGAATCGGCGGTTATGACTGTGTGACTGTGGTTCACGACAATTTTTCCAATTTAAGAAAGATACTTGATGATCTCGGTATAGATAAGGTTGACGGTATTCTTGCTGATCTCGGGGTTTCATCTCATCAGCTCGATACTGCAGAGAGAGGCTTTTCTTTCCATAATGAGGCTCCCCTTGATATGAGAATGTCTCAGCAGGGTATGTCAGCGGCAGACATTATTGCAACCTATTCCCAAAAGGATCTTGCCCGTATATTCAGAGATTACGGTGAAGAAAAGTTTGCTCAGCGAATTGCAGCAAATATTGTCGCGTACAGAGAAAGAGGAGAAATCAAGACTACAACAGAGCTTGCAGAAATTATAAAAGAGGCAATACCTGCTGCGACAAGAAGAACGGGAGGGCATCCTGCCAGAAGAGTTTTTCAGGCACTTCGTCTTGAGGTCAACGGGGAGCTCCAGAAAATCAGCGACACGGTAGGCGATATGTTTGCTTCGTTAAATGTGGGGGGACGGGTTGCAATAATAACCTTCCATTCCCTTGAGGACAGAATAGTAAAAAAAGCATTTGCATCCTTCTGTAAGGGCTGCGAATGTCCGCCGGAATATCCGATCTGTGTTTGCGGAAAAACACCGGAAGGTGCCTTGCCTTTTAAAAAGGTCCTTCCTTCAGAAAGAGAAATTGAAGAAAATCAGCGTTCCAGGAGCGCGACGCTCAGATGCGTGGAAAGAATCAAAGAAAAGGAATAATAATCATTTAATATTTGGGGTGAATGAAAATGGCAGCAGAAAATGCTTACAAGTACGATTATGGCTATTTTAATACTGCTGCGGCACCGTCTCAGCCTTTGGAGAGACCGGACCGCAAGCAGAAAACCGAGCAAAAAAGAAATGTAAACAGGGTTCAGCAGACCAGGGCTGCACAGGGAAGAAAATCTTCCCTTCAGCTTGCCAGAGCAGCAGCTGTTCTTGTTGTGGTTCTCGCGATGTTTGCCGGTGTTCTTAACAGCTTTATTGAAAGAGAGCAGGCGAAGGACAGACTTCAGGCAGCGAAGGAAGAGCTTGTTATCTGCCAGGCAGAAAACAAGGAGCTTAATGCGAAGCTTACCGCTCTCAAGAGTGTTGAAAATATTGATAAGTTTGCTGTTGAAAAATTAGGTCTTGTTAAGGTGACTCCCGAAAACGAAATCTATCTCGGTTCAGATAAAGGTAACAGAGTTCTTCTTACCCGTGCTGCAGACTGAGTGCGAAAAAGATGTGAGAAGGGTTTTGTTTATTACACATATCAGGTAAATAAATATCAGAAATGGTGAATATTAATTAAAAGGGGACTGTAAAAGTAAGCTTTACTATGCAGCCCCTGCTTTTGGATATAAATGAAGGAGTGAAGGACAGTGTATATACAGATTTTCAAAGACAGAGTCAAAAGAAAAACAGACACGCTGTTTATCCGCAGAGTCAGAAGTCTGGTTGCTTTGTTTATGGTGTTTTTCTTTTGTGTAAATCTCGGTGCTGTCGGATATATTATGGTTGTCCACGGTGAAGAATACCGGGAGGCAGCAGCAAGAAACCAGCTTTACGATGAAACTATTGACGCTGTCAGAGGTACAATTTATGATTGTAATATGACGCCGTTGGTGACAAGCACGTCGGCATGGATTTTATGCGCAAATCCCGATGAAATAAGAAAGAGCTTTAAAAAATACGATTCAAAATATCTCGAGGAAATTTATGATTATCTTTCCAAAGGGATTGCAAAGGCTGTTTCAGTAAAGGCGAAGGATGTAAAAGCTCTTATTTCCCGTGAGGACAGTAAATATGTCCGCGTAAAAAAAGAGGTTACCCCGACCCAGAAAATAGCCCTTAAGGCATTTCTCGAAACAGAGTATAAGTTTAATGTGCCCGTTGAAAGCACAAAATGGGGCAAAACAGAAACAAAGCTTGTGGAAAAAAAGATTATACCTGCAAGATATTTTTCTTATGAAAACGACAGTAAAAGAGTTTATACACAGAAAAAATTTGCTTCAACTCTCATCGGTGTTGTTAATGCTGACGGAAACGGCGAAACGGGAATAGAAAAATATTATAACGATGTATTAAGCGGTGAAAGCGGAAGAATTGTAACTGCAAAGGACTCGAGAGGCGGCGTTCTTGAATCCAGCTACGAAACTGTTTTTGATGCAACCGACGGAAACGGCGTGGTGCTTACAATTGATGAAAATATTCAGTCTTATCTCGAAAATGCACTTGACCAGGCACTTCAGAGCATTAAGCCTGACGGTGTGTACGGCATCGTTATGGATGTTGATACGGGTGCAATCCTTGCTATGAGTGATAAGCCTGACTTTGATCTTACCAATCCCGGTAAGCTAATAAAATCAGCCGACAAAACTCTTCTTAAGGAGCTTGAAGAGGGAAGCGAGGAATATAATGCAGAATACAGCCGTCTTCTTTACGACCAGTGGAGCAGCTTCTGTGTTACGGATACCTATGAGCCCGGTTCAACCTTTAAAATATTTACTGCCGCGGGTGCTATTGAGGAGGGCACAGCCTCTCTCAACACAACCTACACCTGCCGCGGTGCTTGCAGAATAGCCGATATAACCTATCGCTGTGCAAACAGCAAGGCTCACGGAACTCAGACTCTTACCCAGATGCTTATGAATTCCTGCAACTGCGCTTTTATTAATGTAGGTCAGACACTCGGTAAGGATAATTATTATAAATACTTCGAGGCTTTCGGATTTACGGAAAGAACGGGTATAGATACGGGCAACGAGGCCTATCCCTATGTTCATAAGCAGGAAACCATGTCAAAGGTTGACCTTGCAAGTACCTCCTTCGGTCAGTCAATCCGAATCAGCCCCTTACAGCTTATTACTGCTACCTGTGCGATTGCTAACGGCGGCAAGCTTATGAAGCCCTATCTTGTCGGTAAAACCGTCGACAGTGAAGGTAATGTTATTTCTGAAACAACACCCACAGTCAGAAGAACTGTAATATCCGAGTCCACCTGCGCAAAGGTTCGCTCAATGATGGAGGCTGTTGTTGAAAGCGGCACCGGTAAAAATGCATACATTGCAGGCTACCGTGTAGCAGGTAAAACAGCTACAGCCGAAAAGCTTGACGACGGCAAGGATGAAGATATTTATATTGCATCCTTTGTATGCTTTGCCCCTGCAAATGACCCCGAAATTGCAATTCTTGTCGGTGTTGACAATGCTCCCGGTCCCTATCGCGGAGGCGGTGTGCTTGCCGCTCCCATTGCAAAAGAGGTTATGGAAGCGACGCTTGAATATATGAATGTAGAGCCTCAGTATACGGCTAAGGAGCTTGCCTCCGTGAGCCGCGTTACTCCCACTCTTGTCGGCAAGAGTGCAAGTGCAGCTAAGGTCGCTGCAGCGGCAGAGGGCTTTACGGCAAAGGTGATCGGCAAAGGCGATACTGTCGTTTCGCAGGTTCCTGCTTCAGGTCAGAGCATACCCAAAAACGGTGTTATAATTCTCTATACAGAAAAGGATACAGAATCACAGGAAGTAAAAGTTCCCGATTTTACAGGTCTTACGGCCTCTCAGGTAAACACTCTTGCAACGGCAAACGGTCTTAATGTTATCTTCTCCGGTCCGGCGGAAACAGCCGGTGCTCTTTCCTACAATCAGGATATAGCTAAGGATACGAAGATCGATGCAGGTTCAAACATTACGGTATACTTCCGACAGGAAAATATAGCAGTCGATTGATACCGTACAATACAAACGGAGGAACACAATGCTTATTTCCAATTTGCTTTTTCAGTCAGGTATCGAGTATAAAACTGAGGATAAGGATATAAAATATATTACTGACGATTCCCGCAAGGTAAGAGAGGATACTCTCTTTGTCTGTCACGAAAAAGGGGAGGACTATGTCGCTCAGGCTCTTGAAAAGGGTGCTGTTGCGGTTATAGCAAAAAACAAGGTATGTGAAAATGCGATTATTGTCGAGGATACAAGAAAAGCATATTCAGTTTTATGTGCTGCCTTTTTCGGCTTCAGTCATAAAAAGCTTCGTCTTATCGGAGTTACGGGTACTAACGGAAAAACCACCGTCAGCACTATGATATATAATATTCTCACCATGGCAGGGCATAAGTGTGCCCTTTTCGGTACGGTTTGCAATAAGCTTTGCGGAGAAAGCAGTGAATCTGTTCTTACCACTCCCGACAGCTTTTATATGCATAAAAAATTCAGGGAAATGACTGAATGCAACACGGAATTCTGCATAATCGAAGCCTCTTCCCAGGGCCTTTGTCAGCAAAGACTTTACGGTCTCAGCTTTGAGGTTGGTGTTTTCCTCAACCTCACCGAGGATCATCTTGACTACCACGGAGATATGGAAAATTACAAAAAAGCAAAAAAACTTCTCTTTTACTCGAGTAAGCTTTCAGTAATAAACTATGATGACAGTGCAAGGGACGAATTCATCAGCTGTGCAGCGGGTGAGGTGAAAACCTATTCACTTAAAAGTGATGAGGCTGATTTTACGG
Organism: Acutalibacteraceae bacterium; assembly: GCA_045603665.1. Classification (GTDB taxonomy): domain Bacteria; phylum Bacillota; class Clostridia; order Oscillospirales; family Acutalibacteraceae; genus UBA6857. The sequence continues at coordinate 50,166 of JAZUMO010000092.1, forward strand.
CAAAGTGTATGAAATTCAGCGAAGGCATCACCGATTATGCTATTGTGTCTGACGGCCTTATCCACCGTATCAAGCTTAAAATTCCCGGCTCTTATAATGTTTCCAATTCAATGGCTGCAATTATAACTGCTTTGTCCTGCGGAGCCTCTCTTGAAGAGTCTGCAGCAGCACTGAGAAATTTTTACGGGGTAAAGGGAAGGTTTGAAATTGTCCCTACGGACAGAGATTTTAAAATTATAATTGATTACGCTCACACTCCCGACAGCCTTAAGCAGGTGCTTCTGACTCTCGGTAATTTTCCGAAAAACAGGATAATTACCGTCTTTGGGTGCGGCGGAGACAGAGACAAAGATAAAAGAGGTGAAATGGGAAAAATCGCCGCCGACTATTCGGATATGGTTATTGTCACAAGCGATAATCCCAGAGATGAGGACCCTCTCGAAATAATCAAAGACATAGTAAGTGCCGCAAAGGGTACTAAAACACCTATGTTTATTCATCAGGACAGAAGAAAGGCTATTGATTTTGCCTTGAAAAATGCAAAGGAGAATGATATAATTCTTCTGGCGGGCAAGGGCCACGAAACACAGCAGATTGTCAAAGGGGAAGAAATTCCTATGGACGAAAGAAAAATAATAAAGGAACTGTTGGGGTAATTTGCCCTTAAAAGATATTTGAAAGGAATGTTTTAAATGAACAGCACTTTATCACTTGTTATTTCATTGGTAATATCCTTCGGAGTTACTGCACTTTTAGGTTATGTACTTATACCTATCCTTCATAACCTAAAATTCGGCCAGAATATTCTCACGGATATTGGGCCCAAATGGCACGCAAAAAAGCAGGGCACACCCACAATGGGCGGTATAATGTTTATTATCGGTACTATTTTTGCTACAGCCATTACATTCCTTATCTGTAAATTTACCGGTCTTCAGATTTTTGCAGAGCTTGATGTGACAAGATATCAGCAGTATACAAAGCTTTTTGCAGGTGTTCTTATGGCTCTTTGCTTTGCACTTGTGGGCTTTGCCGATGACTACATCAAGGTCGTCAAAAAGAGAAATCTCGGTCTTACGGAAATTCAGAAAACAATACCTCAGGTGCTTATTATTGCCGCTTATCTTGCTTCTCTTATAATCAGCGAAAGCACTTCGATGTTTATTCCTTTTTACGGAAAGGTTAATTTCGATTCAGTCGGTGGAATAATCTTCTTCTGTCTTTTCAGTGTATGCGTAATTTACGGTGCAATTAATGCCGTAAACTTTACCGACGGCATCGACGGACTTTGCGGTACGGTTACAATTCCCGTAGGTGTAGCTTTTGCCGTAATTGCCCTTATGATGAAAACCACCTCTGTCGGTATTCTCGGTGCTGCTCTTGCGGGAGGCTGTGCAGGCTATGTTGTATGGAATCACTATCCTGCAAAGGTTATGATGGGTGACACGGGTTCAATGTTCCTGGGCGGTCTTATCGTAGCTCTCGCCTATGCTGTTGACTGTCCCATCATTCTTCTTCCTATAGGCATAGTTTATGTTATTGAGGCTCTTTCCGATGTTATTCAGATCGGCTCAATTAAAATCCGCAAAAAGAAAGTTTTCAAGATGGCTCCGATTCATCATCATTTTGAAATGTCAGGCTGGAGTGAAAATAAAATTGTTGCTGTGTTCAGTACGGTAAGTCTTATCGGCTGTATCGTAGGTGTTGCTGTTATGTATTTCACCGTATAAGGTGTATCCTTTGGAATTTTTGAGGTTGGAGGGAAATAAATGAAAGAAAAAACCGCAAAGGTTAAAAAATTAAAAAATCCCGCCGAGCTTTATTATGGTGTCAAGGGCGAGATTTTAAAAAAGGTAAGAACCAACTTTGTTCAGCAGGGAAGCTTTGATGTGGTTTTTGCCTGCATAGTTCTCTTGCTTTTCACTGTAGGCATTATCGCAATGTATTCTGCATCCTATGCCTATGCCAGCTATAACGAAGGTAATGCAAATGAGTTTTTTTATTCTCAGCTCGGAAATGCGGCTGTCGGCTTCGTTGCAATGGCTGTTTTCAGTAAAATTGACTATAGAGTTTTTAACGGAAGATTTGCTCCCTTTGCTTATATTATGACGGTAATTGTGCTCGTTTACACTCTTATCTATAATATGGGTAAGGATTCCGATACGAGCCGTTGGATTTATATTGCCGGTAAACAGATTCAGCCTTCGGAGTTTGCCAAATTTACTCTGATTATCGTAATGGCATATATGATATGCGTTATGAAAAATGCTTTGAGAGCACCTAAAAACAGATTCGGCAAGTTTACTCCCGAAAAGGACACGCTTTCGGATATAGAAAAAAAGATTTTTTCCTTTGCGCGCACACCCTTTACGGCGTGTGTTCTTCTCGCGATTGTGGCTGTGTCTTATTTCGGTCTTGTTCTTCTTGAAAAGCATTATTCGGCTGCGATTCTGCTTATGCTTATGGCTATTGCAATGGCGTGGCTCAGCGGAACAAAAAAGATTTATTTTGCTCTTCTTTTTGCTGCAATAGGTCTTGTTGTGGCTGTTGTGCTTATCAAGCCCTCTTTGCTTGACGGCTTCGGATTTGCTGCCAGCCGTATTATGTGCTGGCTTGATAAGGATAATCCTGCATACTTCGAAAACAGAAGACAGACCGTAAACGGCCTTTATGCTATCGGATCGGGCGGACTTTTCGGGGTTGGTCTCGGTAATTCAAAGCAAAAGCAGCTCTATATTCCTGAGCCTCAGAACGACTTTGTTTTCCCCGTTTTCTGTGAAGAATTCGGTTTTATCGGTGCGGCATTTGTAATTATACTGTTTGCTGCTCTCATATGCCGTGGATTTATGATTGCCGCAAAGTGTAAGGATTATTTCGGTTCTCTTGTTGTAATGGGAATTATGATTCAGGTGGCCTTACAGGTAATAATCAACATATCTGTTGTAACTGACCTTATACCGAATACGGGTATGGCACTTCCTTTCTTCAGCTACGGAGGTACGGCATTGCTTGTACTATTGGTTGAAATGGGAATAGTGCTTTCTGTTTCGAGAAGCTCAAAGGTCGAAAAAGAATAAGAGGTGTAAAACAATGAAAATACTGTTTGCAGCTGGCGGTACCGGCGGTCATATCAATCCCGCTCTTGCCGTTGCAGGTGAAATAAGAGAAAGATATCCTGACGCAGAGATTCTTTTTGTCGGTGCGAAGGGTAAAATGGAAACAAAGCTTGTCCCGAATGCAGGCTTTAATCTTAAAACTATAAAAATTGCAGGCTTTCAGCGAAAAATTTCGATTGAAAATGTTATAAGAAATATACTGGCAATTTTTTACCTTCTTACATCCTCTTCGGCTGTGAAGAAAATCATCAAAGGCTTTTCTCCTGATGTTGTTGTAGGCTTCGGAGGCTATGTAAGCGGCCCTGTGCTCCGTATGGCGGCTAAAATGGGCATTCCCACAGCTATTCACGAACAGAATGCATTCCCCGGTGTGACAAACAAAACTCTTGCTAAGGCTGTTGACCGTGTAATGCTGACGGCAAAGGATGCCGAAAAGTATCTGCAGTGTAAAAATCCTCCCGTGGTTACGGGACTTCCCGTAAGAGGAGAAATGCTTAGGGCTGACAGAGATGTTTCCAGAGCTGAAATGGGTGTGAAGGACGATGAAATTCTTGTTCTTTCCATGGGTGGAAGTCTCGGAGCAGCTACCATAAACAAGGCGATGACAAAAATTATTGCTGACCATTATAAGGATGAAAATATCCGTTTTCTTCACGCAATGGGACAGTATGGCTTATGGGTTCCTGAAAAGCTTAAGGAAATGGGCGTTGACACGGAAAAAGCTTCCAATGTTGAAATACGTGAATACATAAGCGATATGGACAGATGTATGCCTGCTGCAGATGTTGTTATCTGCCGTGCAGGTGCCTCCTCTCTTTCTGAGCTTCAGGCACTCGGCAAGGCATCCATTCTTATTCCTTCGCCGAATGTTGCCGAAAATCATCAGTATCATAATGCTATGGCTCTGGTTAACAGAGGGGCTGCTTATGTTATCGAGGAAAAAGAGCTTACTGACGAAAAAATGGATGTGCTTTTCTGTTCACTTATCAACGATAAGGAAAAGAGAACAGAAATGGAGCAGAATGCAAAAGCAATGGCTGTCTATGATGCTAAGGAGCAAATTGCCGATATTGTTATTTCTCTTATAAAAAAATAATAAAATTAATGAAAAAATCACCGTTTTACCTCTTTTTGCATACAATGGGGTGAAAGGTGTGATTTGATGGACAGTTTAGTTGTTAATTCAGGCAGAAGGCTTGCAGGAGAGCTTGCAGTTCAGGGGTCCAAAAACAGTGCACTTCCCATTCTTGCGGCTACTGTTCTTGTAGGCGGTGTCTGTCAGATACATAACTGTCCCGACCTTACGGATACGGCGGCGGCAATCAGTATTCTGCGCCATCTGGGATGTAAGGTAAAAACAGTAAATAACACCGTTACGGTTGATTCGTCTTCTGTATCGTGTTATAATATACCCGATTCACTGATGCGGGAAATGCGTTCGTCGATTGTTTTTCTGGGCTCTGTCCTCGGCAGAACGGGTAAGGCAGAGCTTTCTGCACCCGGAGGCTGTGAAATAGGACTCAGACCTATTGATCTTCATCTGAGTTCTCTTAAAATTATGGGATGTAAAATAGAAGAGGATTACGGATATATACGCTGCGAAAAGGTGAAGGAAAACAGCTCGTCGGTTATAAGCCTTTCTTTCCCGAGTGTAGGTGCCACGGAAAACATCATTCTTGCGGCTGTTCTCGGAAAGGGCAGAACTGTGATTCACAATGCTGCGAGAGAGCCGGAAATATATGATCTCGCGGCTTTTCTCAATGAGTGCGGAGGGAAAATCAGCTTCCGTATGCCCGGGACAATAGTTATCGAGGGAGTAAAAAAGCTTCACGGCTGTCATTATACTGTGATGGCAGATCGTATCGTTGCCCTTACTTATATGACGGCTGCGGCTATAACAGGAGGAGATATAATTCTTCACGGTGTGAATACCAATCACTTCCGTACTGTGTTACCGGTTTTTGAAGGTGCAGGCTGCAGTGTTGATGACCGTAAAAGCATTTTGAGAATAAAAGCAGACAAAGGTCTACGTGCTGTCCGTGACATCAGAACGATGCCTTATCCCGGTTTCCCGACGGATGCTCAGGCTCCCGTTATGGCAATGCTCACGGTGGCAAGAGGGACGAGTGTAATAATAGAAAACATTTTTGAAAGCCGTTTCAAGCATGTCGGTGATCTTGTGAGAATGGGTGCAAAGATAAAAATTGAAGGTAAGGTTGCCATTATCGACGGTGTAAAGGAGCTTTACGGTACGGCGGTAACAGCATCGGATTTAAGAGGGGGTGCCGCACTTGTGGTTGCGGGTCTTTTCGCAAAGGGCAGTACATTGATCGGTAATGTCAGTCATATTGACAGAGGCTATGAAAAAATCGAGGAAAGTTTAAACAGGCTTGGTGCTGATATAAAGCGTTTAAAGCAATAACTGATTTTACGGCAGCTGTTTTACATAGGTTGCCGTATTATATTTTTTTGAAAGGAGTGTGTTTTTATGGCAGATAAGAATAATCCCTTCGGCGGATACAATGAAAAAAATGCCGGCAGAACGGTACAGAATGTAACATCCTCAATGTGGGAGCCGATAAGTGCAGGGCCGTCCGTAAAAAAAGATACTCCTGTCAGAAAAAACGGTGAACCGACAAGGAAAAGTGTACCCAAAGGAAGTAAAAGTACACAGCCACAGAAAAAAACAGGCGTTGATGTTACGAAGGACCGAATTTCCGAAGGCGGCAAAAAAACGGAAAAAAGGACAGATAACAAAAAGAAAAAAAGTACGGCAGCGTCTGAAAAGAAAAAAGGTACACAAAGTTCCTCGTCAAAGAAGCCGTCTCAGAAGAAAAAAAGACCCGTGGGCAGCAAAAGCCGTGAGCCCAAGGGCAGAGATACGAGAAACCCCAATGTAAGGGAGGAAGAGGCAAGACTCCGCAGGGAAAAAAAGAGAGAGCGCAATCAGGCAAAGTCAAGAGTGAGGACAGAGGACAAAAGAAGAAAGGGCTATTCTCTTGATGAAATGCGTAAAGAAAAGAGTGAAGGCACCAGATTAAAGGCGAAAATAATAGCAATTGCAACTGTGGTTATTTCTCTTATTGTAGTTTTTTGCGGCGTGGGTATATATATTTATCAGAACGGAGCTACAGTAACGACAATCGATATTGTCGGCGAAAGCCGTTATAAGGATGAAAAAATAATTGAGGCAGCCAATGTATATGTGGGCATAAATATGCTCAGTGTAAGGGAAAAGAGCGTTAACGATGCCGTCACCCTGGCTCTTCCTTACATCAAGGATGTTCAGGTCGATTATATGCTTCCCGATAAGCTTGTTCTCAATGTTACCTCAACCCAGGAAAAGCTTCTTATAGCCGGAAACAACGGATATATATGCATTGATGCTGACGGAAAGGTGCTTTCTCTTAATAAGAAAAAGCTTACAGACGGCAGGTATCTTATTGAAGGCCTTGAGGAGCAGACAGCTGAAGCAGGTACAGCTTTTGTGCCTTCGGAAAACAATAGGGAAAAGTATGAAAGGGCAAAGGAGATTGTTTCAGCACTTGAAAGTACGGGTAAATTCCCGAAGGGCGTTATAAATCTTGCGAACATCAATGATGTGACCGTTGTTTACGATTCAAGGATAAATATTTATCTCGGTGACTGCTCAAGGCTTGAAAGCCAGATTGAGTCGGCTGTGGATGTTATTGAGGTTGACGAGGATATTATCAACGGACAGACGGGATATATTGAAACCCGCTACGAGGGTCAGACAGCCTTTAAGCCGGGAAGCATGCAAAAATAGGAATGTAAATTTCGGTAATAAAAAAATGCAGTTTGTTATTGTATTTTTTGAAATACTGTGTTATAATAACTTGAATTATAGGTTGCTTTGCCATTTTTGGACAGGCATATAAAATTAAAATTATCAAACTCAAATATATTTTAGGAGGAAGTAAAATGGGCTTCGTAATGGATAACGAAAACATCGCTTACAACCAGATTAAGGTTATCGGTGTCGGCGGTGGCGGCGGAAATGCCGTTAACGGAATGGTTGAATCCGGTATTGTCGGTGTTGAATTCCTTTCAATCAACACTGACAGACAAATTCTTGAAAATTCAAAGGCAACTCACAAAATTCAGATCGGTGAAAAAGTTACTGGCTGTATGGGTGCAGGCGGTGATCCTGCAATCGGCAGAAAAGCTGCTGAAGAAAGCCGTGACGTAATCGCTGATGCTTTACGCTCAACAGATATGGTCTTCATCACCGCAGGTATGGGCGGCGGTACAGGTACAGGTGCAGCTCCCGTTGTTGCTGAAATTGCAAGAGAACTCGGTGCTCTTACTGTAGGTATTGTCACAAAGCCCTTCAAGTTTGAAGGAAAAAAGAGAATGCAGCAGGCTGAAGACGGTATCAGAGAGCTTGAAAAGCATGTTGACAGCCTTATTGTCATCCCCAATGAAAGACTCAAGCTTCTCGGTGATAAATCTCTTTCAATGAAGGATGCTTTCGGCAAGGCCAACGATGTTTTATGGCAGGGTGTAAAGAGTATTTCTGACACAATCAAGGTTCCCGGTTATATCAACCTTGACTTTGCTGACATCAAGAGTGTAATGAAGGATGCCGGTCTTGCTCATATGGGTATCGGTTCAGGCAGAGGTGCAGACTGTGCAGCTGAAGCCACAAAGCAGGCCATCACAAGCCCTCTTCTCGAAACTGCAATCGACGGTGCAAGCGGGGTTATCATCAATGTTACCTGTTCTTCCGATATGTCTCTTGATATGATTGAGCAGGCAGGTACTCTTATTTCTGAAGCAACACATCCCGATGCAAATATTATCTTCGGTTCTGTATTTGATGAAGAAATGGGCGACGAGATGCGCATTACTGTTATTGCTACCGGCTTCGGCACTGAAAAGGAAGAGGCTCCCCAGCCCGCAACTGCAAATGCACAGCAGCCTCAGCAGGGTGCAGCACCTGAATTCATCAGTCAGTCAACAAAGAGCTCTGCAGGTTCAATTTTCACCGTAGGCTCCGATGCTGTTGACTTTGCTTCAACAAGATTCGGTCAGGGCTTCGCATCAATCTTTGATCAGAGTGCAAGATCTAAGACTGAGGAAAATCCTGAAGCTCCTGTTCAGGAAGCTCCTGCAGGTGAGCAGTCAGCTCCCGCACAGACCTTCGATGTTATCGAAACACCTCCGAAGAAAACAGGCTCAATCTTTGATGAACCTGATGAGGACGAAAGCGACGTTCTTCCTGTTTTCAAGGGCAGAAACATTTTCGGAAATAACTGATAAAGTATTATGGACAACCGCTTAACGGCGGTTGTCTTGTTAATTTTTACCAAAGGGATAAATAATTTTTAAAAATCTAAAAATTTACTTGACCTTTCTACAGTTTTCTGTTAATCTTATAATACCTGTATTAGGTTCGAAAAATGTTTACCTTCAGGAGGACTACATAAATATGGATTTGAAAAAGAACAAAATTAACATCTTGATTATCGTTGCATTGATTGTTGTGTGTGGCGGCTCGTTTCTCGGTGTCAGAGCTATGAGTAATAAAATAGACACAGGTACAACTGTACCTTCTGTTTATGATGTGTCGACCACTGCTTCCACAACCACTGCACCCACAACTGTACCTACAACTGTTCCCACAACTACAGCTCCAACCACGGGTGCAGATTTATCAACAACTCTCAGAATCGAAAGTGTTATCACAACATTCCCGGTTTCTTCAAACGCCACAACCACCAAGGCTCCAACAACCGCGCCTACAACCACAGCTCCAACAACAACGGCACCTACTACCGAAAGAACAACTGCTCCTGCAGTTGATAATAACAAGACCACCACAAAGAAAAATAACGGTGGCATTCTTAATGGCGGCGGTATCTTTGAGGAAGGCCTTGCAGGTTATCAGTATGATACAAAGGGTAATTATTACTATACCAGCAGCGATCCGTGGCAGAGAGCTCTCGGTTATCACGAAATATTTGACGTAGGCGCAGGTCTTGTAACAATCTATATGGACACAATGCGTTGCAAGTTCGACTATAAGGATCAGAACTGGATGATTCAGTTCTGGAAGGGACAGTACGGTCTTGTGTTCGTAGGTCACGAGATCGGTGTTTATACAAAGCCGAAGACGAGACCTAATGACCACTATGATGCTGCAAGCAACGAGGACGCTCTTTATATGGAGCTTACAGGCTATCGTGACGGGAAGGAAATTTATCACAGAGACTATGGTAAATATTGGTGGTGCACAGGCTTTGTGCCCGGTACACTTGATAATCTTACCGACCGTTCCGAGCTTTCACTCAAGTGCCGAATCACTATGAAGGACTACGATATGCTCCTCGGATTCTGTGATGCACTTAAGGCTAACGGTATGGTTCTTGGTAAAGATTATGCAACAGACGGTCTAGATGTGCTTGTAACTTGGTAATAAGACATAAAGTTAATAAATTTTAAGGATTTTTTCAAAAATAATATTGATTTTCAGTACCATATATTGTATAATACTATAGATGATTTGTATATTGCGGCACAGCCGTTGATATAAATCTATAGAAAGGATGATTTAACATGAAAAAGATTTTAGGTATTCTCGTAGTGGCCATGCTTTGTGTATGTATGCTTGTTCCTACTGCTACAGCTGCTCTTTCCGATGTTGAGCTTGAAGAAATTGCCGGTGGCGTAGACGTTGAAGATCTTGAAGAAATGGAAGCTGCTCTTGATAAGTACTTAGCAGGCGGTTCTGAAACTGCTGATACAACAAAGGCTAATGCAGAGCTTCTCGATCTCAGCTGGCTCACAAGTGTTCTTTCCACAGATACTTCTGCTTTTACTGAAATGCTCAGCGGTTTTGATGCATCAAACCTCGAATCTCTCCTCACTGTAGTTTCAGAGTCAATGTCAGGCGCAGGTATTGACCTTGCAAGTTTCGACCTCAGTGCACTTGGTAGTTTCGATATTACAAGCGTTCTCAGCAGCACAGCAGTTCTTTCCGGTGGCGAAACACAGGATATGGCAGCAACTGTAACCAATCTTACAGCAGGTCTTGCTGAAACTCTTAAGAGCGGTCTTACAGCACTCGGTCTTGATACAGCAACAATCGAAGGTATTCTTGATAACGATATCGTTAACTTCTTTGCTAACATGTATATCGGTTTCATCGGTGAAGTTGAAGAAGAAACAACAACAGCCGAGGAAACAACAACTAAGAAGCCCGCAGTTGTTACTACCGAAACACCCAAGACAGGTGATACATCAGCAGTTGTAGTTGCTATGGCAACACTTGCAATCGCATCAGCTGCAGCAGCAGTTTGCCTTAAGAAAAAGGAAGACTGATTCAATTTTAACTTTTTTAAAAAAGCTATAATCAAACACTCCTCTCAGCTGAGGAGTGTTTTTTGATGAAAAAATAACTGCCGTATTATTCGCCGACGTCCGATAAGGAAGTATTTGTTTCTCGAACAAAATTCCCTGTATTTTTACCAAAAGCCTCGCAAGGCGACAGCCTTGCTGCGTTTTGTGGCTTCAATACAAGAAATTTTCTGTTCTTACGAAACTGCGAAGCACTTTAAAATGCGAAATAGCTTTGCAAGAAAAGGCGAAAATCACCGATAATGCTGTCGCATATCGGTGATTTTTAACGCATTATTGTGAAGTTATTTCACTTTTTAAAGAAAT
>JAZUMO010000093.1:0-1958 GCA_045603665.1 Acutalibacteraceae bacterium
AGTCGTTACACTTCTGCTCTTGACAACTCAACATTCTATGCTGTGTATAAATTACGAGGGCGTAGCCCTCAATGTATAACCGATTTGGTTATCAAAAAATACAGCAAGTTGGTGTAAACCACTTGACTTTTTATAGGAGAAAAATATGATTTACAGCTTTTATCACATAACCGATGTTCATTATTACAGCAAGAAAAACTTTGCCTGCGATTACCGTGCTCTTCCTCAGCCCAGCACACAGATTTGCATTATGGCAAGTGAGGAAGCCTTTAAAAAGGCTCTCGAAATAATCAAAAATGACGAGGATACAAGCACCGTCATTATCACGGGAGACCTTACTAACCACGGCGATGAATACAGCCACAAGGAGGTCGTTGAGATTCTTCGTGATTTCACCGAAAAGGGCGGAAGCCCCTATGTGGTAACCGATTCACACGATTATCCGGAATTTTTTATTTACAGCTTTGATAAAAACGGAAATAAGATCCCGACAGTACACCTGCCCGAGGAAGAGGTCGTTCCCATGTACTATCCCTTCGGCAAGGATAAGGGCTTTGACAGCTTTGATGAAGGCACAACCTATATCGCCGAAATTCTGCCCGGTCTTTATTACATTGTTATGGGTTATCACTATGTTACCGTAGATAACTACCTAGCTCCCGCTTTTTCCGATGAGCTAATGAATTGGGTAAAGGGACACGTTGAAAAAATCAAAGAAAAAGGCGGCACGGTAATATGCGGCACACACCGCCCCATCGTCACCCCCTCTCCCGCTTATGAAATTATGGGTAAGGGCAACACCTTCTTTGAGGGCGAAAAAAGAGCAAAAGAGCTTGCAGATATGGGCGTAAGACTCTTTTTCACCGGTCATACACACATTCAGTATATGACAGAAATCAAAAGTGACAAGGGAAACAGCCTTTACAGCGTGCAGACCTCATCCCTTTCGGGATTCCCGCCAAAAATGAGAAAGATTACCATTGACACCGAAAAAGGCACCGTTGACATCCGCACCATAGACCTTGATCTCCCCGAGCTTAATTTAGGTAAATCCTTTACTGAATATGCAAGAGCAGGCTTTCTCGGAATAATCGAAAAAATCCCCTATAATATGGAGCACGACGTCGAGGCCTTTGCAAATACCGAGGGCGGAATCAATCTTCCCAAGGACCTTATTATGAAGCACCCGAAAACCGTTATGTTCCTTGGCAGAAAGCTCAACGGTCTTACCTACGGCAAGGTTGCAAGGTTTTCAAAAAAATATCATAATTTAACCGAAAGCGAGCTCGTTCCCGTAAAAGACAAAAAATTTGTTGACCTTCTTTTTGAGATTGTCGCCAATCTTTACCGCGGTAACGCTCACTACAGACCCGATACTGTTGAATATAAGATTGTGATGGGCAGCTTCAGAAAAATTGAAAAGCTTGCCTCAGCCTTGCGAATAGACATCAAAAAGCTTCTAAGCGGCTATACCCTTGAACAGTTCATTGAGCCGCTTCTTTATAACAGCGGTCTCGACGATGACAATGTAACTCTTAAAACAGATATTTAAATAAACAAGCCGGAACCTTAACATAAAGCTTCCGGCTTGCAATTTCCCGTTGTAAATATAAATTTAATTATGAAGCTGTTATCTTGAATACTCCCGTGGGACACTTTTGTTTTCCTCGGAAATCCATACCGTTCAATACAATGCAATCATCGTAAACATCAACGATATATCCCTGACTGCCGTTTTTGTCTGTTTCCCATGTTCCGTCATCAGACAGGAGTGTTCTCGGATCACCGCAGGATGGTATGTGAACAGATTTAAAGCTGTTTTTTTCAGTGTAATTTGCACAACTGTCAAACTCCTGCGATTCAAATTTCATATGGCTGTGTCCGTGAAAAAGAATTACATTCTTATATTGAGAAAGCACATTCTTAAAGCTGTCGGTATTTGCTCCCCAGTAGCCGAA
>JAZUMO010000094.1:0-25120 GCA_045603665.1 Acutalibacteraceae bacterium
TTATCATTTCCTTTAAACGAAAAATTTCTCAATAAAAACTGCTTAGCACCTTAAAATTCAGATACTTTTGATGCAAAACAAGGCGAAAAGCACAGAAATCCTTGCCGGATTTCGAGCATTTTTAACGCAGTTGTGTGCAAAAATAACGAATTTTAAGGCTTAACATCCTTATGAAGGGTCGCCCTTGACGGTCTCTATTTTTTATTCTGCCTTTTCAGGCTCAAAAACTTCCTTTTGGATATTTCCTCCAATGGATGAAACACCCTTGCCGCTGACCTCGTTTCTTAAAAGACTATAGGCTGTGGCGGCAATCGGCACGCTGATAAGCATACCTAAGATACCGAAAACACCTGCACCGAGAGTAACAGCAGTAAATACCCACACACCGGGAAGTCCGATGGATGTGCCGACAACCTTCGGGTAAATAAGGTCACCCTCAAGCTGCTGAAGCACCACAATAAAGATAATGAATATAAGAGCCTTAACGGGTGATTCAACAAAGATAAGCACCGCACCGATTGCTCCGCCGATAAGAGCGCCGACAACGGGAATAAGAGCCGTAAAGGCTGTAACCGCGCCCATCATCATCGCATAAGGCAAACGAAGAACGAGCATCCCCACCGTGCAAAGACCGCCTAAAATGAGAGCCTCCGTACACTGACCGACAATAAACTTTTTAAAGTAGTAATCAGCAACAGAAAGGACGTATCTTATCTTGTCATAGATATTCTTTTTAATATAATGCTTTGCGACTGTGTCAACCTGTCCCATAAGCTTTTCTTTGCTTAAAAGAAGATAGATGGCAAAGATAAAGGCTAAAACCGCACTCGTCACGCCGGAAACCACGGAAGAAACAGTTGAGATAACAACATTTGCCGCACTTCCGAGACCTGTGGTAACGGTAGAAATAATCTCGCCGATTTTTGACTTCCAGTCAATTGATGAAATCATTTCAAAAATATCGTCGGGAATAAATTCAAACTGTGAAACATAATCGGTCACAATCTTTATTGCGCCGGGCACCTTGTCGATGAGAAGCTTTACGCAGTTTACAAGCTGAGGCAGCACCATAGCCACCACGAAGGTGATAATAGCAACCAATGTAAGCAGAGTAAGAGCAAGGCATATGCCGTTTTTACAGCGGAGAAGATTTTTATTCTTTGCATTCTTGAATATATGCTTGCCGTAAAAATTCATAAGAATGCTCAGGGGATATGCAATAACAGCACCTACAAAAAGAGGCAGAACTGCTCCAATAAAGGTTTTGATTATTGATGCCGTTGATGCCCAGTAGTGAATGCAAAGAAAAAGCACAAAGACGCTTATTCCCACCCTGAAGCAGGTTTTCCATTCTATTTTTATTCTTGTTTCATTTTTCATAGCAAATTTCCCTTCTTCATATTATAAAAATACTTTATCATAAAAGAAAAGGAAATTCAAGAGAAATTTTCGTGGCAGACACGAAACCGTATCCGCACCGAAAACCTAAAGGCAGATTATCATTCCCACTTAGGATTCACATAGCCTTCAAACCAATTTTTCAGTTGTTTGGGTGTTGACTCGAAATATTTTTCCGCATAATGCTCATCCTCGGAAGCGAACTTCTCAGGAACAGAAAACCTCAATAATGCGCCGAAATAATCGTCCTCATTAACAAGCTCGATTTTTCCGTCAGGATCAGCATATACCGTGTCTATGCTAGGGTCAACAGGTCCTCTGTCTCCGTCAAACTCAATACCGAAGGCTACAAGAGCAAAATCCGTTTTTGCAAAGGGCATCATTTCAGTTATCTCTATAGCGTAGTGTACTGTGTAATCATCGCTGTAAACGTGTATCGTGTCTCCTCTGAAATAAAGGTTGGTAATCCACGGATCAAAGCCCTCCAGAAGATAGCACCAATAAAACTGCAGCTTACCCTCATCCTCTTGAGTCAATTTCTCTCCATCACATCTCGAAATATCTATGAGCGCATAATATCCGTCGCTTATCTGCCATTCATAAGTAGCGGTACCGTCAGATAAGCTTCCGCCCGTCATCACATTACGCTTTTGCTTTGCTTTGGTCACACTTTTCAGTTCAAAACGGTAGCCTTCATCCTCATCTGCCACATCGGTATATTCAATACTTTCGGAGTAGTCGAGAATAATATGTGCACCATTTCCGTTCTCACGGGCAACCACAGAAAAGGGGTCTTCTGATTTCTCATATTCTTTATCGAACTCCTCCACACCTTCAGCACTTCCGGCATTGAGAATATTTTCCCTTATATCCACAGGCGTCTTAATTCCGCCGAAGGTAAAATATTCCGTCGCTGCGCCTACAGCAGTACCAAGACATATTAAAATACATACAACCGCCGCAAGGCTCATAACTGTTCTCTTTTTAAGCATTTTATTTCTCCTTTCGTACTTGTCTACCTCGTCCATTACCGAGGTTATCATTTCTCTGTCAGATTTCATAATCAAAACCGTCCTCCTCTAACTGTTTTTTCAGTGCCTGTCTAGCTCTGGTAAGCAAGGTATGAATATTATGTACACTCTTATTCATTACTGCGGCGCTTTCTTTGTTGCTCATTCCTTCGAAGTAGGTAAGCCATAAGACCTCCTTGTATTCCTTTTTCAGCTTACCGAGAGCCTTGTGAACTGCCTTTTTCCTTTCATCGGCAAGATAAATTTCCTCAAGAGTTGAAACATCTTTCTCCTTTGACAATATGTCTTCTCTGTCCAGGCTGATATTTCTGCTGTACCTTTTGATGTAATTGATGGCAGAGTTTTTGCCGATGGTGTAAAGCCAGGTTTTAAAGCTCGCCTTTGCCTTGAACCTCGGCTTTTTTGTAAAGAGCTTTACAAAGGTTTCCTGTGTGATTTCTTCAGCAAGATCAATATCTCCCACCACAGAATAAAGATAGAGCTCAAGACCAACACGGTACTCCTCTATTATGTCAGCGATGGCATTTTTATCTCCGTTAAGAAATCTTTCGTAATGCTGTGCACCTTTATCCATTAAAGCCCTCCTTCCTTTTAAGAGCCGGTCTCTTCACTAATTAAACAATCCTAGGCAGAAAAACTTACAGTCAGTACGAAAAAAATCATCGGCTTCCAAAACCGATGATTCTTTTATTAAACTATGCTTTTCAGCTTCTGTGCCAGAGCAATTTCTACATTATCTATTACTCCGTCACTTGCGATAACCGTGTCGCAAATGAGCATAACAAGCTCTCTGTAGGCTGCCGCGAGCTTTTTATTCAACCCGTTCATAATATCATATCCGTTTTTTACACCTTCATCAAACAGCTTGTCTATTTCTTCACTGCACTGCTCATAAATTTCTGTAAGCTCTTCCTCGGTATAGATAAATCCGAACATATCGTTAAGATAATTTACTTCCTTTGCGGTAATATCTCCGTCAGCGGAGATAAGACGTATTATTATACTTGTCAGGTCGCCCGTATAAAAGGCATCCATTTCTCCGTTTTCTTCCTTATTCCATAAGCCCATTTCCTCAAGAGCATCACAGCCCGTAAGAAATTCATCATACTTATATCTGAATTCCTCAGCGTAATTTTTTAAATCCTTCATAATTAATTTCCTTTCCCTAATGCTTCTGAAATTTTTTGTCCTGCTCTGCTTATCTGATAGTTCTGCATACAGTTTTCACTGAAGGCGAGAACCACCATTTCTATATCATTGTTACTTATTGGACCGTGATGGTCACACATAACAAGATTATACACTCTGTCAAACAAATGATATTTGTCTGTTTCCCCGTATGTGCCCTCAGCCACACCGTCAAGGCCGTCCTGAGGACTTTGGTACAGATCACCAAGACCTAATACATGACCGAACTCATGCTTTGCAACGTGCATTATTTCCTCATAATCGTCGAAGTTTCCGTCTGCGCTCTGAACTGCGATTACCTTGAGTGAATTTACGCTCCACCGCTTTATGCCAAGACCGGCAAAGGATCGTTTTTGCCTGATAAAGCTTTCGAATTTTTTGCTTTCTTCAGCCGACGCAAAAATTTTACGCGCAGCGACAATCTCATCGCTCATTCCCTCAGTCAATGGAATGACATAAACACTGTCAAGAAGTCTGTCATCAGCAGTAAGCTCCACCTTTACCTGAAGCTTCTGATTACCGAAAACCTCATACTCTCCTGCCCAGGCGCTCATACCTTCCAGAACTGCGCTGCGCAAGGTATCCATATCAATGTCTTCGCTGTAATCCTCAAGGAATAAAATATTCGCACTTATTTTGAGAATATTCTCTTTTCCTGTATATTCAAGCTCCACATCTACGGGAGTGAAAATGCCTTTCCGGTTGATTCTGATTCTTTTTCCGTCAAAACCCACGAGAGGTCCCGTTTTTTCCTGCACAGCAGAAATATCACTCTTATTTTTCATCAAACATCGTCCTTTATCTGTTCTTTCAGCGGAAGTAAGCTGAAGGCTGTCAGGCAATTGTGCATCTTTGCAAGGTCGTTTCTGCCTTCGGGCGCCGTTGTTCCGCCATAAACATAGCCTTCCGCCCTCATATATGCATTCCAGCGTCGATGCTCAAGCATTCTGAGTGCCTTACGGTCGTTTTCCTCCCGTTCCTCAGGCATAAGCTCTATTCCGGGCATATTGCAAAGCACCTTCATCTTTTTGTGAATCGCTGCAGCGGCAGAGGATTTATAGTTATAGTCATATTGCCAAAAGGATTTCTCATCACCCCAGGCGAGGTGTTTTTCTTTCGCAGCTTCTTCAACCTCACTGTCAAGAATTACCTTTTCGGAATAAGATGTACATATATCACCGATAAAGTCAATTTTATATTCCTGATTTTTGAAGTTCCGGATATCCTGCAAGGCTTCCTTTTTGTCGCTGTTATAAACAACAGCCTGTATTTCCGGGTAAACACCTTTTCTTGCCAGAAGAGAACGGAGCTTTACAGCTGTTGAAATATTTATTTCATCATTACCCAAGGCAACAAAAATATATGTAATTCCGGAAATAGCGTCTATTGCATCATCGAAGGACTTTGTGCTTACATCACAATTTCCGTGAACGGTAATTTTATAGCTCGTTTCCTCCGGAGCAAGCTTTTTACCGTTGAATTCATCTGACATAAGCTCAGGACAAAGTGAAACGAATTTTTCCCCTGCCTTTTTATCACGGTCAAAGGAATTGATTTCAACCTCATATCCGTCCATCTGACAAAACCATGAAAGAGCTTTTGTCATTTCGGTACCGTGATTTCCCATGCCGACAATAACTGCGCTGATTTTCTTTACACCGCTTCCGTCATCAGTTGCAGAGGAAAAAATTTTTTCAAAGCCGCTGTCGTAAAGGGTGCGGTTTATAAGTGACTGCACCTCGTTTATACGGCGCACCTTGATTTTTGTTTCTCTTTTTGTATTGCCTTTTTCTTCCTTTTTGTCGTATTCAAAGAAGCTGCTCGCCAACAAAAGCTCAGATTCAACCTGAGTAGAAAAGACATAAAGGTTGGAATTTTCACGGAATCTGTATTTTTCAATCAGCTTAAGAGACTGACTGATATTTTCCGAATAATCCTCACCTATGGCAAAAAAGCTGATTGCCTTTCCTTTACTGTGCCATTTAAACCTTACTGTTACAACATCCTTTTTGAAGCAGATCGCTCCCAGCTTTTCTGCCCTGGCAATCAGCTCATAGGTTTTTTCTTCTTCCTTGGCAAAAACATCCGTAAAAACTATAGTTCTCTTTTTTGGATTGTTTTTCTTAAGACTTTCGGCAAGAGCAAGAGATTTTTCATTGAGCTCGGAAAAAACAAAGGCATCCTTACCGAAATTTAACATCCACTTTACATAGGAAGAAAGATTTCTGAAAAAGGACAGAACAAAGCCAAAGGTGGTAGCAGGGGCAACAACGAGAATTAAAGCAAAAACGACCTTATAAACAGCTACCGCTATACCCTCAGCGCCATCAAATGCAAGTGCTACTGCAGAGAACTCTCCGTCCGCAATAAAGATTTTCACTGTATTGAAAACAGTAAGAATGTGTGCTAGTAAGGTTTTACTGACAACCCCGTCAGGCAACGCCGCAACCGTAAGAGGATAATAAAGCAGCAAAGTTGAAATTACCGTTCCTCCGAGAATGATATTTACTGTTTCAAAGCTTTTTGTCCCCTTTATTCTTGCCCTTCCGTTACCGTAAACAGCCAGAACTGTTGCAGCCAGAACAAGCACGGACAAAATCAGATTGACCTTCCAATTCATTTTTCATTCCTCCGATTTACGCAAAGCCTATAGGCCTCTTTTCTTTTTTCTCCATCATACTTCTGAATTCCTTCTCTGAGCAAGCAAGGATAAAATCCTCCTTGGTAAGAGCTGTACATTCCTGCTTATTGACATTGGCACGCATTACCGCCTTGCCCCAGGTTCTTTCAAAAAGATTACGTACAAAGCGTGCATTGCTGAAGTCCTTTGAAGAAAGCATATTTTCGGACAGGGAATCAAAAAACCTCCTTGCCTCCTCTTCAAAGGCCGTGCTGTAATCATAATGCTTCTTAACCATTTCCATAAATATCTGAAACAGCTGCTCTCTTGTATAATTAGGAAACTCGATAATATACGGCATACGGCTTTCAAGTCCACTGTTTGCTTTCATAAGGTTTTCCATTTCCTCAGTATAGCCCGCCATAATTACAACAAGGTCAGTACGATGGTTTTCCATTTCTGCTATCAGAGTATCAATTGCCTCCTGACCGTAGTCACCTCTCGCTCCGTCAGAAGGTCTGTAGAGACTGTAGGCTTCGTCAATAAAGAGAACCGAGCCGTAAGCATCTCTGCAAATTGCTGATGTTTTAGGCGATGTTTCACCTACATATCTTCCGCATAGACTTCTGCCATGACATTCAAAAAAATGTCCGTTACGAAGAACACCGTTTTGTCTGAGAGCTTTACCTAAAAGTCTTGCAACTGTGGTTTTACCGGTGCCGGGATTTCCTACAAAGCGCATATGAATACAAGGTGTCTCAACGTCCTTGTTCCTGAGGGATTCCTTAATTTGCGCCGTTATTTCCATAACACGCTTCTTTATTTCCTCCATACCGATCATATCATCAAAGTATTCAAAGGCATCCTTTTCCTCTTCGTTGATATCACCCATCATTCCGAGCTCGGCTTTTTTTATAACCTTATCACAAATACCCTCCAGAGAGTTGTGTAAATGCTTGCAATAAAGCATTTCACGAATAATCTTTTCAACAGTTTTGGCACCGTAAAAACGGCCGTCACTTTTTTCTGAATTGACAAAGCGGGTGAAAGGCTCCCATACATCACCCTCGGCAGTAAAGCCGTATTTTTCAAGTGCTCTCTTTCCGATTTCAATAAGCTCCTCACCGTCAAAGGGAACAAAGGAAATATCCTTTACTGTAAGTACATCACTGATGGCGCTTTTTATTTTATTAAGCACCTCTTTTTCAACAAAGGGTACGCGGAACACAAAAATATTATTCCTTTTGTTATCGTTAAGAAAGTCAAGTAGGTTTCTGAAGGATTTATCCGTAACATTTGTCATCCATTCGCTCATATCAATAACTATTATTCTGCCGTTAGTGGTTGTGCCTCTTGTAACAGCTCTGACCGCATCAGAAAAATAACCTTCTCCGTCGCTGCTTCTTTGACCCGGTGCCTTCAGCTCACATTCCCTGACGGGAGCTTCGGTGTCCATCTTTTTCAGCCCGAGGCAGTTGAATAATTCAGCCATCAAAGCAGCATAGCTTGAAAGACCTTCACCGTCATTAATGCTGAAAATGTATGCCCTTGAAAGAAAGACCTCGCTAAGACCGTTTTTCTTAATACTCTCTGCCACTCGCAATATTTCATCAGTAAAAGCCTTGAATTCTTCGGCACCGACAAGAGACGAAATCTTTTCTTTGATTTCCTTAAGTGCCGGTTCGTCACCGTTTTCTCTCTTATGCTCGTATTCCTCAACAAAAATAGCTTTTATTGTTTTTTCAACCGATGCACGTACATGCTCTTTGGCAATCTTAAAAATCAGCTCTATAATCTTTTCTTTTTCTACGCTCTCATTTTTTACTACAAATTCACAGTTCAGACCTTTACTGTCCAAAACATCAATTTCATAAATATTTCGCAGTTCTCCGAGCATTATCTGAGATATGCTTTTTCTTTCAAGTAAAAAAACAGTATCATTTATATATTCTTCGAAAACGATTTTCACTTTTTTAAACATAATAATACTTTTCCTTTCTGTAGGCATCAAATAATAGCTCATAAGAACGGCACATTCAATTCATTTTATCATATATTTCTATTCTTATCAAGAGAATACAACAGGATATTACAAAAACACCCACCCGCTCAAGGGTGGATGTTTGATGTACAAAAAATTACTCTTCGTTTCTAAACTTTCTTTCTGATTTATATATGTCAGCTGCACTGCCAGGTATTTTTGTTTCTGATGCAGATACCGCATTGCTGAGCTTTTTTTCGACCATAAAATCACACAGATCCTCAAAGCTGATTTTTCTGTTTTCAGCCTTGCCTTCCAATTGAAGATCAGCGATATAAGCAAGATACCTCGCGAAGTCACCTGCAACACTTTTATATTTTTTGCAAAGAAGAGCAAGGGCAACATTTTTATCACTTGTATCCATATCCGACATTTTTCTGATGCGGGCAAAGCAGAAAATATAAAGGAAGATAAGGAAGGCTACAAAGCCGAATGTGGACCAGGCTGCATCAACCGTGCAGCAGAAATCATAAAAGCCGTGGGCAAGAACGGGAACAAGAAGGCTGCATACAAGATCCTTTTTTCCGCTTTCTTCTCTTGAACTTTTTGAAATAAGACCCCTACTTTTAAGAACACCTTCATTTCTTTTTACAATAACCTTGATATGATACCAGCTATAGTAATATCCCATAAAGACTGCATCAAACATATGGCCCGGAACAGCTGTCACCATTCTCAGAAAAGCAGTACTCATACCGTAATTAAATGTATAAAGAATATTTTCGAATCCTGCAAAGCCCAAAGAAATAAAAATAGCATAAATCATTCCGTCGAAAAGGCTGTTGAAGTTTTTATTTTTTCTTGTCAGCAAAATCAAAGCAGTCCATTTAAGGCCCTCTTCAACCAGAGCAACACCGATAAAGTTATCAACGGCTGTGTAAAAATCAAAAAGCCAGCCGTCAAGATACGCCTTGCCCTCATACTCCGTAGTAAAGGGCATAAATAAGCTATCGATAACACCCTCCATCCAACCGCCAATGGTTACGGTTGGAAAGCAGATAAATACACCCGCAGCCAGAAGAAGCAACAAAAGACCGACAGGCTCCTTTTCAGCTCTGTCCTTTTTAAACACGTATGCACACAAAACCACCGCGGGAAGCAAAGCCACCGCAACAAGTATAGCAGTATACATAAAATCCCCTCTTTTTATAAGAATGATTTATTCTAACATAATACATTACAAAATTCAATAAAAATAATTCTCTTATGTCATTTTTCTGCTTATTTTAACACAGATAAGCCTACTCCTTTTATCAGAAAAACCGCTGTATATTTTACAACGGTTAATTCATATTATTTATTCAGCTTTTTATGGGAATAAACTCCCACCGAAAGGAACAGAATATTAAAGAAATGAAGTATAACTTCAATATAAAGGTCATTCGAGAAAGACTCGGGGAACTGTCTTAAAACCACAAACATAAAAAACAAAAGGCAAATAGCATCAAAAGCATAAACAGCAAGACCGAGCTTTAAAAACTTTCCGTTTTTGAGAATAAGAATAGCCACAAAAAGATAAACGGCGAAAAACGCCCCGGTGATTCCGTAAGAAACAGGAGCAGATACCGTTCCGCCGTGACCGAGCTTGAGCATCATTTCAGGAACAGAAAGACTGAAATGAAAATTGAAATTATCTGTAATTAAATAGCGTACAACATAAATAATGCCGAGGACACCTGCAAGAGTGTATCCCGTAAAGGCAGATTTAACATTGGTTTCGTGCTTTTTAATTCTGTCTTCTGCAGTAAAATTTTTATTCATAACAATCTCCTTACCAGGTAAATTTTGTAAGCTGACCTTCGCACAAAAGACCGGGATAATTCCACTGACGCAAAATTTCATAGGTGACTATTGCGGCTGTGTTGGAAAGGTTAAGACTTCGCGCATCATCAACCATAGGAATACGAAGTGAGGTTTCCTCGTGTGCCTTAAGCAGTTCCTCAGGCAGCCCTGCATCCTCTCTTCCGAAAATAATAAATGTGTTTTTCGGAAAGGCCACCTCGGTGAAAATTCTTCTTCCCTTAGTGGTGAGAAAGAAAAAATTACCATCCTTATTCCTTTCGAAAAAATCCGCAAGACCTTCGTAATAGGTTATATCAAGCATATGCCAATAATCGAGGCCTGCTCTTTTTAATTTTTTGTCGTCCACAGTAAATCCCATCGGTTTGACAAGATGAAGGGATGCTCCCGTAGCGGCACAGGTACGTGCTATATTGCCCGTATTCTGGGGAATCTGCGGTTCAACGAGAACGATATTTATATCAGACATAAAATGCTCCTTTGTTTTTTCTTCAAAGAGTATAACATATATTACTTTAAAATGAAACAAGACAAAGAAAAATTTTCATCTTATATCTGTTTTTTTCTGTGAAAAAATATAACTGTCCCTGAATTGTCATCAGAAGGATATAATAACAATATAAAAAAAGAGGGATAAAATGAAAAAGAACACTCTTATGACAGGCATAGGCATCGGTATGGCTGTGGGCGGAACAGCAGCCTTTATAAAAGGCGCCTTTGCAGGCAGCGGCATGAAGCGCAGCATGAAGAAAAATATGAAAAAGGCCATGAAGTCCTTTGAAAGCATCGCTTCAGATGTCGGTTATATGTTCCGATAAAATGCGGGCGGTTAAATTCCGCCCTTCATTCTTTACTTTTCTTCTTACATAAAGGAGGCTTATCAATGAAAAAATATATTCTGTTTATTATAATTTCAGTAGTAGCTTTTATCTTTTACGGCTGTGCCAATGAAGACAACGACCTGACAAGCGAATTCCAGTCTGCTACTCAGAGTCAGGAAAGTCAGCAAGGCTCTCAGAAAAGCCAAAGCTCCACCGAAGCTCAGGCTGCACCCGAAATCAATGCTTCGACGGTTATTAATGAAGAAAACCTTCCTTCAGATGAAGAAATGATAATTCTCGGAAAAAGCGGAGCAGAAACTCTTTCGGGCTTTTCACCTCTGGAAAAGATTTCCTATTCTGTTTCTGTAGCCCCTGAAGGCATAAAAGAAAAAAAGCTTTCTCATTCCCACGGCCCCGCTTCAGGCGGCAAGGCTCATTTCACCGTCGAGGAATTTCAGAACACCTTTGACAAATACGGTGCCTTAACTCTCGACCGTAAGAGCAAGGAAAAGGCTTTGTATCTCACCTTTGACTGTGGCTACGAATATGAAAATCTGACCTCACGGGTCCTTGATGTACTCAAAGAAAAACAGGTGCCCGCCACATTTTTTTGCACCCTCGATCATATAAAAAGTGAAAAAGAGCTCATTGCACGTATGATAAAGGAAGGACATATCGTCGGCAACCATTCCGCAACACACCCCTCCTTTGCATCAATTTCCAGAGAACAGATGATAAAAGAGATTGAAACAACAGAAAACTATCTGCGGGAAAATTTCGGCTACGCAGCAAAATATTTCCGTTTTCCTGCCGGGGAATACACAGAAAATGCTCTTGATGCCGTAAAAAGCATCGGATATATGAGCGTATTCTGGTCCGTGGCTTACGACGATTGGGATACGGCCAAAGAAAGAGGTAAGGACTACGCCATTGAAAAGGTAATGTCGAGACTTCATCCCGGTGCAATAATCCTTCTTCACAGCGTATCAAGAGACAATGCAAACGCCCTTTCCGAAATAATTGACAAAGCAAGAGAAGAAGGCTATGTGTTCAAAGCCCTGACGGACTATAAGCCCTGACAAAAATAAACCGCTGCAGAAGCAAAAGCTTAAGCAGCGGTTTTCCGTTAAATTCTATCTTCGTATCTTTCTGCGGTTATTATTCCGTCTTCAACGTGAATTTTACAAATTCTCGCATTACGGGCATCAAAGGCACTTGTTCCCTCTTCATATCCATAATCTCTTGCGTGGTAAACAGCATACCACTGACCGTCCTCTTTAATCATTGAATGATGGCCCGTTCCCTCCTCAAACTCGTTTGCCTTAAGCACGGGATGATAGGTGTTTTCATCGGGATATTTTTCAAATTTAATCTTTGTAAGGTCCGTTTCATCGGTCTTTGCTCTTGCATAGCCGATATAATAGGTAGGCTGCTCAAAGCAATTGCCCGAGTACATAAGATAGTGCCAGTCTCCCTCTTTGAAATAGAAGGCTCCTTCAATAGTATGCCAGTGCTGACCCTTTTTGTATCTGTCTCTGCGGTAAATATCCTCATCGAGAGTAGGCTCAAGCACCAGAACAGGCTTTCCTTCGGGAGTTACGGGATCAAGCATTCTGTCCACATAGATGCAGGTACCGATTCTCTCTCCCTCAAATTTATTTGAGGAATAAAAAAGGAAAAGTCCGTCTTCATTCTTTACTATATGAGAGTCAATAGAAAAGGGGTGAAGAATCTGCTTCGTGTCGCCGAAGGGGCCGAAGGGACTGTCTGCAACGGAAACGTGCATTGCTCCTCTGTGACCGCCCTTGTCGGGAGTATCGTTATAAATTTCAATGGAATTATACATATAAAACTTTCCGTCAAGCTCTATTACACTCGGTGCCCAGAAGGAATCATGCCCCTCCATAGTCATAACGGGACCGTAATATTTCCAGCCTTCAAAAAGATTATCCGATTCATAAAGAT
Organism: Acutalibacteraceae bacterium; assembly: GCA_045603665.1. Taxonomy (GTDB): domain Bacteria; phylum Bacillota; class Clostridia; order Oscillospirales; family Acutalibacteraceae; genus UBA6857. The sequence goes on from JAZUMO010000094.1 coordinate 12,865, forward strand.
AAACTGCGTCGTGACCGGTTACATAAATATAATATCTTCCGCCGCTTTTGAGAATATAGGGATCTGCCTGTCCCATATAATGCTCTTTGTTCACTTCAAGTAAATGCATTAGTGTTCTCCTTTTATTATATAAGCTTTTTATCAGTCAAGATTTTTATCTATATTTCCGTAAACTACGATTTCATCACCGTTGAAATCGGCAACAATACCGTTATACTTTCCCGTCTCAAAAACAAGAGCATTAACGCTTACAAGGTTTTTAAAGGGTGTTCTGCTTATTCCGCCCTCTCTGTTGGTAACAATCGCAAGTTCAGGTCTGAGCGCCTCAACAAATCCGACAGTTGTTGACCCGTCATAGCCGTGATGACCCACCTTGAGCAGATTGACCTTACCTAATTCCTCAGCCAATCTGTCCTCATCGCCGTCAGAGTTGTTGATGTCAGCGGCAAGGAATGCCCTCATAGAATTCTTTTCAATCAATAAGCCGATTGCATTTTCATTCTCTCCGACAGGCTCTGCAGATTCTGTTTCAGCCGTATTACAGAACTTCATTGTAAAGCTTCCGAAGGTAAAGGATTCCTCCGAAATATCATAAACAACGGGAACCTTTTTCTTTTCGCAGGCTGAAATCATCTGGTCAAAAACTTCCTTATTATCCCACTTTTCAATTTCATAAGACCTGATTTTGCTTTCGTCATACTTTTTTATGTAAGCGGTTTTAACTGTAATATCCTCATCAAGAATAACCGTATCAATACCGCCTATATGGTCGGAATGGCTATGTGTACCCAGAACGAATTCCAGAACAGCCTTTCCGTTTTCGTCTCCTGCAATTCTTTTGATTGCATCGACAACATATTCCTCTGTACCCTCAAAGGCAAGCTCCTCAAAGCCTCTCGGATTATCGTTGTCCTCGGCGCCGTCAACGAGAGCAAACTTACCATCGCTTTCGATTAAAATTGCATCGGCACCGCCTGTATTAAGAAAATAAATCCTGTCTCCGTGAGCTGACAAATCAACCTCTTCGACGCAATAGTCTTTTAATTGGTTATAACCTTTCAGTTCAGGCATAAAATACACCGCACCTCCTATTAAAGCTACTGTTAATATTGCAATAAAAACAGCAGCAAGCTTTTTCATAACAATCACCTTTCTATATTTTATTAGTACATTTTAGCACAGGAATATGATGTTGTCAATTTATACTGTAATCAAGACTTTTCTCGAATTCAATATATTTTAATCTGTTTTATGTTGAAAAAACGGTGTCTTGATACGTCGGCACCGCTTAATTATTCATATAAGTCTCAGCTTTTTGGCAAGCTGCTCTCCGTCAAACAAGATATACATATAATTCGTCGTATCATATCTGACCTCGATTTTATGTCCGTCAATAACAGCAGTAAGAGTATGCGGGAATTCAACAAGCGCTTCGTATTCATCGTAAACTCTTCCGTTAACTACAAGCTCATTGGTCTTCTTTACTCTGCGGTAAACGATGTTATATCCTTGTGACGATGCTTCAAGAAGAACTCTTGATTTCACCTCGTTATCTGCCATTCTGAGAATTGCAGACTGTGTCTGCTCCTGGGTGAAATCATAAATATCATTATCTTCACCGTTTTCAGCCTCAACAGCAGCTTCAGGTAATTTTTTCAGCTTTCTGTAGTTAATAATACCATTCACAAGAGAAAAGATGACCCAGGCGTGAAAAATCATATCAATAGCTGAATCGGCACTGATACCGCCCATGATGAGCATAGCCGCTGTATCAATTATAAACAGCACTAAAGCGCCAATCAGCCATCCAACTTTTTTCTTTTTCGCCAAAAACCAGCAAAGAAGATAAATGAGCAGTATTACTGCCGCAATTGCAAGTGCAATAACAAGAGTAGACTTATCGGAAAATTCCATATCGGGAACATCATAATAGTACTCCTCAGGATACATACCGCAAAAGAACATACCGTAATCAGCAAGAAGGTAAGGAATAAAAGCTGAAAACAAAAAATATGTATCAGAATTCGAGATAAGCAAAATCACATTCAACAATGTGAATGCCACGATGATAAGCAGATTTGAAATACTGTTTTTATATTTCGATTCAAGTATTTCACGTTCTGAGCCGCCTGCCGCCTTTGAATTATTAAAAAAATCAGCCATAATGTGTCGTACTCTTAAGGACACTAACTTAATAGTACGAGCATTGCGATGAGTCAAAGAGTAGAGAGAAGGGTTTAATGCTTTTCTCTCTTTCTTTTTATATCCAAATCCACACATTCGACTAACTTCCTGTTATAAGGTAGAATAAAGCTATCAAATAACAGGAGGTAATTTTTATGAGCAAAAAAGCTAAAATTAAGTTTACAGATTTCAAATGCAATTTACTTATCAACGGTATGAATGAGTTTCGCAATATACTCTTGGCGGAGGATTTACCTACCGAGGATGTTGACGAGCTGTTATTGAAAATCATTGATAAAAGCGAAAAATAAGGAGGTTATTATTATGTCAAACAAAAATTCTATCAGTTATCGCCGTGTTGGTGACTATTTAATACCGAATCTCATTTTACCATCCGAAGAAGCAAGTGTTACGCTTGGTAACTGGGGTATGATGCACAAATCTTATCTTGAAAAGCATAATTCAGCACTTTTTAATTCGTTGCTTATTAAAGGTAAACTGTATCAACACTGTGCCGAAGTAGAGAAACAGGCAAATGAAATGTACAACCTTCTGATTGAGCAAATGAAAGCGGCGGAGGGTGTGGCTGAGGAATTGAAAGAACAAGATCAGATGGAGTGGGCACAGAGAATGGGGAATATTGAAGCGAGAGCAAGAGAGATTGTGTGCGAAGAAATAATATATATCTAACTTAACAATATTATCTATAAGAAAAAGAGAAGCTTTTTAAGGTGAGCTTCTCTTTTTCGATTTCTTATTTACCGTTTATACAAAAGATTTTTGTTATAATGCCTTTTTTAGGGTTGTGTACTCTGCATCGCAACAAATGTCTTCCCACATACGATAGGTCTCTTTTAAAAGAAAAAATACTATCGTTTTCTTCTTTGCCTTTGTAATATATTTCTTGATGCGAACTATCAACGCCTTTTCCACCGTTTGATACTTCCCACAAGGTATTAATTCTGTCTATAGGCTCGAAAAATCCGAACTTGGGAGTTACTGAAAATTTAAGAGTTCCACCAACATTTAATGTGCTTCCGCTTTTAACTGGTATGGTTGTATTGTTGTGAGTGTAAGTACAATTAATTTGCATATCATAAGTAATTGAAGCCGTTCTGGTTTCGCAGAATCTAGAAGGAACGACAGTGTAATTTCCTTCGCTATCTATATATCCAACAATGTGTCCACAATTTTTGGTGGTATATACTTGCTGATTCTCACAATTTTCTAGATATATTTTAAATGCTTCTTTGTTGGGATGATGCTGAGTTTTATAGTCACCGCAAGAAATCAATACGACATCAGGATTAATGTAATCTATAGATTCAATGTATGTTGTATCGGGACTTTTAACTATGTCTATGCTATCATTTTGCTCTTCGTCGGTAAAAAACGAGCGCGAACCATGGTGGCTTGCAATTAGAATATTACTTTCAACATCATTTTCATACGTTGGTATTATTTTTTCTTTCCAACACTTCCAATCAGAATCGCCTGTTAGCAATATTGAGGTATTGCCATATTCCATTTTTAAAACTATGGAATTTGTATGTTGAATTTTAGCAAAAGCCCCGAAAGTTTTCACACAGTTATCATAACCTTCTTGATACTCTTCTTTGCTTGAAAAACAGTATATGTTTACATCTCCAATATTGGCTATTGGAGAATCAGTAGGTACAAGCTCTTTTAAATTATCTGCATCTTCATCTCTGAGTTTTCTTCTTAAATACATATAGTATTTATATGTATCACTTTGTGTGGATGCACCCGTTTGACCGGAATCCCAAATTGATTTAATTTTAAATTTTTCATTTACTTTTTTCAAACCTCTGCAATGGTCATCATCACGGTGAGAATTGACAAAAAAATGAATAATTTTTTCTTCTAAATCTGTATCCTCGTTGTAATTTAAAGGAATGTTTTTATCTAAATAATTTAAAATATCATCAGCATTTTCTTCGGTAACATTACAATCAAATAACATAACCTTATTATCGGGAAATATGATTAAAATCATTAGACCTTCCCCAACATCCAATATATGAAATCTAAAAGCATTTTCATCACAATAATACTTTAAAGGTGAACTTAAAGACATAATATCACTCCTTGTTTTTATCATTCTATTTTTAAGTCTTAAGTGTCCTTGCCACTCTCCATTAGTTTAACTATTTTTGATGCATGTTTTCTACACGAAAGATAAAAAACTAAAGATATCATTATGCAAGAAACAAACATTGGGCAAAACTTGTTAAACGCTGCAATAACAGCTAGAACCACAAACAAGGCAATACTAGTTCTCGAAAGTGCAAATTCTCTTGAAAGAGTGCTCATTATAGGATATTCTTTCTTTTTGTCGTTGAATAAAACGTAATCATCATTAAAAGGAATTAATTTAGTCTTTTTTAATAATGGTTCAATAACAACAGAACCGACTCTGTTTATTACCAGTCCGATTTCATAAGCTACCGCTAATAAGCAGATTACAAATATAATTTCAGGTCCGGTTTTCAGATTTGAATAGAATTCGCCATTCAATAGCTGAATTGCTTTTTCCGGAAAAACAAATATTAAACCGCCTAAAAACACAAATCCTGTTAAAAGCATATTAACTATATTATAAAATGGTACTTTAATTTCCATTAATAATTCTCCTTTCCCCAATCCACATAACAATAATCTTCGCCAATATCAAATGTAATTGTTCCTTCATTTCGAGTGGTCAACACATACCTGTCTTGTCCCTTGAGAGTAACTCCTCTGCCTTTATACAGACGAGTTGTATCATTTTGAGTGCCATACTCAATTGATTTATCAGATACAACAGTAAGATACGGATTTACACAGTCAAAAAAATCTTTACAATATTCCCCGGTTCTTCCATGATGTGGTGCTAATAAAACGGTAGCGTTTTTTACTTTTGATTTAATGTTTTCATAATTTTCATTCATCATATTTTGCAATATGCTTTTTGGATTATCTCCCGTCAAAACAAATTTATAACCAAAAGCATTTACGACTATAATGTTTGAAAAAGTATTTAAGTCTTGTTTTGTTGTCCATGAAGATTTTGGTGTTATGAATTCAAATGAGACCCCACCGTTTGACAAAGATTCTGTAGGCAACTCATTAACATTAACCGGTTGATTATAGGATGCATTCATACTGTTAGCAACTTCTGCTATTTTCTTATGTATATAAGTATTTTGAGTTGGTATAATGTCAAAAGCCCCTCTATCTCTATGTAAAACTCTTGGTTTTAACATGTCAACCATATTAGGCAAATCATAAATGTGATCTTCGTGTGGATGTGTAATTATTAGTTCGTCTATAGTTCCGGAACTATACATAAAGTATTTCCTTTTAATATGTTCAATTATACTTTTATTAGTTTTGCTTCCGACATCGATTAATATATGTTGATTATTGGGTGTAATAATATGACAACAGCTACCGTGTTCTACATCGTAAAAAATTATTTTCATTTTTCTTCTCCTTTTAATTATTTTGATTTATGTTTATCATAAGCAGTAAAAACATCATTGAATGCAACAGTTTAACCATATATTTGAAAATAAACTGCGCTATCGGATTCTTCTGTAACTACAAGAGGATTGGTATCATTCAATAATAGATTTTTTATTACAAAAGAGTGCGGATGACCATACATGTTCTTGGTTCCAGCGGAAATAACATAGTATGTATTATAAACAGATATGTTAGCATTGTAGTTATTTTTTGAACCATGATGTGGTATTTGAATACAGCCTACAAAATCTTCTATACTTTTATTTAAAAATCCTTTATTAAGTCTATTTTCATATGACTTTATTAAAGCGAAAAATTTATTATCATCGCTCATATCATAATCGCCGGTGTAAAGACAACCCGACATTTTTAAATTTCCGCAATTATAACAACCTTTACAGTAACATCTCATATATTTTTGACCAACATATTTTTGATAGCTTTTTCCGAGTATATCCCCGGAATATAAAGTCATAGAGTTAGTGTTAAAATGTTTTGTACCTTTTAACACATTCAAATATATTCTTTTAATATCTTTAATAGATTCTTTTGTTATATTGTTTGGTAATTCTTTATAATCGAATCCTTTTAAATTTGCATATTCACTCAAAGCTTGCTTTAAATAGATCATATTATTTCTTTCTTCATAATTAAAAGGAATAAACGCCCAATCAGAAAGCATTTTATTGCGAGAATAACGTGCTATTATGGAACTGACATCCCTGCCTGAACGAATATATTCTTCTCTTTCTCCATAATCAATTTCCTTGTTTGCAAATTGCTCAAACTGATTATCAAGATAGTATGGTTCTATTTCATATATTTCAGTTGACTCAGATTTATGAACCAAAGCTTTCTTGGGGTTATTGATAAAGTTATTGGTAAAATCACTATTTTTAGAACCATTGAGAATATTGTTAAGATATAAAACTATCTTATTTTCATCAGTAACCATAGGCAAAAATATTATTTTGACATCGCAGTATTCTAATAAGTGTTCTAATCCACTAATATGGTCATAATGAAAATGAGATATAAATACCGCGTGAATGGTTTCGCCTCTTTTAAAAGTATTTTCAATTTGTTTTTTTATCAGCGTTTTACTCTGCGAACCACAATCATAAACAATATTTATGATTTCTTTAGTTTGTTTATCTAAAAATTGTTCGCAATAAAAAGCGCCTTGTCCCACCGGTATAAAGCTTCTAATCATTTTCATACAGTAAACCTCCTTTTAATGAGTGTACATCTGTTTTTTACCAAAAAGAGAAATCAATGCTTATAATTATACTAATATACTATATTAATATTTAAATGTATCTTCAATCCGATTTACAAAAACGCTTGATTTTTCGACAAAAACGCTTACTTTTTGACTGAAAAATAGAGTTTTAATGTACCATACTTGATTTGTTTACACCTGATAATACTGTAAAATATTGACTTTTCACGCTGTCGGTGCTATACTGATAAAAATTACTGAAAGGCAGGTGGACAAAATGACAATGAATCTTAATCTTATGACTTGGAGAGCCGTTTTGTCCGTTTGCGAATGATGTAAAATATCTTTCTGAACTTACAGGCATCTTCGTATATTTTCGGAGGTGCTTATTTTTTACAGGAGTAACGAGTGTAATGAATACAACAATCAAAAAAGTAACAATGAGCGAAAAAGATACTCTTGCAAATCTTCTCGAAAAATATAACTATGAGTTTTCGCAGTACGATAAAAGACAATTCAATAGCAACGGATTGTTCGGTTATAAATATTTGAACAACTATTTCACAGAGGAAAGCAGACATGCCTATTTTATTTATGTTGATGAAATTCTTGCCGGGTTTGCTTTGATTAACAAGTACAAAGAATGTGAAAGGCCTATTGATTGGTCAATAGCGGAGTTCTTTGTTTCGTATAATTTCAGACGACAAGGAGTAGCAGCAGAAGCTGTCAGACAGATTTTTAATATTCATAAAGGATTTTGGCACATAAAGTATCACAAGAATAATATTGCAAGTGCTGTTTTATGGAATAAAGTTGCAAAGATGTATGACAGTAATTTTGAGCTTTGCATAGGCGATGAGCCTTTCGGTGACGGTACAGAGGCAAGCATATTATATTTTGAGGTGAAATAAATGATTGATTATACTAAAATAAATTCAGAAACATGGGATTTGTGGGCAGAAGACGGTTGCGAATGGTCATTACCCATAAGCCACGAAGAATACGAAAAAACTACTGCAGAAAATTTTGCGGTTTACCTTACACCTTGCATCACCGTTCCTCACGAGTGGTTTGGTGAATTGAAAGGTAAAAAGATTTTGGGACTTGCAAGCGGTGGCGGTCAACAGATACCTGTATTATCAAAACTTGGCGCAGAATGTACTGTATTTGATTATTCCGACAAGCAACTTGAAGTAGACAGAATGGTAGCTGAAAGAGAAGGATACAATGTTGATATTATCAAAGGTGATATGTCAAAAACTCTTCCCTTTGAAGATGAAAGTTTTGATATGATTTTTCATCCTGTTTCTAACAGTTATATTGAAGATGTTTATCATATCTGGAATGAGTGTTACCGCGTGCTTAAAAAGGGTGGCAGATTGCTTGCGGGTATGGATAACGGTATTAACTATTTGTTTGAAGAGGACGAGCCTTTAAAAGTAGTTAATCCTTTGCCGTTCAATCCTCTTAAAATGCCGAAAGAAAAACGTGATACAATGATTGCAAATGGTGACGGTGTACAGTTCAGCCATACATTAGATGAACAAATCGGCGGTCAGTTGAAAGCAGGTTTTATACTCAAAGATTTATACGAAGATCGTGACAGAGAAGGTGGAAATGAAATCGGCAAATACTATCCGCAGTATTTTGCTACATTGGCTGTGAAATAGGGTGAAAATAATGAGTATTACATACAAAAAATTTGAAAACTGCTACGCAAAAGCAGTTGCCAATCTTCAAAAACAATGGGAAACCGAAGCAATAACATATGGCTTTGTTGCCGATGCTGAAGATGAAATTTCAGCTTATGACAAAGAGTATTTTTATATTGCTCTTGACAGTGAAGAGGTCATCGGTTATGTTACGGGTGAAGTAAAAGCAAACAACAAAGATAGCTATATGAATGTATTTCCGTTGGATACAAAGTATCTTCAAGTCTATGATTTAAATATTTCTCTCGATTATAGAAACAAGAATATCGGAGCAGAGCTTTTAACAATGGTTGAAGAGAAAGCAAAAGGAAATTGTATTGAGCATATCTTTCTTTCATCTGCTACAATAGATGCAGAAGCAGTCCGCAGATTTTATGAAAAGAAAGGCTTCAAAATTTGGACTACAACATTTTTTAAGTAAGATTATCTAGAGGTGAAGGATAATGAAAATCGCAGTTTTAGGCTATGCCGGAAGTGGTAAAACATATCTGTCTGACTACATAGCTAAAAAGAAAAACATCCCCGTTCTTCACCTTGATGATATCAAGTGGGACAAGGAATGGAAGCCTGTTGATGATGCAGTTGTACTGCCCAAAGTTGCAGACTTTATGGCTAAAGAAGATTGGATTATTGACGGCTACTATACATACCTGATGATAGACGAGAGACTGCAAAAATCTGATAAAATAATCTTGCTCCAGCTTCCGAGAGCTATCTGCTTTTTGCGTGCAGTTAAACGAACAAAGAGCCGCAGACAAGACGGTTACGCCAATGATATGAATTGGTGGTTTGTGAAGTTTACTCTTTTCGGTTGCAGAAACAAAGAAAGACGCAACTATTATGCTGAAATTGCAGAGAAGTACAGCGACAAAACCGTTGTTTTGAAAACAAAACAGCAAGTCAATGAATTTATGAGGAGTATATAATATGCCGAAACATCCATTCCCACCCTTATACGACAGAAACTCAAAAGTGCTTATTCTTGGCAGTTTTCCGTCGGTGAAATCCCGTGAGCAGATGTTCTTCTACGGCCATCCGCAGAACAGATTCTGGAAGGTTGTTTCTGCCGTTATGAGTACTGATACACCCGTAACAATAGAGGAAAAGAGCAACTTTCTGCACTCAAATCACATTGCATTATGGGATGTAATTGCTTCTTGCGATATAACAGGCAGTTCTGACAGTTCGATTAAAAATGTGGTTGCAAATGACCTGACGGAGATACTTAAAAATGCAGACATCAAACAAATTTTTGTCAACGGCAAAACCGCCGAAAAGTATTACAACAAGTATATTCGTGGCACTATTGGCAGAGAAGCTGTTTGCCTGCCCTCAACCTCACCTGCCAATGCTGGTTGGAGTGTGGAAAGGCTTGTTGAGGCGTGGGGAGTAATAAAGGAATATATTGATTAAGGAGTAATAATTTCAAAATGCTTGTTAGAAAACTTAAAGTAAGCGAGATACCAAAATTAACAGAGCTTTTCAAATACAAAGATGTAAATGAAATGATTGTCGAAAACACAAAAGAAATTGAAAACGGGGTTATTGATATTTTCGCTTTGTTTGATGGGGATAAGATTATCGGTGAACTGAGAGTAAAATACATTAGTGATGATAAACGTTTTGCAGAAAAAGACAAACGTACATATCTTTATGCTTTCCGTATTCATCAGAAACATCAAGGGAAAGGTTTGGGCAATTTCTTACTTGGAAATGTGTTGGAAAGTCTTGAAGAAAGCGGTTATGGCGAATTTACCGTTGGAGTTGAAGATGATAACTTAAGAGCACGCTATATGTATGAAAAACACGGTTTTACAGAAACTATTGCAAGAATAAAAGAAAGTTATCAAGGCGACAGTTATGAATATGACTTGTTGCTGAAAAGAATTTAATGGAGAAAAAACGATGGATATATTTAATAAAATATGCCTACAGTTAGGTTTAGGCGAAATAATGGCAGAGCCGACTCAGCTCAAGGGCGGCTTTATGCACAAAATGTACTCACTGTTCACAACTAAGGGTAAATATGCAATTAAGCTGTTAAATCCTTATGTTATGAAGCGTGATACTGTTTTTGAGAATTACCGTATTGCAGAAGAACTTGAAGCAAAGTTAGAGCAAACAGACATTCCTATACTTCCTGCTTTAACATTTAACGGTAAGAAGATGCAGAAAATTGACGGACAGTATTTTTATTTGTTTGATTTTTATGATGGCAAATCACTCAAAGGTGAAGAAATTACTATTGAACACTGTCGAAAGATTGGCGAGTTTCTTGCCAAAATACATAACATTGAGAAGAAAGCACAGCCTTATAATCGTAGTGAAATAAATGTTGATTGGGATATGCTTATTGAAAAACTGTCAACAAACAATACTGAGTTACATAATCTTCTAAGTGCCAACCGTGACATTCTTTATGAAAGTCAGCAAAAAGGTAATCTTGCCACAAAGAAGATGTCGCCTGTACTGACAATCTGCCACAATGATATGGACAGTAAAAATGTTCTTTGGAACGGTGACGATTGCCGCATTATTGATTTGGAATGCCTTTGCTACTCAAGTCCGTTTGTTGAGCTGTATGAAATGGCTTTATGTTGGTCAGGTTATGAAAACTGCAACATTGATTTCAATCTTTTCAAAGCACTTATCAAGTCTTATGCTGATAACAGTGGCAAACTGCCTGATGATTGGGAAATAATCTATTACAGCAGTTATGGGCGTTTGGAGTGGCTTGAATATAATATCAAACGTGCATTAGGCATTGATTGCGGTGAGGATGAAATTGAAATGGGCGTTTCAGAAGTCCGTGAAACTATGGAGCATGTAGTTTATTATCACGGTGTTAGAGACAAGATTTTGGAGAGCCTGAATAATTTATAAAAGTGAATATGAAAGACCGCCTTACTTGTGTTTTGCAGGTAAGGCGGTTGTTGTTAACGAAAACCACCGGCTATGCCGGGGAGTTCAAAAAAAGCTTTAGCGTTGCGTATGAAAATAAAGCTCCTTTTGATACAATAAAGATGCGGCTACCAACTGCATCAAACAAATCAAAAGGAGGACATTCAAAATGAATGACAACAAAAGTTTAGCACATACAACGTGGAATTGCAAATATCATATAGTATTTGCACCGAAATATCGTAGAAAAGTTTTTTATGGTGAACATAAAGAAGAAATAGGAAAGATACTTCGAGAATTATGTAATTGGAAACAAGTAAATATCATAGAAGCAGAAGTGTGTCCTGACCATATACATATGTTAGTGGAAATACCTCCCAAAATGAGTGTATCTGGATTTGTAGGATTTCTTAAAGGAAAGAGCACACTTATCATCTTTGAGCGTCATGCAAATCTAAAGTATAAGTACGGGAACAGAAGTTTCTGGTGTAGAGGATACTATGTCGATACAGCAGGAAAGAACACTAAAAAGATAGCAGAATACATACAAAATCAGCTCAAGGAAGATATGATACACGACCAAATGACGCTCAAAGAATATGTAGACCCGTTTACGGGTAACAAGTAACAATCTTTTGCATTTGGTAGTCGTAGGGTACGCCTTGAGGCGATGCCAGTATCATAGGGCTTTGCCCGCATATGAAGAACC
>JAZUMO010000095.1:0-4792 GCA_045603665.1 Acutalibacteraceae bacterium
GAAACAAACAGCATTTATTTGAGTTGAAAGCAGCATAAAAAAGGTGAAAAACACACAGCTTAAGGGGGATATTTTCATCTCCTTTATTTCGCTGTGTGTTTGTTTTTGCAAAACTTGCATTTTTCCACAATTTAACATTTCGATGTTCGGTTTGGGTTATGAAGTGGGGGCTGTCACTCTTTCGTGCAACAGCCCCTTTAACTTTGTTGGATTGATTTTACCACTCAAATGCTTCGTCAAAGACCTTTTCACCTGAATTGTTGAAGGCAACAAGGCTGAAGCCCTCGGCAGAAAGAGTCATCCTTGATGCGGTGTAGGTCTTCCCCTGTTTACCTCCGTCCATATAGCCGATAATGCCGGGATGAGCAGAGAATATTTTTTGCTCCTCCTCACTTCCGTCGCCTATAAGACGGCATTGGTGAGTATGACCGGAAATAATGAGTCTTGTACCGATACGGTCAATTTCATCCCAGCCTGCAACAGATAAATCCTCCTCAACGTCGCTTATCTGCCAGGCGTGAGAAAGGGTGATAACCTTTTCGTTTGTGACCTCAACGCCCTTAAGCCATTCAATCATATTTGCTCTTGAGGTGTTGTAGTCGGTCATACCGCCGTATTCGCTGTGGGAGTCCTCTTTATCTTCGCCGCTGTCAAGGACAACGAAGCTGTAGGGGCCAATATCACTCGTATAGTAAAAGCTGTCAAGACCGAGACGGGTCATAAGCTTTCCTGCATATGCACCTCTTGTTTCGTGGTTACCTCTTACATAAAGAATAGGCTTTGTGCCGCCGGAAACTTTACCGCCGAACTGTACGGTATTGGTGACAACCTGCTCCTCAAAATCGACACCCGGGGTGGAGTCGCCGAGAAGAATTACCGCATCGTAATCACCTGTATAGCTGATTGCATCATAGGCTTCATCCAGCATTGTGTGCCAGTCGGAAATTACAAGCCAGGTCTGGCTGTCATTTTCGGGACAAGTGAAGGTGTATTCCCCTGATACTGCCTCCTTGCCGAGGCGGCTTCCATAGCTGTATTGCTCTATTACCCGCACAGAGCCTACCCTATAGCTGTTATTTTTAAGATGCTCATAGGGAACGGTCATACTGTGAATTTTACTGTCAGCGTTGAGTCTGCCGCCGGTCTGGTCTACTACCCTGTAATCCTTGCCCTCATAGGTGTATTCAATGTAGCCTGTGCCGCAGCCGCTCGTTGAAAAGACAACGCTGTAGCCCTCGCCATTATCAATGACCATAGGCTCTGATGTTATTTTGTAGGGATTGAGAGGAACAATGCTACAGATACAAATAACTGTAATTATTGAAAGGGTAACAGCCGATACTGCTTTTTTTGCCTTGCAGCCGAGAGCAGGGAAAAAAAGAGCAAAAAAGCCGATAAAGATAAAGACAAAGGCCCCCCATAAGCTTTCCTTAAGAAAGAGGAAAAACACCTCACGGTTTTCGCTGAAAATATAACCGATACCGTAAATCAAGGCAAAGATAAACAGAATAGCCGAGAGTATTTCTGCACAAAGTAAGACGGCGGTGCAGATTTTTTTATCGGCAACAGCATCCTTTTTATACAGTCTGAGTGCGATGAAAGCCGAAAAAATAACGGCATTCAGAATCATAAGTATAAGCAGAAGCATGGGGAAAAAGCTCATTCCCACGGTATTTCCGACAAACACCCAATTTGACCTGCAGGAGTAAAAAACAATGGCTGAAAAGACCATAAGAGTTAGAAATGTGCAAAGAGCCGCAACAGAGAATAATCGGGATTTAAGTTTCTTCATAAGGATAATCTCCTTTCCTTTTATAATTGCATTATAGCATATAGAGAAGTCTTTTACAAGCGTTGAAATTTTGCGAAATCATAGTTAATGTAGCTACAGTTGTTTATATAAAATTTGCAGTATGTGTAAGAGTAAATTTTTATGTTTTAAGTTTTTTTAATATCATTTACATACCTGTTACCGAATATTTACATATTTTTACAGCAATGTGTATTGTTTTTATATATAATGAAACATAAAAGATAACAAAGGAGAGGATCTCTGATATGAAAATTACCTGGTACGGAACAGCCACTGTCGGTATTGATGACGGGAAAACAAAGCTGCTTTTTGATCCCTTTGTCAGAATGAACAAGCGCATTGAAACCACACCCGTTGAAGAGTTTATCGGCTTCGACGCAGTTTTTGTAACCCACGGACATTTCGATCATATATACAGTATTCCTGAGCTTGCAGAAAAGGATAAAAACGTCCCGATTTATTGCACAGAAACTCCAAAGAAAACATTAATTGGAAAGGGTGTGCCTGAAGAAAGATTTGTAACGGTTAAACCTGACGACACAGTTCAGATCGGTGATTATACTATCCATCCGCGTCGCTTCAGACATATTGTCTTTGATCCGATATATATTCTCACTGTCGTGCCTAAGAGTATTGTAATGCTTCCCCGTCTGTTCTGGCAGGCTTATATGAATCATAAAATGCCCGAGGGCGGTGAAATAGTCGCTTATGAGATTGAGGGACACGGAAAAAAGATTTTTCTGACCGGCTCTTTCCGTGAACATCCCGATGAAAGATACCCGGAGGATATTGACCTTTTGATTCTTGCCAACGGAGGAAGTATCTTCGTGCCCGAAAAAACGAAAGGCTTTATTGAAAAATACCGTCCGAAGAAAATCTTTGTAGACCATTTTGACGATGCCTTCCCGCCGGTTACAAGGCAGGTCAGCGTTAAAAGATTGGAAAATACGGTAAAAAAGAATCACCCGGAAATTGAATTCATTATTCCGGAAATATGCAAATCTGTTGAATTATAAGTGATTTTAAAACAGATAAGCGGTGTATAAGAAAGCAAATAAAAAATCAGGGACACATCACAGTGTCCCTGAAATCATTTTATAAAGTCTCACGGGGCGGACAGAAGCTATACCCTGTCGATTATCTACCCCGCGATTCATAATTTTAGATTATTTAAGTATTTCCTTATACATCTTGATATACTCGTTAGCGCTCTTACCCCAGCTGAAGTCGCATTCCATAGCTCTTACCACGAGGCTGTCCCAGTATTCCTTGTTTGCATAAGCATCAAGGCTTCTTCTGATAGCGCCGAGCATATCGTGAGCATTGTAGGTTTTGAAGGTAAAGCCGTTACCCTCGCCGTCACCGCTGTCGGTGATGGAGTCACGAAGACCGCCGGTTTCTCTTACGATGGGCACTGTGCCGTAGCGAAGAGCAACCATCTGTGAAAGTCCGCAGGGCTCACTCTTTGAGGGCATAAGGAAGATATCTGCACCGGCATAAATCTTTCTTGCAAGAGCAGGAACAAAGCCGATTTCGATGCCTACCTTGTCGGGGTATTTGGCAGCCATTTCCTTAAAGAAGTTTTCATACTGCCAGTCGCCTGAGCCGAGAAGAGCAATCTGAACATCGGTGGTATAAAGAAGCTCATCAAGAATACCCTTGATAAGGTCAAGTCCCTTGTGGGAAACAAGACGGGTAACAATACCGATGATGGGTGTATCCTCCTTCTGAGGAAGACCGAGAGCAGCCTGAAGGTCCTTTTTGTTTTCTGCCTTGCCCTTCTTGACAGTCTTTACATTGTAATTTTTAACGATATTCTTGTCGGTTTCGGGGTTATAGTTAATTACATCAATACCGTTAAGAATACCCTGAAGCTTCCACTGACGCTCACGGAGAATGGTATCAAGACCATGGCTGTACCAGGGGTCAAGAATTTCGTTTGCATAAGAGGGAGAAACGGTTGTAACCTTGTTAGAGCATTCGATAGCACCCTTCATAAAGTTAACGTCACCGTCGTATTCGTAGATTGAGGTATCCTCGGGGTTAAGACCGACAACATCATTGACAAGCTCAAGGCCATATGTTCCCTGATACTGAATGTTATGGATGGTGAAAACAGTCTTGATGCCCTGATACCAGGGATCCTTGCTGTAGAAGGTTGAATAGAAAACGGGTGTGAGAGCTGACTGCCAGTCATTACAGTGAATGATGTCGGGCTTAAAGTCAACAACGGGAAGAATTTCAAGGACGGCACGGGCAAAGAAGGTAAATCTTTCCGCATCGTCATAGTGACCGTAGATTGTGTCACGCTTGAAATAATACTGATTGTCGATAAGATAGTAAATTACGCCTTCGTGCTTGGCCTGGAAAATTCCGCAGTACTGTCTGCGCCATGCCACGGGAACAGAGATATTTGTGATGAAGGTCATCTTATCCTTGAGCTCCTGCTTGATGGTGTCATAAAGAGGCATTACCACACGGCAGCCGATAAGTCTTTTACGGAGTGCCTGGGGAAGTGAGCCTGCCACATCACCAAGACCGCCGCTGGCTGCGTAAGGTACGGCTTCACTGGAACAGAATAAAATTTTCAAAATAGTTGCCTCCTAAACTCTGGCAGCTTTTTCCACGAAAACCGGCAGGCTTTCGTCGCCAATTAATTTTTTATCTTTTGTAATAACTACGTCTTTGTCGCAGATAACGTTTTCCAGAACTACGCCGTCTTCAACAACTGTATCCTGCATGAGAACACAGTTTCTTACGATAGCACCTTTACCGATTTTAACGCCACGGAACAGAACGCTGTTTTCTACATAACCTTCGATGTAGCAACCGTCAGCACATACTACTTCTTTAACTTCGCTGCCGATAGCATATCTTACAGGAGCGTCGTCACGGATTTTTGTGTATACTGGATGTTCAGCAAAGAGAGCTTCCATTGTATTTTTGTTTACCATATCCAGGTTTGCATTGAAGTAAGCT
>JAZUMO010000096.1:0-48296 GCA_045603665.1 Acutalibacteraceae bacterium
GCAGTTTTTATTGAGAAATTTTTCGTTTAAAGGAAATGATAAAACTCCCGTAATACTCGCGTATTTCGGGAGTTTTTCATAATGTTTAAGCGGAAAAGAGCCAATAAAAACCTTAACTTCCTTGTGAAGTGTCGCCCAAGAGGCTGTTTTTACTTTTTGTATTGAACTTTTATTATGTATGTGTCATAATGGGAATATCGAACAACGAAAGGTTGATTTTATGGATAAGTTCAGATGGTGCTTTATCGGAGCGGGAAGCCTCGCAAACACAGTTGCGAATCAGCTTAATAAGAGTGGGAGACACGAAATTGTTTCCGTTTATACGAGAAATTACGAAAAAGGAAAAGCCTTTGCCCAAAAGCACGGCGGAACAGCTTATGATACACCCGAAAAGGCGATTACTGCTGAGGGTGTGGAAGGTGTTTATATCGTTACGCCCCACAATGCTCATTTCCGTTATGCAAAGCTTTCTCTTGAACTCGGTAAACCTGTTTTCTGTGAAAAGGCTTTTACGGTTACTGCCGATGAAACAAAGGAGCTTATAAGAATTGCCCGGGAAAAGAATGTTTATCTCTGCGAGGCAATGTGGACCTGGTTTTCACCCTCAGCAAATATGACAAAGAAATGGATTGACACGGAAAAAATCGGAAAAATCCAATCGGCATTTTTCAGCTATCACAGCCGTACAGTCGGTATGAAGGGCAGACATACAGACCCGAAAAGAGCCGGCGGTGCACTTCTCGACATAACGATTTATCCCATAACTTACGCTTACAGATTATGGGGTAAGCCGGAAAGTATTGAGGCAAAGGCCGAAATCAAAGAGGGGATTGACCTTGGCGAGGATATTGTTTTCAAATATTCCGATGGTTTTGAGGTTTATATAACCGCCTCAATCAATGACAGCAAGGGCCTTGAAAAAATGTCCATTAAGGGTGAAAAAGGTGAAATCAAGGCTCCCTTCTTCCACGCTATGAACGGTATTACCTGTAAAAAAGGACTTTTCAGTAGGGAAACCTTTAAGGGTAACGGCCCGAAAATCAATTCTTATCTCGATGAATTTGATGCGGTAGCAAAGGATATACGCTCGGGCAAAAAGGAAAGTGATATGGTTCCTCTTAAAGCTACGGCTGAGGTGATGGAGCTGCTTGACGATATAAGAAAAATTATCGGTCTTTCTTATGATGAGCTCGAATAATAATTCTGAAAAAATATTGAAAAGTTTATCTTTTCTGATATAATTAGGACAAAGGAACAAAAAGGAGAATCTATTATGAAAATTACATTTATGGGTGCGGGCAGCACAGTTTTTGCGAGAAATGTTATCGGTGACTGTATGTGCAGCGAGGCACTCAGGGACAGCGTTTTTGCCCTTTATGATATTGACGGAGAACGACTTGAGGAAAGCCGTGTAATTCTTGAGGCTATGAGAAATGCAAAGGGTGGCTACGGTAAAATCGAGTGCTATGTTGGTGTCGAAAACCGTAAGGATGCCCTTCATGGTGCAAACTTTGTTGTCAATGCTATTCAGGTCGGCCTTTATGATCCTTGCACGATTATTGACTTTGAAATTCCGAAAAAGTACGGCTTAAGACAGACTATAGCCGACACTCTCGGCATTGGCGGAATTATGCGTACTCTTCGCACAATTCCCGTACTTAAGGATTTTGCCGATGATATGGCTGAGGTATGTCCCGATGCGCTTTTCCTTAACTATGTTAATCCTATGGCTATGCTTACGGGCTATATGCTCCGTTACACTCCCATCAAAACCGTCGGTCTTTGCCACAGTGTTCAGTGCTGCTCGGAGGGCCTTCTTAAAAAGCTCGGTATGGAGGATAAGCTTGAGGGCAGAAAAGAGCTTATCGCAGGTATCAACCATATGGGATGGCTTCTTGATATCAGAGATAAAAACGGTGTTGACCTTTATCCTGAAATAAAATCAAGAGTTGATGCTTATATGGCACAGGAAGACGCTGACGATAAGGTAAGAATGGACTACATTAAAAACTTCGGCTATTACTGCACTGAGTCAAGTGAGCATAATGCCGAATATAATATGTTTTACATCAAATCAAAATACCCCGAGCTTATCGAAAGATATAATATTCCTCTTGATGAATATCCCCGTCGCTGTGTAAGCCAGATTGAAAAATGGAAAAAGGATTATGCGGAAATGCTCGAAAAGGGTGCAAGAGAGCACGAGCGCTCAAACGAATATGCTTCGAGAATTATGGAAGCAATGGTAACGGGTGTACCCTATGAAATCGGCGGTAACGTTCTTAATACAGGCCATCTTATTACCAATCTTCCCGAAAATGCCTGCGTTGAGGTTCCCTGCCTCGTAAACGCTTATGGTGTACAGCCCTGCCGTGTGGGTGCTCTTCCTGTTCAGTGTGCAGCGATGAATATGACCAACATCAACGTTCAGCTTCTTACGATTGAAGCCGCCATAACGGGCAAAAAGGAGCATATTTATCAGGCTGCAATGCTTGATCCCCATACAGGAAGTGAGCTTGACATCGACACTATCAAAAAGATGGTTGATGACCTTCTTGAAGCACATAAGGGCTGGGTACCCGAATTTAAATAAGCATAATTGCCGTAAGAAAGGTTGAAGGAAATGAAAACTATATCTGTTATAGGTCTCGGTAACCGCGGAACGGAATATATGGGATTTATAAAGAATTTTCACTCTAAGAAAGCAAGGATTGTTGCTTTGTGCGATATAAGACAGCAGGCACTTGACGATATTGCACCCTTATATAAAATTCCCAAGGAAAAGCAGTTCCTTTCCTCTGACGATTTCTTTTCGAAGGGAATTATATCCGATGCTCTTATTATCACCACTCAGGATGCCTCTCATTTTGAAATAACAAAAAAAGCCATCGAAACGGGCTATAAATATATTCTTCTCGAAAAGCCCGTAAGCGGTGTCAAGGATGAATACAGACTTCTCCGTGATATGGCGGAGGCCAACGGAGTAATCCTTATTATCTGCCACGTGCTTCGCTATTCAAATTACTATGCAAAGATAAAAGAGATTATCGAAAGCGGAAAGATAGGAAAGGTTGTTTCCGTAAACCACACGGAAAATGTTGGTTACTTCCATTTTGCGCATAGCTTTGTAAGAGGTAACTGGAGAGATGAATTTACTTCCACTCCGTCGATTCTTGCCAAATGCTGTCACGATATCGACCTTATTGCTTGGTTTATTGATTCTCCCTGTGTTTCTGTAAGCTCTGTCGGCGGTGTTAAGCATTTTAAAAAGGAAAATGCACCTGAGGGCGCAACGGACAGATGTCTGGGCGGCTGTAAGGTAAAGAAAAACTGTCCTTACGATGCCGAAGCGCTTTACATAACCGATCCCTTTTATAAGGCTACCTTTGTCAAATATATGAAAAGAACTCTTACGGGCAAGCTGAAGAACAGTAAGCAGGATATAGTTGATGCTCTTAAGTACGGGGATTACGGCCGATGCGTTTATATGTGTGATAACAATGTCTGTGACCATCAGATTGTAGAGATGGAATTTGAAAACGGTGCTTCGGCTGTGCTTAATATGACTGCCTTCTCTCAGAAATGCTTCCGTGAAAGTCATATCGTCGGAACAAAGGGTGAGCTGAAAGGATCAGGTACAAACCTTAAACTGAATATTTTCGGCGGTAAATCAACCACAATCCACACGGGAAGTCCCGGCTTTACAGGCCACGTTGAGGGCGATATCAGACTTATTTCGGGTTTTATTAAAATATTATGCGGTGAAATGAAGGACCTTAAGGATATCACCACCATTGACGCCACAGTAATCAGCCACGATATTGCTGTTGGGGCAGAAATCTCCCGTAAAAAGGGCGGAGAAAAGGTTTTGCTCGAGTCAATATGACGATTGTTTTTTTCTTGAAAACTATGATAAAAAATTAAAAAATTATATTGACAATTCATTTTCATAGGAATATAATTGTAAAAAATAAAGTTTGAAGGTAATGGATATGAACTTGACTCTCTCAAGAGAAAGTAAATATTTCTTTAGCTTTGGCGTAGCTTTTTACTTTAGCTATGCTTATTTTGCTTTGGAAAAGTTACTTGTGAGAGCGTGAATTTTTTGAAATTACTTGATTTTTTGACAGTGTTTTTTAAGGCCTCACTTGTAACAAAGCAAGTGAGGTTTTTTTAATTTGAAGGGGATGAAATATATGTCAGATAAACTGAATGAGGCAAGAGAAATAATAAACAGAGTAGACTCTCAGATGGCTGAGCTTTTTACTGAAAGAATGAGAGCTGCAGAGATGGTTTTTGAATATAAAAAGGAATTCGGTTTGCCCATTCTTGACTCTAAAAGAGAGGAAGCAGTTATTGAAAAAAACGCTGCTTTAATAAGTGACGAAGTGATCAAGGGCTATTACATCGAATATATCAAAAATCTTATGGCTGTTTCCCGTGCTTATCAGTACCGTATGCAAAACGGACTCAAGGTTGCTTACAGCGGAGTTGAAGGTGCTTTTGCCCATATAGCGGCGGGAAGAATCTTTCCTGACAGCAACCGCATCTCCTTCAGAGATTTTAAATCAGCGTATAATTCTGTTCTGAACGGTGAGGCTGATGTTGCTGTGCTTCCCATAGAAAACAGCTATGCCGGTGAGGTCGGCCAGACGATAGACCTTATTTTTTCGGGTGCGCTTTTTGTTAACGGAATTTATGAGCTTGAAATTCATCAGAATCTTCTCGGTGTTCCCGGCTCAACCGTTGAAGATATCAAAAAGGTTACGAGCCACGCGCAGGCTCTCGGTCAATGTCACGATTATATCAAGTTCCGCAAATTTGATACGGAAGAAGCAAACAATACTGCAGCCGCTGCGAAAACAGTTGCCGAAAAGAATGATAAATCTCTCGGTGCAATTGCAAGCGCGGAAACAGCGGAGCTTTACGGACTTAAAATTCTTGAGGCAAATATCAATAAAAGCGGTGAAAACACAACCCGTTTCGCTGTTCTTTCAAGGGTCAGAGCCGATTCTCCATCGTTCACAAGCTCTGTGCTTATGTTTACCGTCAAGCACGAGGCAGGTTCACTTGCAAAGGCAATAAGCATTATCGGTAAATACGGCTACAATATGACTGCACTAAGAAGCAGACCCTTGAAAAAGCATTCCTGGCAATATTATTTCTATGTTGAAATTGACGGCATTATTGATAATGATAAAGGTAAAGAAATGATAAAGGAATTAAGCAAGGTCTGTGACAGACTTAAAATTGCGGGAACTTTTGAACCTCATTGTGAAATATAGGAGTGAATGTTATGACAATACACCTTGAGCTTAAAGAAAACAGCTATGACATTATTGTAGAAAGAGGCGTTCTTCAAAAAGCAGGGGAGCATCTCGATTTAAACCGACGTGTTCTGGTCGTAACCGATACGGGCGTTCCCGCTGTATATGCAAAAACAGTTGCCCTTCAATGTAAAACTCCCTTTATATGTACCGTTGAAGCAGGCGAGGGCTCAAAGAGCATTGAAGGCTTTGAAAAGCTTCTTCACATAATGCTTGAAAACGGCTTTTCGAGGAAGGACTGTGTTGTTGCTGTCGGCGGCGGAGTTGTGGGTGATCTTTCGGGCTTTGCAGCGTCAGCATATATGAGAGGAATTGATTTTTATAATATTCCTACAACGCTTCTTTCCCAAATTGATTCCTCAATCGGTGGAAAAACAGCAATCAATTTCGGTGGAATAAAAAATATTGTCGGTGCCTTTTATCAGCCTAAAAAGGTTCTTATTGACCCTGAGCTTCTTAAAACTCTTGCGGAAAGGCAGTTTTCAAACGGTCTTGCCGAGGCGATAAAAATGGCTCTTACATCGGACAGTGAGCTTTTTGAAATATTTGAAAACAAAGATATAAAGGAAAGCATAGACGAAATAATCATCCGTTCACTTAATATCAAAAAAACAGTTGTAGAGCAGGATGAAAAGGAATCGGGTATCAGAAAAATACTCAATTTCGGACATACAATCGGTCACGGTATCGAAAGCAGCGGAAATATGGCTGAGCTTTATCACGGTGAATGTGTGGCGCTGGGGCTTATCCCTATGTGCGGTGAAGCAATAAGGCCGAGAGTTATTAACGTTCTTAAAAAATGCAGACTTTATAATATAATAGACTTTGATCTTAATAAAATCCGTGAAGCGGCTTTGCACGATAAAAAAGCCGACGGTAATTCCGTTACGGTAACAGTTGTCAACGAAATAGGCAAATACGAAATGAAAAAGATGAGCTTCAATCAGGTTATGGATATGGCAGAAGCCACTTTGAAAGGATGAAACTGATGAAAAATACATTCGGTAACAGTATAGCGGTCACCCTTTTCGGTGAAAGCCACGGTGAATACATCGGCGCTGTTCTCGACGGACTTGCACCGGGAATAGAAATTGACAGGGATTACATTGAGCATATGCTTTTTCTCAGACGTCCCGACGGAAAAATTTCCACGCCGAGAAAGGAAAAGGATGCCTTTAAAATTGTCAGCGGAGTCATAAACGGAAAAACAACCGGCACACCTCTCACTGTTCTTATACCAAACGAAAATGTGAAAAGCTCCGATTATGCCGAGCTTAAAACAATACCCCGTCCTTCTCATGCTGATTATACTGCTCAATGCAAATATCACGGCTATCAGGATTCAAGAGGCGGCGGACATTTCAGCGGAAGAATAACTGCCGCTCTTGTTGCCGCAGGGGCGATATGTAAATCTGCTCTCGAGCAAAAAGGAATTTTCATCGGTACTCATATAAAAAGCTGCGGCGGAGCCTCAGACAGAGATTTCGGTAATCTTGAAGAAGATATTAAGGCTCTTAACGGAAAAGCCTTTGCCGTCCTTGAGGAAAGCTGTGAGGAAAAAATGAAAAGCAAAATCCTCGAAGCGGCAAATGAGGGTGACAGCGTCGGAGGAATACTTGAAACAGCAATAATCGGTGTTCCCGAAGGTGTTGGCGAGCCTTGGTTTGATACAGTTGAAGGTCTTGTTTCTCATATGATGTTTTCCGTTCCCGCCGTCAAGGGTATCGAATTCGGTGCAGGCTTTGCCTTTGCTGATATGAGAGGCAGCGATGCAAATGATCCCTTCTGCCTTGAAGAGGGAAAGATTGTAACCTCCAAAAATGATAACGGCGGAATAAACGGCGGAATAACAAACGGAATGCCAATCCTTTTCCGAACTGTTATAAAGCCTACTCCGACTATTTTTAAGACACAGAATACAGTTGACTTTATCAATATGAATGAAACGGTCATTGAGCCGAAGGGCAGACACGACCCCACCGTTGTTCACAGAGCACGTGTTGTCCAGGATGCGGCTGCTGCAATTGTCTTATGCGATATGCTTGCTGTGAGATTCGGCACAGATTGGCTGAAGGGAAGTGAATAATTTATGGCAAAATACGGCTGTATAGGCAAAAAGCTTACCCACAGCTTTTCAAAAGATATTCACGGAAGACTTGCCGATTATGAATATGAGCTTATTGAGCTCAGTGAGGAAGAGGTTGATATTTTTCTGAGAAAAAAGGAGTTCAATGCCATAAATGTAACCATTCCCTATAAGCAGACGGTTATACCTTATCTTGATTCAATGAGTGATATTGCAAAGCGAATCGGTGCTGTAAACACTGTTGTAAATAAAAACGGTAAGCTTTACGGAAGCAACACCGATTATTACGGAATGAAGGCACTTATAGAAAAAACAGGTGTCGAAATTAAAGGCAAAAAGGTTCTCATACTCGGCACTGGAGGCACAAGCAAAACCGCCCGTGTGCTGACGGAGGATTTGGGTGCACAAAGCATTGTCACCGTAAGCAGAAGCAAATCGGAAAATTATGTAACCTACGAGGAAGCAATAACCAACCATTCCGATGCAAACGTGATTATCAACACAACCCCTTCGGGAATGTATCCCGACTGCGAAGGTATGCCAATTGACATTTCTCATTTCAGCAACCTTTCGGGTGTTATTGATGCGGTATATAATCCTCTTTCAACAAACCTTGTCTTAAGCGCAAGAGAAAAGGGGATAAAGGCTGCAGGCGGTCTTTATATGCTGGTTATGCAGGCTGTTGTCGCCGTTGGGATATTTCTCGACAAAGAAATTCCGGCTGAAGCTGCCGACAGAGTTTTTTCCTCTGTTCTTTCGACGAAAGAGAATATTGTTCTGACGGGAATGCCGGGAAGCGGAAAAAGCACAGTCGGAAAAAAGCTGAAGCTTGACGGATTTACCTTTACGGATACAGACAAGGAAATTGAAAAACGATGTGGCTGTTCAATAAAGGAGCTTATCGGTCTTAAGGGTGAAAAATATTTCCGTGATCTTGAAGCTGAGGTTATAAGAGATGTATCCTCAGAAAGCGGCCTTATAATTTCAACGGGCGGCGGAGCAATTTTGCGCAAGGAAAACATAAATGCTCTCAAAAGAAACGGAAGGATATTTTTCATTGATGCGGATTTTGAAAGACTTTGTCCCACCGATGACAGGCCCTTGTCCGATACAAAGGAAAAGCTGAAGAAAGTCTATGACGAGAGAATAGATATTTATAAAGCGACGGCTGATGTTATTGTTCCCGATATGAAAAGGGCAGAGGATGAGGCGAACTTTATTCTCAAAAAAAGAACGGAGCTGATAAAGTGAAAATACTTGTTATAAACGGACCTAATATAAATATGCTCGGCATAAGAGAGCCTGAGCATTACGGAAAAGAAACCTATTCGGATCTTACGGAAAAAATCAGCAATCACTGCAAGGAAAAGAATATAGAGGTTAAAATTTTTCAGTCCAACCATGAGGGCGACCTTGTTGATGAAATTCAGAGTGCCTACGGTAACACAGACGGAATCGTAATTAATCCGGGTGCATATACCCATACAAGCATCGCAATTCTCGATGCGGTCAAATCCGTGAACATTCCGACCGTTGAGGTGCATATTTCGAAGGTTGAGGAAAGAGAAGATTTCCGTCAGATAAGCTATGTGCGTCTTGCCTGTGTCAAAACAATAACAGGCCACGGTACAGACGGATATCTTGAGGCTATTGACTATCTGGCGGAAGGTAAGTAATATGAAAGCAAATTTTAGTCCTTGTGTTTTAAAGGGAAGCATTGATGCACCGCCGTCAAAAAGCATGGCGCACAGATATCTGATAGGGGCGGCCTTATCAAAAGGAAAATCCCTTATTTCGGGCGTAGACTACAGCGAGGATATTCTTGCCACCATTGACTGTCTTAAGGCATTGGGTGTAAAAACAGAGATAGAAAAGGATACCGTATCCGTAAATCCCGAATCCTTTATGAAAATTACCGATACTGTTCTGAATTGTCGGGAAAGCGGAAGTACTTTAAGGTTTTTTATACCTCTTGCTCTGTGTCTCGGTAAGGAAATTACCTTAAAGGGCAGTAAAAGACTTTTTGAAAGACCTCTAAATATATATGAAAAGCTTTGTAAAGAGCGTGGCTTTAAGTTTGTTAAGGGTGAAGATTCGGTAACTCTTTGCGGAAAGCTTGAAGGCGGACAGTATGAAATAAGAGGGGACATAAGCAGTCAGTTTATTACGGGACTCATTTTCGCTCTCGTATATCTTGGCAAAGAATCCACAGTACGGATTATTCCTCCCTTTGAAAGCAGATCTTATATAAATCTCACCGTGTCGGCTCTTAAGGCCTTTGGTGCAGACATAGCTTTTGAGGATGAATTGAATATTGTCATCGGAAAATCTGAGCTTCACGCATTTTCGGGCTCAGTTGAGGGCGATTATTCAAACGCCGCCTTTCTTGACGCATTCAATTATATCGGCTCCGAGGTTGAAATCGGCAATCTTAATGCCGACAGCCTTCAGGGTGATAAGATTTACAAAAAATATTTTGATGAAATATCAAAAGGTACGCCGACTCTGGATATTTCGGACTGTCCCGACCTTGGCCCCGTGCTGATTGCTTTGTCTGCTCTCAAAAACGGTGCTGTGCTGACGGGCACAGACCGCCTTAAGGTAAAAGAAAGCGACAGAGGTCAGGTAATGCACGAGGAGCTTGAAAAGCTTGGCGGCGGACTGATTTTCGGTGAAAATAAAATAACAGTACCAAAGCAGGAGCTGAAAAAAAGTATTGATAATCTTTGCGGTCATAATGACCACCGCATTGTTATGGCTCTTTCGCTGATACTTTCAAAGAAGGGCGGAGCAATTGACGGCGTTGAGGCCGTCAGAAAAAGCTATCCGGGCTTCTTTGAGGATATAAAAAAACTCGGAGCAGAGGTGAAATTGGAATGATAGTTGATGTCAGCAAAAAAATACTCATAGTCGGTCTTGGACTTTTAGGCGGCAGCTATGCGAGAATACTTAAAAGATTCGGATTTCATATAAGCGCAATAACCAAGGAGCAAAGCTCAATTGATTATGCTCTTAAGGAAAATCTTATCGATGAGGGCTCTGTTGAGCTTGACGAAAGGCTTATAGGGGAGGCTGACCTTGTAATCTTTGCCTTATATCCCCATGTCTTTGTTGAGTGGATTGAAAAAAATCAGCACCTTTTAAAAAGCGGTGCAATCATCACCGACGTTACGGGCGTAAAATGCAGTATAGTTTATAAAATCCAGGGAATGCTCCGAGCGGATGTGGAATTTATCGGGGCTCATCCTATGGCAGGACGTGAGGTTTCGGGTGTTGAAAACAGTACGGACAAGCTCTTTGCCGGTGCAAACTACATTGTAACTCCCACAGAGAAAAACACTCCTGAGGCTATAAACACCTGCATGGAGCTCGGCAGACTTCTCGGCTTTTCAAATGTGACCACACTTTCACCTGAGGAGCACGATGAAATGATCGGCTTTCTTTCTCAGCTTACCCATTGCATTGCCATAACTCTTATGACCTGCAACGACAAGGAGGATATGGAAAAATTTACGGGTGACTCCTTCCGTGACCTTACCCGTATCGCAAGGATAAACGACATTATGTGGAGTGAGCTTTTTATTGAGAATAAGGGAGCTTTACTTGAACAGATGAATCTTTTTATAAACGAATTCAACAAGCTTAAATCAATGCTTGAAAGTGAAGATGTTGACGGTATGAGAAAAATGATGCGTCACTCAACTGAGCGAAGAGCACTGTTTGATAAAAAATAATTTTTGGAGGCAATAAAAATGAATATGAATTTCAAAAGAAAATTACCCATTCCCATGGAAATCAAGGCTCAGTATCCTTTAACATCTGAGCTTGAAGCAATAAAATTAAAGCGTGACGAGGAAATAAAAGCTGTTTTCGAGGGCAGAGACGACAGATTTCTTCTTATCATCGGTCCCTGCTCGGCTGACAATGATGACAGCGTAATTGATTACATATCCCGTCTCAGAGGAGTTCAGGAAAAGGTTTCCGATAAAATTATCATCGTTCCGAGAATTTATACCAATAAGCCCCGTACAACGGGAGACGGCTACAAGGGAATGCTTCATCAGCCCGACCCTCATAAGAGTGAGGATATGCTGAAGGGTGTTGTTGCAATCCGAAATCTTCATATCAGAGCAATTCAGGAAACAGGCTTTACCTGTGCCGATGAAATGCTTTACCCCGAAAATTACAGATACTTATCCGATGTTCTTTCTTACGTTGCAATCGGTGCAAGATCGGTTGAAAATCAGCAGCACCGTCTGACAGCAAGCGGATTTGATATTCCTGTCGGTATGAAGAATCCTACAGGCGGAGACATTTCCGTTATGATGAACTCAATAACTGCTGCCCAGCACGCTCATACCTTTATTTACAGAGGCTGGGAGGTTGAAAGCGAGGGTAATCCTCTTGCTCACGCTATTCTCAGAGGCTATGTCAACAAGCACGGTCAGTCATTACCCAACTATCATTATGAGGACCTTATTCATCTTGCTGAAACCTATGAAAAATCGGGGCTCAAGAATCCCGCAGTTATAATCGACACCAACCACGCAAACTCAGGTAAAAAATGGATGGAGCAGCCGAGAATTGCCAAGGAGGTTCTTCATAGCTGCCGTCATTCCGCTGATGTCAAAAATATCGTAAAGGGCCTTATGATTGAAAGCTACATTGAAGACGGCGCACAAAAGCCTCAGGAATGCATTTACGGAAAATCAATCACCGACCCCTGCCTCGGTTGGGAGAAAACAGAAAAGCTTATTCTTGATCTGGCAGACGTGCTTTAAGATTGAGAAAATTAGAAAAGAGAGAAATCTGAAATTCAGAATTCTCTCTTTTTATTTATTATTTATCCGCCTGCTGCCGGTGACAAAAGCCATACCTCGTCGCCGTCGGAAAGCTTCTTTCCTTTTCTTAAACAGCGCTCACCGTTGACATAAACCACAGCATCCTTGAACTGAAGCTTATCGTGATATTCAAGAGCAGGGTTTTTAGGCTTGATATATTTGACGTTAGGGTCGTTTTTCATTCTTTCGAGCTCTTCCTTGTCCTCCTGATAGCCCTGAGCCATTCTCCAGGAAATAACCTCGAAAATATCGTTTACTGTTTTTGCGTCGGCCTCAAGATAGCTGAAGCCGGTTGTTGTGCGGATAACGCCGAAAATTTTAACTTTTACCATAAGGGTAAACCTCCTTTGCACATTCGGGAAGCTTAATTCCGAGCTTCTTGATCATTCGCATTGTCGGAGCGCCGTCCTTCCAGCCGCGTATGATATAATAGCTCTTTTTCATTTTATTGAGAGGAACCTTTGTTTTTTTGTTTCCGGGCACCTGCTCCTCGTCCGTAAGACGCTTCGGAAGAGTGTCGGTATCCTTGCCTACGGGAAGACCGAGGATAATATTGCATACTCTTTCGACGTTATATCCGTATGAGCCTGCCTTGATAAAGGTACCCATTGTGTATTTTGAGCCGGTTGCAGCATTGATTGCTCTCGGGTACTGAATGAGAGGAACGTTGATTGCGAGAATCTGGGGATACTGCATACCTATGTAAAGGATGGGAGTTATAAACTTGAAAACCTGCTGAACGATTCTTGTGAGCATACTTGTCGGCTTTGCCACAATGAACCAGGGAAGGATGGCATATGATGTGAATACACAGCAACCTGCTGCGGAGGCGGCCTCCATTGTGTTCTGGAACATAATGGCAAGGCTTGCTTTACCCTTTGCCGTATAGGAATTCATATTAAGACCGAGTCCTTCGAGAACAACCATATATCCGGCGTTGAGATGACAGCCGCCGCGGTTTGAGGTAGCATAGCCGAGACCCTGACCTACTGCACCTCTTGGCTCGTAAGCGGCAAGCTCCATACCCTTTGCTTGGATTGCAAATTCTTTGCCGCCGAATTTTTCGCTCATACGTCTTGTGCCGTCGGCGAGGATATCACCGATGCCCTCTCTGTTTGCAATAAGCCTGAATACCTCACTTATATTGTCGGTTTTTCCGAATTCAAGACCGCTGTCCCAAAGTCCTTTTTCCTGAAGCTCCATTGCGAAAGCGATTGAACCTGCGCAGGAAATTGTATCCATACCGAGCTCATCAAGCTCATAGTTCCAGCGAAGAATTTTTTCAATATCGTCATTGAGAATATTGGGGCCGAAAAGGCCGAGGGTTTCAAGCTCGGGACCCTTGACGTTTTTGCCGTCAACCTTTACCCGTCGTTCACAGCGCATCGGGCAGGAATAGCAGTTTCCGTTACCGACAAGGTGTTTTTCGGCAAGCTCTTCGCCCGAAACCTTTTCAAAGGCGTCAAATCTTCCGTCGCTGAAATTCTTTGTAGCAAGAATTCTGTGAGCCTGCATCGGAGCCACAAGGCCGGCTGTGCCGAGCTTTGAAAGCTGAGCACCGGTAATGGGATGGCGTAAAAGCTGCATCTTCCATTCCTCGGTAAGAGCGTCAAGTCTTTCCTGATCGTAAATTTCAGGGTCTTTGGTTCCCTTTGCAGTGATTATTTTCAGATTCTTATCACCGAAGACTGCACCGACACCGCCTCGTCCCGCTGTTCTTTCACCGCTGAAAACACCGGCATAAAGAACCTTGTTTTCGCCTGCGGGACCGATTACGAGAGGACTTGCGCCGCCCTTGAACTGCTTTTGTATTTCGCCCGTGAGCATACCCTTCATTTCGGGTACATCGTGGAATGTAATTTCGTCATCGACGATTTCAATCCAGGTAAGCTCTTCAGCCTTGCCGGTGATAATCATAGCATCCCAACCGGCCTTCTTGAGTCTTCGGCCGAAGGGGCCGCCGCAGTTTGATGAGGTAAGAATACCCGTAAGAGGGGAGATTGTTGAAATGTTGAATCTTGTGGATGAAGGCGTTTTGCAGCGGGTGAGGGGACCTGTCGTAATAACAAGCCAGTTGTCCTCATCGAAGGCCTTCATGCCGGGTTTTATGTGCTGTAAAAGAATGTCAGCAGCCATAATTTTACCGCCGATGGTTCTCTTTCTGTCTTCGTCTGTCCAGGGGAATTCACTGTGGGTCTTTTTGGTAAGGTCGACGAAAAGCACCTTACCCATGTAGCCTTTTAAGTTTGACATATTTTCACCTCAGGTGTTACATATTTTGCATTCTGAACCGGGTATTATTTTAAGAGTATCCCAGATATTGCCGTCAAAAAGAAAGATTTTTCCTGCGGCGTCCTCGTCTCTTGAAAGAAGATACCGCAAGGCAAGATTAACCTCCATTGAGCCGATGATTCCGGCTGAAGCGGAAACGGAGCTTCTGACGGATATATCATTGATAATTCCTGCACAGTCGGGGCAGGGAGATTTGTCGGGAACATAGAGATATGCTGTTCCGTAAAAGCCGTCAACTCCGCCGAAAACGGAAGGGATTTTCTCTTTGACGGAAAACTCTGCGACAGCCCTTCTTCCGACTGCGTTATCAACACAGCAAAGAATTATATCGCAATCCTTTAAAAAAGACAGGTCATCGGCAGACGTGATTTTTTTGACTACAGAAACAAATTCGGTATCTGCCGAATAATATGACAGCCTTTTTTTTAGTATATCGCATTTGAGAAAGCCTCCATCGGTTTTGGTAAAGAGAAACTGACGGTTGAGATTGGAAAGGCTTACGGTGTCGAAATCGCAAAGATAGAGCTTACTTACTCCTGCACCTGCCAGATGCACCGCTGCGTTTGTGCCGAGAGCACCACAGCCGATAACGCAGGCCGTTTTGTCGTCAATGCAGAAAAGCTGGGTAACATTTTTTATGCTCAATCAATCACCGCCTTTTCCGTAATTCCCGCCGCAATTAAGAGTATTACCGCTTAAAACCTCAACAGCGTGGGGCAAAACAGGAAGAATGAATTCCAATGATTCTCTGACCGCTTTGGGGCTTCCCGGAAGATTTATGATAAGAGAATTTTTTCTGATTCCCGAAATGGCTCTTGAAAGCATGGCCTTTGGGGTTATCTCCATACTTTTTTGCCTTATACCCTCGGCAATTCCGGGGGCCTCTCTTTCGATAACTGCTTTTGTTGCTTCGGGGGTAATATCTCTCGGAGCAAAGCCCGTACCTCCCGTTGTCAGTACCACGTCGGCTCCGACATCATCGCAAAGATAAATAAGCGCCTTTTCGATTTCCTCTTTTTCATCGGGGACTGTAATGTATTCAGCCGTTTTTCCGAGGGAAGCAACAATTTCTTTGATAAGGGGACCGCTTTTGTCTTCGCAGATACCCTTTGAGCATCTGTCACTTACGCACAAAACTGCAAAAATCATTTTTTTATCACATCCCACTTGAAATATTTTTTCTATTGATATATAATATATCATAAAGATACAAAATTTACAACAATTATTGAATAATTTTATGTAATTTTAGTAAAATATATATCTTTTTTTGGAAGTTGGCGGCGTGTCCGCATTAATTCATATTCCGACACGGCTGTTTCTAAGCATTTTAATGTATGAAAATCCGTGCGTGACCGAAATAACACTGCCTGTAAGGAGAAAAAATACAGGTACCGGTCAAAGGGTACAGAGGGAAACCTCTATACCTTCCGTGATTGAAAAGGAGAATGAATTATGAAAAAACTTCTTGCAGTATTACTTGCAGCATTGATGCTCTTCTCTCTTGCTGCCTGCGGCGGTGGCGGAGAAGAAACCAAAACCCCTGATAACCCCGTTATCCGTATGTCAACAACTACCTCCGTCAATGACTCAGGTCTTCTTCCTTACCTTCTTCCTGCTTTTGAAAAGGCAACAGGCTATACTGTTGAAATTCAGTCAGCAGGCACAGGCGCAGCTATCCAGAAGGCAAAGGACGGCAACGCTGACCTTATCCTTGTCCACTCAAAGGCCTCCGAGGAAGAATTCGTTTCTGAAGGCTACGGTGTTGAAAGAATTCCCTTTATGTACAACTATTTCGTGGTTGTCGGTCCCGAGGCTGATCCCGCAGCCATCAAGGACAGTGAAAGCGCAGCTGTTGCATTCGGCAAAATTGCTGACGCAGAGGCTCCCTTCGTTTCCCGTGGCGACGAAAGCGGTACTCATAAGGCTGAGCTTAAAATCTGGGGCGAAAATGTTCCCGATGCAGAAAAGGATACCTGGTATATAAGCGCAGGTCAGGGTATGGGCGCATGCCTTACAATGGCAAGTGAAAAGGGCGCATATTGTCTTACTGATAAGGCTACCTTCCTTTCAAACAAGGCTTCTCTCAATCTTGAAATTGTCCTTGCTGAAGGCGAAGATATGAAGAATACATATTCTCTTATCGAATGCAATCCTGAAAAGCTTGAAGGCGTAAACACCGAAGGTGCAAAGGCTCTTATCGAGTGGATGACCGGTGATGAAGCATCGGCACTCATCGCAGAATACGGCAAAGAGCAGTACGGCTCAGCGCTCTTCTATCTTATCGAAGAATAAGCTTTGGAAAAATTTACTGAAGCCTTTGAAATGCTTCTGAATATGGACAGGGAGCTGTTACAGATTATCGGTGTAACGCTCCGTATGTCCTTTTTCAGCACAATGATTTCCTGCCTTGTGGGAATGCCGCTCGGTATAATTATGGCAAAGGGCAATTTTAAAGGCAAAAGGACAGTCAGAAAAATAACCGGTACGTTTATGGGCTTGCCTCCTGTGGTGGCAGGCCTGATTGTCTATATGCTTTTCACAAAATACGGGCCTTTCGGCTCTCTTGGATTGCTTTTTACCGTGGAGGTAATGGTAATCGCTCAATGTATGCTTATAATTCCCGTTGTGATAAATCTTACTGAATCCATAATTTCCGTTAATGTAAAGCCGCTTACGGAAACGGCAAAGGGACTCGGCTTTTCCAAAAGGAAGACCTCTCTGCTTCTGCTTACGGAAAACCGTTTTTCTCTTATTTCGGTTCTTCTTACCGCCTTCGGAAGATCTATTGCCGAGGTTGGTGCGGTGAGCCTTGTCGGAGGTAACATACAATGGAAAACAAGAGTTATGACAACGGCAATTATGCTTGAAACCAATAAAGGAAATTTTACCTTTGCGCTTGCGCTCGGTATCGTTCTGCTGCTCATTTCCCTTACTGTCAATATCCTCGCATCACTTCTTACAAGGGAGGATGAATGATGATTGAAATTAAAAATCTAACTAAAGAATACGGTGAAAGAACAGTTCTTGATATTGAGTCGCTGAATGTAAAAAAGGGTGAAACTGTTGTTGTGGTCGGTCCTAACGGAAGCGGAAAAAGCACACTTCTGAAAATAATATCCGGTGTTTTACCAAAGACATCGGGTGCTGTTTCTTCTGAGGGAACAATCAATTATCTTCCTCAGCAAAGCATACCCTTCAGAAAAACCGTCAGAAAAAATCTTGTTTTTTCTGCCAAGGAAGGAACAGACAAGGAAAAAAAGGCTGATGAAATACTGTCCTTGCTTGCTCTTTCGGATTTTGCCGATAAAAATGCACTCGGTCTTTCGGGCGGTGAATGTCAGAGACTGGCTCTCGGCAGAGTGCTTATGAATGAATGTGATTTTCTTCTTCTCGATGAGCCGTCAAGTGCCGCCGATATTGAAGGAACCGAAATAATTGAAAAAGCAATAAGAAATTACAAGGATAAAAACGGCTGCGGAATTCTTATGACGACTCATTCGCCCGGTCAGGCAAGAAGACTTGCCGACAGAATTATAATTTTTCATAAGGGAGAAATCGCTGAGGAAGGCTCTCCCACGGAGCTTCTGTCTTCACCGAAAAGTCATTGGGGTAAAAAGTTCATTGATTCCTGGAAATTAGATAAATAAGAGGGTGGAAATGTGCTGAAGGTAGTTTCAGGTGACGAGGCCTTTGAAATAATAAATAACAGTTTTAAATCTGACAACACAGAGGCTGAAAAAATCAGCCTTTATTCTGCTTTGGGAAGAGTTCTTGCCGAGGATATTATTTCTTCGGAAAATATTCCTGCCTTTAACCGTTCAACCGTTGACGGCTATGCGGTCAAGGCTTCGGATACCTACGGCTGCGGTGAAAGCATTCCCGCCCAGCTTGAAATTGTCGGTGAAATCCTTATGGGTGAAGAGGCAACGCAGATTTTATGTGACGGTCAATGTATAAAAATTTCCACGGGCGGTATGCTTCCCGAGGGAGCTGACAGTGTTGTGATGGTCGAGCATACGGATTGCAGCTTTGACTCTCTTTGTCTTATTTATAAATCGGTAAGTCCCTTTGAAAATGTTACACGAAAGGGCGACGACATAAAAGACGGTGAGACCGTTCTTATGAGGGGCACCGTAATAACTTCCCGTGAAACGGGCATTCTTGCCGCGCTCGGTATAAATGAGGTTTCTGTTACAGTAAAGCCTAGGGTCGGAATAATTTCAACAGGGGATGAGATAGTTCCCATAGAAAGCGAAATAAGCTTTGGTAAAATAAGAGACATAAACAGCCATATACTCTCTGCTCTTATGAGAGAAAAGGGCTGTGTATGCAAGGAATACGGCATAATAAAGGATAACCGTGAGGAAATATATAATGCTGTGGTTAAAGCAGTAAGTGAAAACGATATTATTCTTATTTCCGGCGGCTCTTCTGCGGGCACAAGAGATATGACAGCAGATATTATATCCTCTCTCGGTGAGGTTTTTGCTCACGGAATAGCTATAAAGCCGGGCAAGCCTACTATTATCGGAAAAATTGACGGTAAAGCTGTTTTCGGCCTTCCGGGACATCCGTCAGCGAGCTATTTTGTCTGTCTGCGCTTTATTGTTCCTCTCGTTGAAAGGCTTCTTTGCCGTAAAACAGAAGAGAGAACCGTTAGGGCAATTCTTTCACAGAACATATCCTCAAATCACGGCAGAGAAGAAATAATCTGTGTGAAGAATGAGGGTGAAACAGCCATCCCCGTTTTCGGTAAAAGCGGAGTTATATCCCTTCTTTCCGAAAGCGACGGATATATTATAATTGATCGTAACCGTGAAGGACTCAAAAGCGGTGAAGCAGTAGAAATACATTTGTTTTAAGAGGTGAAAAATGCGACATAACTATCTTGATAACACACCCTTGCATAAAGCTAAGGAGGAATATTTTTCTTTTCTTTCCGAGGCTTCCTTTTCAAATAAAACCGAAATAATACCTTCATCTGAAGCTGCAGACAGAATTCTCTCAAAGGCTGTTTATGCGGCAATCTGTTCACCCCATTATAATGCGAGTGCAATGGACGGTATTGCCGTAAAAGCGGCAGACACCTACGGCGCAAGCGAAAGCAGTCCGATAATCCTTGATACTGAGCAGTATTCCGTCGTTGACACGGGCGACCCGATACCCGATGGCTTTGATTCGGTTATAATGGTTGAAGATGTGACAGAGAAAGAGGACGGAAAGGTCAGCATACTTTCAGCTCATCACCCCTGGCAGAATATCCGTCAGGTCGGTGAGGATATCTGTATGGGTGATATGATTGCGCCCTCTTATACAAAAATTACACCCTCTCTTTGTGGGGCATTTCTTGCAGGCGGTGTTTTGGAGGTTGAGGTAATAAAAAAGCCTTTGGTCGGTATTATTCCCACAGGTGATGAAATTGTCTCGCCGAGAGCCAATCCCGAAAAGGGTGAAATAATCGAGTTCAATTCTGCGATTTTCTCTTCAATGCTTCATAACTGTGGTGCAGAGACAAGGGTATATGACATAATAAAGGATAAAAAGGAGCTTTTGAAAGGTGCAGTTGAAAGAGCTGTCAATGAATGTGATATGGTACTCATTCTTGCAGGCTCCTCTGCGGGAAGAGATGATTATACAAGCACTGTAATATCATCACTCGGTGAGGTTATTTTTCACGGAATAGCCGTAAAGCCGGGCAAGCCGGCTGTTTTAGGCGCTGTAGGCAATGTTCCCGTGGTGGGACTTCCCGGTTATCCCGTTTCAGCTATCGTTATTATGGACGAAATAGTGAGAGATATTGTCGGTATGTGGTACGGCAAAAAGGAGGAAAGACGCGAAACCGTAAAAGCAGTGCTCGGAAAAAGAGTTGTCTCTTCCCTTAAATATCAGGAATATGTCAGAGTTACTCTCGGCAAGGTGGGAGATATTCTTACAGCAATTCCTCTCAGCCGTGGTGCCGGAGTTATTACAAGCTTCACAAAGGCTGACGGTATACTTGTTGTTCCTCAGAACAGCGAAGGCTTTGAGGCAGGGCAGGAGGTTGAAATAAGACTTCTCAAGGAGCTTGACAGCATAGCTTCCTCTCTCATTATAACAGGAAGCCACGATCCTCTTATTGACGAGCTTGCGGATATGATTAAAAGTAAGGATGCTTCCTTCGGTATTACCTCAAGCCATGTGGGAAGCATGGGCGCAATAACCGCCCTTAAAAACGGTCAGGCACATCTCGGTTGTATCCATCTTCTTGATACACAGACGGGCGAATATAACGAAAGCTATGTGAAGAAATATTTCCCTGACGCAGGGGTAAGGCTCGTAAAGGGTGTTGGCAGGGTTCAGGGCCTTATGGTCAAAAAGGGTAATCCGCTTGGTATAAAAACCTTTGCCGATATTGTAAAGGGAAAATATGTCAACCGTCAGCTCGGCTCGGGCACAAGAATATTTTGCGATTATCTCATAAGCAAATACAGAATTGATAAAGCATCCGTTGAGGGCTACCGTAACGAAGAGTTTACCCATACAGCTGTGGCGGCTCTTATATCTGCCGGTAATGCCGATTGCGGTCTCGGAATTTATTCGGCGGCTAAGATGTATAATCTTGATTTTATAGAAATCTGTATTGAGGAATATGATGTTCTCATTGATGAAAAAGCATATGACACACCTCAGGTACAGAAATTCCTTGAAATAATGAAAAGCGATGAATTCAGAGAAAGACTTTTACAGATGGGAGGATATAAGCTTGACTGATTTTACTCATCTTAATAAAAAGGGCGAGGCACTGATGGTAGATGTGGGTGAAAAGGATATCACTCAAAGAACGGCCAAAGCCTTTGCAAAGGTTAAAATGGAAAAAGAAACTCTGAAAAAGCTTCTTTCGTCAGAGCTTAAAAAGGGTGACGGTCTTGCCACGGCAAGAATTGCGGGAATTATGGCGGCAAAGCGTACCTGGGAGCTTATTCCTCTTTGCCATAATATTCCGATAGACAGCGTCGAAATAAGCTTTGACAATAACGGTGAGGACGAGTTGTACATTTATTCCGTGGCAAAATGCTCCTATAAAACGGGCATAGAGATGGAGGCACTTACTGCCGCTTCCGTTACGGCGCTTACGGTTTATGATATGTGCAAGGCTATAGACCGAAAAATGGAAATAAGGGAAGTAAAGCTTCTCGAAAAATCAGGCGGAAAGAGCGATTTTAAAAATGATTGACAGTTATGGCAGAGAGATTAATTATCTGCGTGTCTCCGTTACTAAAAGGTGCAATCTCAACTGTACCTATTGCGGAGCACAGAATGAAAAAGAGAATAATGAGCTTGCGGCTGATGAAATTGAAAAAATCGTCAGAGCCTTTGCTGCTTGCGGCATAAACAAGGTTCGTCTTACGGGCGGCGAGCCTTTGGTGCGACGGGATATCTGCGACATTGCCGAAAGAATAAGCCGCATTGACGGTATAAAAAAGCTTGCCCTGACCACAAACGGGATAAGGCTCGGTGAATATGCCGCTGACCTTAAAAAAGCGGGTGTTACGGCAGTTAATATAAGCCTTGACACTACCGATGAGGAGCGTTTCAGGAATATAACCGGCTATGACGGACTTCATAAGGTTTATGAGGGCATTGAAAGGTGTGAGAAGGTCGGCTTATCGCCACTGAGAATTAATGCAGTTCTTATCAGGGGACAGAATGATGAAGATGCGGAAAGCCTTATAAATATTGCCCGTGAAAGAAAAATAGATGTACGGTTTATTGAGCTTATGCCTTTTTCCGATGAGGGCGACAACGAAAGGCTTGTAATCAAAAGAGACGAAATTTTAGCGAAATTTCCTTTTCTGAAGCCTGCTTCACAAAAGGGCACAGCCTTTGAAAAAAGTGTGGCAAGATATTATGAAAGTGATGGCTTCAAAGGAAGAATCGGTTTTATAACTCCCATAAGCGATAAATTCTGCAGTGAGTGTAACCGTATAAGACTTCTTTCCGACGGAAGGGTAAAGGTATGTCTCGGCTGGGATGAGGCAATTGACCTGAGACCGTATCTCGACGATGAGAATGTATTAAGAGAAAAGGTGAGAGTGGCAATTCTTTCAAAGCCTATGGAGCATAAGTTTACTTGTGGCTACGGTGCATCTCACGGACTTAACAGAATAGGAGGATAAAAATGAAAGGTAAGGTTTTATCAATTAATATAAGTGAAAAAAAAGGAACACCGAAAACAAAAATCAATCCCGGTGTTTTAATTGAGGATTTCGGCTTTGAGGGTGATGCCCATGCGGGAAAATGGCACAGACAGGTAAGTCTTCTTGCAAAAGAAAGCATTGAAAAATCAAAGGGGCTTCCTACAGACGGCTTTTGTCACGGCGTTTTTGCCGAAAATATCACCACTGAGGGAATCGAGCTTTATACAATTCCCGTCGGCACCCGATTAAAGATAGGGGAGTGCATAATCGAAATTTCACAGATAGGCAAGGAATGCCACGATGGCTGTGCTATAAAGAAGCTTGTCGGTCAGTGTGTTATGCCCAGAGAGGGAATCTTCGCTAAAGTTATAAAGGGCGGAAAGGTTTTTGAGGGTGATGAGATAACAAAGGCCGAATGAAAATGAATCTGTGTTGCAGATTATGCGGAAAATCATTTTAAATATATTAAATTTAATTCCAAATATCTGTTGAAAAAAACAGTTATTATGATATAATTGTCAGCATAAAGGCTAATTTTGTTAAAAAAAGGTAATAATGAGAGGGCTTTACTGTCATGAAAAGATTTGCTTTAACCAAAACAAGAATTGAAGCCGACTCAATCGGTGAAAAAGAAATAAGCATTGATGCCTATTACGGCGTCCAGTCCTTAAGAGCAAAAGAAAATTTCCCCATAACAGGCATACCTATGCATTTTGAAATCATCAAAGCTCTTGCCCAGCTTAAAAGAGCCTCGGCAATGACCAACCGTGATTCGGGAAGACTTGACGAGAGAAAGGCTGAAGCTATAATTCAGGCCTGCGATGAAATCATCGAAGGTAAATTGCACGACCAGTTTATCGTTGATGCCATTCAGGGCGGTGCAGGTACATCTGCAAATATGAACGCAAACGAGGTTATCGCCAACAGAGCTATTGAAATTTTGGGCGGAAGAAAAGGTGATTACAGCATCATTCATCCCAATGATGATGTAAATATGGCTCAGTCCACCAACGACGTTTATCCTTCTGCAGGTAAAATTGCCATTGTTCAGATGCTTAATGTTCTTATTCCTGCCGAAAAGAGACTTTACGATGTGCTTATACAAAAATCCGAAGAGTTTGACGGTATCCTTAAAATGGGAAGAACTCAGCTTCAGGACGCAGTTCCCATGCGCCTCGGTCAGGAATTCCACGCATATGCTTCAGCGGTAAAGCGTGATATTGAAAGATTTGTTTTTGCTGAAAAAGCACTTCATGTGCTTAATATGGGTGCAACTGCAATCGGCACTGCAATTGACGGTGACCCCTTTTATCTTACATATATATGCGATAACATTTCAAAGGTTGTTGACGGAAATTATAAGCAGTGCGATGACCTTTTTGACGGAACGTCAAACCTTGATATTTATGTTACTGTTTCCTCAACTCTTAAAACAGCGGCGGTCAACCTTTCAAAGATGTGTAATGACCTTCGTCTTCTTTCCAGCGGACCGAAGACAGGTCTTGCTGAAATCTTCCTTCCTGCAAAGCAGAACGGTTCTTCAATTATGCCCGGAAAGGTTAATCCCGTTATCCCGGAGGTTGTTTCTCAGGTTGCCTTCAGAATTATCGGCAGCGATATGACTGTTACTATGGCTGCTGAGGCAGGACAGCTTGAGCTTAATGCCTTCGAGCCCGTTATATTCTACAGCCTTTTTGAAGGTATTCAGGCACTCACCAATGCTATCGACACACTTATTGACAACTGTATTTTAGGCATTACTGTTAACGAAGAACGCTGCAATGAATATGTGGAAAGAAGTGTTGGTATCGCAACTGCACTTAAGCCCTACATCGGATACAAGAAATCCGCCGAAATAGCCAAGGAATCCTTAAAGACCGGTGTACCCGTAAGAGAACTGGTAATCAGAGACGGACTTATGAACGAAACTGAGCTTGCTGAGGTTCTTGAACCTAAGAATATGACTGAAGTTCCGAGACTCAAAGGTAAATTATTTAAGAAGTTCAATATCAAGCAGTGGCGTGCAAGAAATAAGAAATAAATAAAAAACAGCTCCGACAGAGGTTTAGAAATTCTGTCGGAGTTTTTTGTTTGCAAAAAAACAACTCAGAAGTCTTTCAACTACTGAGTTATGGTGCAGACGATGGGACTTGAACCCACATGAAATTGCTTTCACTAGTACCTGAAACTAGCGCGTCTGCCAATTCCGCCACATCTGCATTTAATTAAATTGTTCTTTTTTTTCGCAGAGCGCGTAACTCTTGCGGTACCCAAAATCCGTTACTTGCTGTTCGCTTCGTCGGATTTTGACCGCTGCGCCATCCTCACCTCGCTTGATCTCCCACAGGGAGCGCTTCGGTGATGATGCTGCCAATTCCGCCACATCTGCAAAAAAAGTATACTCTTAATTTTTACACGGCAAGAGCGGGCCGAGACGGAGCATTTCGCTTAATCCGTAATATCGGTGTAATACCGAC
Source organism: Acutalibacteraceae bacterium (assembly GCA_045603665.1). Taxonomy (GTDB): domain Bacteria; phylum Bacillota; class Clostridia; order Oscillospirales; family Acutalibacteraceae; genus UBA6857. The sequence continues at coordinate 25,204 of JAZUMO010000096.1, forward strand.
AGGCAATATTCTAACACACAACCGATTTTAAGTCAAGACTTTTCTATTACTTATTTCCGTCGATAACTGCATAAAAATTGCTTTCCCAGGCGGGAATATAAGGGTGATGTCTGAAATAGACATTATATCTGCTGTCGAACTCCTTGATTTTTTGAGGCAGAACATACATATCCTCGTTTCTGTGATAGGCACAGACATAAAGCTTGGGCAGATATTTTTTTATTGTTTCTCTTGCACCGTTGAGTGCTTTTGCTTCAGCGCCTTCAATGTCCATTTTAAGAAAGGTGACCTCATCCCTTACTATATTGTCCACGCTGTCGAAATTTACAGGTATACCGCTTTCGTCTTTTCTTGAGTTTCTGCCGCCTTTTTTTGCAAAGAAAAGAGTTTCTTTTTTATCCCATGCACCGAGGTTGTATCTTTCAATTTTCTCAAGATTTTCGGTTTTCGCAGTCAGCTTTCTGAAGTTTTTTTCGTCGGGCTCGAAGGCAATGATTTTTTTATATCTGCCGTCTGTCACCGAAAGAAATTCCCTTATCGTGTCTCCGTCATATGCTCCGAGGTCGACAATAACCTCTTCGTCGGAAAGGTGCAGAATGTCCTCGTAAAGTCTGTTTTTTTCATACATCGAGGAAAAAAGATAATCCGTTTTGCCGGAAATCTTGAAATTTAAAACGTCAATAAAGTCACTTTTGCTTTTTTCGTCGCATAAAATATTATATGCCCTGAGAAAAGCCTCTTTATGTTCTTTCAGGTAATCAAAGGTAAAAAGACCTTTTCCGGCAATTGGAACAGTAGGTGAGTAAAACTCACACTCTGATGCCATCTCCTTAATCCTTTCGAGAGTGGGACTGTCGTGAACGGCGAAGGTCATAAGGACAATGAAATCCTCATATTTTTCCTTGATTTCCGAATAGGTGAGAACTTTTTTTCCGTGAAAGCTGTGGCCTCTTACAAAGCCGTCACTTGCAAAAACGTCTCTGTATTCTACTCCTATGGAATTGAGTACATCTATTATCATATCCGCACCGTTGCCCATACCGTATAAAACTATCGGCTTGTCGGTGCTTTTAAGTCTGTCCCAAAGGGGAATATCCTTGATATATCCGATCATTATTTCATTCCTTTTCCTGATTTAAGGTAATTTTAACATAATAAAATGATAATTGCAATACGACAAAAAAATACCGTAAACGATAAAAATGCAACCTTTTTTTCTTTTTTGTCTGTACAAATTAAAATTTATATGATATACTGAAGCATACCTAAAGGAGGTTATGAATATGAAACATATCAAAAAAATCCTTGTAATTGCACTTGCTGCACTTATGGTGCTCACAGTTTTCACTGCTTGCAGTGCTTCTCCCGAAAAGAAGCTTCTCGGCTCATGGAGAGATTCTACAGGTATGACCGGCTATGAGTTCAAGGAAGAAGGCAAATGTGTTGTTACCTTTGCCGACGTAAAGGTTCCCATCCTTAACGTTAACTTCAACGGTGCTGTTGACGGCGTTTACACCGTTGCAAAGAGAGAGGACGGCAATTACTACGTAACAGTTACATACACTATTTATGCAAAGAGCGTTACGAAGGATTATATGTTCACTGTCGAGGAAAGTGCACTTACCCTTACCGACACATCTGACGGTACCGTAACTGTGCTTATGGCTTACACAGCCCCTGCAGATTCCACAGTTGCACCGACAGTTGAGTCAACAGTTGCTTAAAGCAAAAGAGGGGGTATCCGTTACGGATACCCTTATTATTTGTATTACAGCAAGACTTCCTGATGTAAAATGTGAGAAATTCTTATTTTTATGAGGTAATAAATTATGGATAAAAACACAAAAATTATAGCTGTACTTCTCGCTGCAATAGTTGTGGTTTTTGCTGTTGTTGTAATCATCACAACCACGGCAATGAATAAGGACGAAGAACCCTCAACCACTGCAGTCGCTGCTCCTTCGGTTACGGTTGCTCCGGATGTGACAACCACTCCGACCACTACTGTGCCTCCGACACCTCTCAGTGAGCTTATTTTAGGCCAATGGACTGACAGCGCTAATATGAGCGGTTATGCTTTTTATGCCGACGGCACCGTTGAAATGACTTATGTGAATCTTACTGTTCCCGTAATCAATATTCCCATTAACGGTGTTTCAAAGGGCACCTATGCTCTTGACGGAGATAAGCTGACTACAAAGTTTTCTATTTATTCAGCTACCATTGAAAACAGCTATACTGTTAAGGTTGAAAACAATACCCTTTCAATGAAGGATCACGAAGACGGCGAAACCGCAACCTATCAAAGAGCTGCCGCACCTTCAAATACTGTTCCTGCAAACACAAATGCAGTAACTGACATTGATGAAATTGTGGGCTCCTGGGTAAATGATAATTCAACTGTATCATACTCCTTTAATGATGATGGTACCTTCGGTGTCGCTTTTTCTGATGCGAGAGTCACTTCAATCAGCACATCCGCTCTTAACGGAGAATACAGCGGTGTTTACCTTACTGACGGCACCTCCATTATCATTCAGTTTACTATGAACGGTCAGAAGGTTACCCAAAGATTTGATTTTTCCGTTTCAAAGAATACTCTTTCTCTTACGGATGAAACAGGCAGTACAAATCTTTATGTAAGAGAGGGCACTTCCATCGTAACTCCCGGCTCAGGCAGTCTTATGGGCAAATGGAGTGACAGCACAGGTATGAGCGGATATGAATTCAAGGAAGGCGGAATAGTTGTAATCACCTACGTTAATCTTACAGTTCCCGTAGTAAATATTCCCATTAATGGCAGCTTTACCGGTTCTTATTCAATAAGCGGGAACAAGCTTACCGTCAGCTATTCAATTTACGGAAACAGTATGGTTGATACCTTTGAGTATTCTGTAAACGGAAACAGTCTTTCTCTTACAAAGGACGACGGAACCGTTTCTACCTATATCAAAAAGTGAGGACAGACTATGACGCAGCAGGAAAAGGTGTATAAGGCTCTTGATGATCTCGGTATTGAATACAAGGTTATTCATCATCAGGCAGTATGCACCATTGAAGATATGGATGCTATGGGTATTTTTACCGACGGAGAGGTTTGCAAAAATCTCTTTCTTCGTAACGCAAACGGTAAAACACATTATGTGGTTTCAATGCTCAAGGATAAGCATCCCGACATACAGCAGGAAATAAGAGGGCAGCTCGGCTGTTCAAGACTCAGCTTCGGCTCCGATGAAAGGCTGATGAAGCATCTCGGTCTTGAGCCCGGTGCCGTTTCACCCTTCGGTATTATCAATGACGAGGGTGCGGATGTTAATGTTGTTCTTGACAGTGACCTTAAGACCGTTGACGGTTATATCGGCTTCCATCCCAACGACAACACAGCTTTTCTCTGGCTGAAATTTGATGACCTTATCAGATTCATTAAATCAAGAGGAAACGACGTTTATTATATCAATGTATAAAAATAAGAGTAGCAATCATCTGACTGCTACTCTTTAGTTTTATTCGTATCTTTTCATCATTCCGCCCACAACGTCGGGGAGATTTGTGATAATGCCGTCGACACCTGCGAGAAGTAATTTGTCGATAAAGATCGGGCTGTCAACAGTCCAGGGGTTAACCATGATACCTGCATCGTGGGCTTTTTTGACATATTTGTCATCTACGAAAAGGAACTGGGGATGAAGAGCATCTGCACCAATTGACTTTGCAAATTCGACAGGTCTCCAGAACATAGTGAGAGTGATAAGATGATTTGGGGCATAAAGGAAGCCTGTTTTACACTTCGGATCAATTTCCTTTGCTTCAACTAAAAGCTTCGGATCAAATGAGGAAATGAGAAGTCTGTCGAAAAGACCGTGCTCCTTGGTAGCTTCAATAGTCTTTTTAACGATGCCTGTCTCGTTTTCTTTGGGAGATTTGATTTCAATATTGAGAACAGATATGTCCGTTGTTTCGACGAAGGATAAAAACTCGTCAAGAGTGGGGATTTCTGTTCCCTGAAATTCCTTGCTGAAATATGAGCCGAAATCATAGCTTTTAAGCTCTGCAAGCATTTTTTCAGAAATGTTTCCGTTACCTGTGGATGTTTCGTCAATGGTATAATTGTGACAGAGGACAACCTCGCCGTCTTTTGTGATATGCACATCGGTTTCGAAACCGTCTGTACCGATTTCCACAGCTTTTTTGAAAGCGTGCAAAGTATTCTGGGGGGCATATTTGTTGGCGCCTCTGTGAGTAATAATTTTGCAATCAGACATTTTATCACCTTATTTTCATATTTTCCGTATATGTATGATATTATAACACCCATTATCTGAAAAATCAATCATCATAGTTACAGATATTAATATAATATCAAATTTAATATTTTATTCAAAAGCCTTTAATTGATTTAAAACGGTTGACCTTTTTGCAAATATTTGATATTATATTTAAGAATAATAACTAACCGAAGGGAAGTTTGTAAAATGATTAAAAACAGAACTGTCTTTATTCAGAAAACTATCTATTATCTTTTGCTTTTCCTTTTTGTCCTTACGACTGTTGCCGGCTGGTTCGGTGTTGATGCTTCTACAATCAATGTCCGTATGAAGGATTATAAGCCTGAACAGACAATCACAGGCTGGGGTACATCTGCCTGCTGGTGGTCACAAAAGGTGGGAAGTGAAGAGTCAGCTGAGGAATATGCAAGGCTTCTCTATTCAAAGGATGGTCTCGGACTTAACGTTTACCGTTACAATGTCGGCGGCGGCTCAAGAGAAAACCCGGACACAAGACTCTGGACCGAATCATCGAGAAGCACGGAAAGCTTCCTTGTTGCTTCAACCTATAAGGAAACAGGCAAGCTTGAATATGATTGGAGCAAGGATGCAAATGCACAGCGTGTGCTTTTCGAAAGCCTTGAATACGGCTGTGTTGATACTGTTGTTCTTTTCGCAAACTCACCTCATTATCTTATGACAGTTTCAGGTCAGGCATCAGGCGGCCTCGAGCCTGCACAAAGCAACCTAAAAAAGGAATGCTATGAGGATTTTGCCGATTATATGCTCGATATTGCCGAATATTTCATTTCGAAGGGTGTTCCCGTTAAATACATAAGCCCCATCAATGAGCCTCAGTGGGATTGGGGCGGAGGCTGGGTAGGCCAAGAGGGCTGCCATTACGAAATTAACGAGGTTATCGACGTTGCCCGTGTATTTGCCCGCAAGATTAAAGAAAGAAACATTGATGTCAAGCTTTCAATGGCTGAAAGCGGTCAGGTAGGCGACCACGCTATGGATTGTATGGAGCTTCTTTATGCTGATGAAGAAATCGCATCTGTTATGGGTACATATTCCTATCACAGCTATTGGACTGACGACAACTTTGCTCTCAAATATGCCTTTGGTAACTATCTTGATAAAAAATTCCCCAAGGTTGAGGTTGAAATGAGCGAATGGTGCGAGCTTCCCTGTAACCACGATACACAGGATATTGAAGCAGGTCTCATTATGGCGAGAACTATTTGCGAGGATATTTCTCTTACAGGTACAAACTCCTGGTCATCATGGGTTGCAGTAAATGAAGGCGGTGTAAGAGCTGACTCTATGATTGCCGTAAACGACCTTAACGGTGACGGTCGCTATGATTCCGATGATTACGGCACATATGAGCTTACCAAGCGCTATTATGCAATGGCTCATTATTCAAAATTCATCCCCGTGGGCTCACGACGCATAAACAGCTCAATAAGTGTGGCTGACATTGAAATGTCAAAGGCATGGTGGACACAGTGGATTGATGACGAAGAATATCCCGTATACCTTGTTGATAAAAATGATTTCTATATTTCTACCTATGTTACACCTGAAGGCGATTATGTTGCTGTTATCGTCAATGAAGCTGAAGAAGGACGCAAGGTAAAATTTGATAAGGTATGGAAGAATATGGATGTTTACACAACCGATGCTGAAAGAAATCTCGAGCATACGAGCGAAAAGGGAATCGGACTCAAGAGCATTGAAGTCGGACCGAAAAGCATCACAACCGTAGTTTTCTCACGATAAATAAATATTTTCCTCAGGCTTCAATGCGGAGCCTGAGGTTTAATTTTACAATTGACTTTAAAGAAAATATTATATATAATGAGACTATCAATTTGTTCAGGTGATAGTTTTGAAAAAGCTGAAAATGCTATGTATTTTTCTTGCTGTTTTACTTGTGGTGCTTATTTCGGTACTTGTATTTTTAATAGTAAACAGAGAAGGGGACAGCGTGGATATTTTTAATTATTACGAAAAAAGCTCATTGAGAGAGTATACTCCCGATGATAAATATATGAAATTTATTGGTAGAAGTGCTGTGATTGACGGTGAAATAGTTCTTTCAGCTTCAGGCAGCGGAGTAGAATTTATTTGTAAGGGTAGCTATGCTGAAATTACTCTTAATCCTGAAAATGATTATGTTTCCTCTTATCACAGACCGAGAGTGGCCGTTTATTCCGACGGTAACCTTGTTGTTGACGAATGTATTTTTGAAGAAAGAACCTACCGTATAAACACAAAACGCAGCGGTACAAAAATTACTCTTCTGAAGCTTTCTGAGGCTATGCATTCTTCGGTAAAAATATCAAAGCTTTCCTCCTACGGTATGAAGGATATTGAGCCGACAGAGGAAAAGGATTTTAAAATTGAATTTATCGGTGACTCTATGACCTGCGGCTATGGAGTGGACGGAAGCCAATACGGCGGTTTTACAACGACAACAGAAAACTTCACCAAAACCTATGCTTATATCACTGCTCAAAAGCTTGATGCCGACTACAGTGCAATTTGTTATTCGGGCTACGGTGTTTTTACGGGCTATACGGATAATGGGGCTAAAAACAACCATGTTGTTATGAATGAGTATGAAAAGGCCTGCCATCTGACCGGAAGTGAAGATGCTTTGTGGGACTTCACAAGGGTGAAAAATGACCTTGTGGTTATCAATCTCGGTACAAACGATGCCTCTTATTGCTCCGGAAGTGCTTACGGCAGAAAACAGTTTACCGATGCTTACGTGCAAATGCTTCTTACGGTAAGAGAAAAAAATCCTGATGCATATATTCTTTGTGTACTCGGTGATATGAATAATTCTCTTTATCCCTCTATAGAAAGTGCAGTTTCATATTTCAGGGATAATTATGCTGATAGCCGTGTTGAGGCTTTTATGGTTGAATTTAAAATGGGTGAAAACGATATTGTTGTTGACGGTCATCCGGGTCCCTTGTCCAACATCTGTGCAAGCGAAATTCTTACGGAAAAAATCAAAGAGCTTATTAATTACGGCTTGATAGAAAGGTAGTGCTTAAGGTTGAAAGATATATTTCTGTTTTCCTTTAATGCAGTAATGCCTATTCTTCTTCTGATTTTTGTCGGCTATTTTCTTAGGCAGATTCATTTTGCTGATGACGTATTTTTCAAAAAGATAAACACAATGGTTTTCAAGGTGTTTTTGCCCGTACTTCTTTTCAATAACGTCTATGCTATTGATAGCCTTTCGCAAATCAAGTGGGATGCACTTGATTTTTGTGTTATTGTCGTGCTCATAATCTGCCTTGCCGCTTATCTCACCTCGGGATTTTTTGCCAGACAGAGAAATCAAAAGGGTGTTATTACCCAATGTGCCTTTCGCTCCAATTATGCAATTATCGGCATTCCTCTTGCCGAAAGTCTCGGCGGTGCTCAGGCTGTTGCCTTTGCATCTGTTCTTTCAGCGGTGGCTATTCCTCTTTTTAATATTCTTGCAGTTATAATTCTGTCTCATTATGCCGACGATGAAAAAGACGCCTCCGTAAAAAAGACACTTATAAAGACCGCAAAAAATCCTCTTATTATCGGTGTGCTTACGGGTGTTTTAACTGTAATTTTAAGGAATATTTTACCTTTTGATTTTACAATAAAGGATAATCTTCCATTTCTTTATACGGCAATCAATAATATGAGTAAGATTGCTTCACCCCTTGCTCTTATTGTCCTGGGCGCACGCTTTGATTTTTCAAAGGTCTCCTCTCTTCTCAGACAGATTGTATGGGGAACTCTTTTCAAAACGGTAATTACTCCCGTTTTTGCTCTTGCATCAGCAGTTTTACTTTCCGAGTATACGGGAATTATCAGTCTTTCTGCAGTGGAATATCCTGCTTTTATTTCACTGTTTGCTTCGCCGATAGCTGTTTCAAGTGCGGTAATGGTCGGTGAAATCGGCGGCGATGAGCAGCTTGCAGGTCAGCTTGTCGTGTGGACAAGTATCGTTTCAATGTTTACAATGTTTTTTATAATTTTTGCAATGAAGTCATTAATGCTTATTTAATAAAAAAATTCAACAAAGGAGAATTCATATGGATATCAAAAAAACAGTCGTCGGTGCTTCTGCTGCTGTTACGGGTGCCGCAGCGGGTATAGCAGCAAAGAAGGTTGCAGACAAAACCTTCTGTCCTATCTGTAGTGCCAAAAAGCTTGTCAACAGCTTCCGCCTTACTCAGACGGCCGACAATAATTATAATAACGGTGTAGCACTTACACCTCCTATGGGCTGGTCAAGCTGGAATCTTTTCCGTCATAAGATCAGCGAAAAGCTTATAAAAGAAATAATTGATGCTATGAAGGACAGCGGTCTTGCCGAAGCAGGCTACACCTATGTCAATATTGATGACTGCTGGCAGGCCTCCGAGCGTGATGCCGACGGTAAGCTTCAGTGCGACAAAATCACCTTCCCGAGCGGTATAAAGGCTCTTGTTGAATATGCAAACGAAAGAGGGGTCAAGCTCGGTATTTATTCTTCAAACGGTACACATACCTGTGAGGACTATCCCGCTTCTCTTCGCAATGAAAGAATTGATGCCGAAACAATTGCCGAGTGGGGTGTAGAATATTTTAAATACGATTTCTGCCATAATATTCCCATTTCCTCTCTTGCTCCCCGCATTATAGCTGTTTCTCTTGCCGAAGAGGGCAAGGGTGAGCCTTTTGCATATTTCACCTCTGCTGAAATGAAGCTTAAGGGACACGCCCGTATCGTTCCCGACGATGCTATTGATGTAAAGAGCTATGTTGATGGTCTTGATTCAAATAACGGCAGTATTACCGTTGAGGTTGAGACAGAAAAGGCAGGGGAATATATTCTTAATCTTGACATCAGAAAGGATGCGAGAAAAGAAAAATTCATTATGGCTGTTGTCAACGGCAAGGAGGAACACCATCTCTATTTTGCAAGCCGTAAAAACTTTACTCCCGAAGGCAAGCTCCAGACAACCGTATATCTTGATGAAGGGGTAAATACCATAGAAATTCTTAATCCCGTCGGCTCAAGAATGGACAGTGCCGCTGTTCAGTATAAGCTTATGGGTCGTGAACTCAAGCGTGCAACAAAGCTTCAGGCTGAGAAAACCGGCACCGAAGAAAAGCCCATCGTATTTTCAATTTGCGAATGGGGTCTCAACCGTCCCTGGAAATGGGGCGCTGAGGCAGGTAACCTTTGGAGAACAACAGGTGATATTCAGGCTAAATGGATTTCTGTCCTCGCAATTTATGAACATACAGTCCGTCTTTATAAATATTCCGTACCCGGCGCATGGAACGATCCCGATATGCTTGAGGTCGGTAACGGCGACCTGACATATGAGGAAAACAAATCTCATTTCAGTCTCTGGTGTATGATGAATGCTCCTCTTATTCTCGGTAATGATATCCGTAAATTTATCGTTGACGGCAAGGTTGACACCGAAAGCAAGGTTTATCAGATTCTTACCAATAAGGATATGATTGCAATTAATCAGGATCCTCTCGGTATTCAGTGTCAGAGAATCAAGAGCGGTGTTACGGATATTCTTGTAAAGCCTCTCAAGGATTCAAAGGCAGCCTTGTGCGTTTTCAATAAGAGCAGTAAATCTTCCTGCGCAAGAATTGATCTTAAAAAGATTGCAAATCTCGGCTATCTCAATCTTCCTAAAAAGGACGGCTATAAGGTAACTGACGTCTGGGAGGAAAAATATACCGAAGACACCCGCATTATCAATACGGTCACCGAAGGTCACGGTGTCAAGGTGTTTATTATCGAATAAAAAGAAACAGCAGTATCAACATTTAACGATTGATACTGCTGAATTTTTATATCTTCCTTTCAATACAAAAGGCTAATAGCTCATTTTTTTCGTTATTTATTTTTCCGTCGATTACTGCTTCAAGGACAAAAGACAGTGCCGCACCGATTTCTTTTCCCGAAAAGCCTTCTTTTATGAGGTCGTTTCCGTTTATCTGCAAATCCTTTAGCGAAAAGCACTGACCCTCTTCAATGATTTTTCTTGCCATTTCTTCGAGATTGCTGAAGTGCGTTTCTCTGTCGTGAAACTGAGGCGAAAGTCCCATTGTATCGGCTCTCTGCAGCTTTATAAGGTCAAAGAACAGCTCTTCACCCATACTTCTCAGCCTCTTTTTTATTATTCTTTCGCTTTCTTCGACGGGTGTGTCATGAACCTTGACAAGCTTTACGACCTTCTCTTTTGTTTTCGTGTCACTTTTAAGCCTTGTGAGGGCCTCTTCAGCCTTTCTTGCGCTGATTGAAGGGTGAGAATAAAAATGTCCCGTGCCATTTTCGTCCAGTGAAAAGCAGTCTGTTTTGCCGCAATCGTGAAAAAGGGCCGCAAGTCTTAAATGGGGAAGGGGAGCAATGCTTTCGGTGACAACTGCCGTATGGGTAAGAATGTCGTGAATATGGTGAAAATTATGCTGATCAAAGCCCTTCATACCTTTGATTTCGGGGAGAACGACCTCGATAACATCGCTGAATTCCAAAAGAACATTTTTTATATTTTCACCGCAAAGCATTTTTGTTATCTCGGTGAAAATTCTCTCTTTCGAAACGATGCCCAGAAGCTCCTTGCATTCTCTTATAGCCTTTGACGTTTCTTCTTCAATTTCAAAGCCGAGAACCGAAGAAAATCTTAAAGCTCTCAGAATACGAAGGGAATCTTCGTTAAATCTTTCCTTTGGCTCTCCGACACAGCGGATAAGTTTTCTTGCTATATCGTCTCTGCCGTCAAAGGGATCAACAAAGCCGCAACGGGGGTTCCAGGCTATGCTGTTTACGGTGAAATCTCTTCTTTTGAGGTCTTCCTCAATATTGCGTGTAAAAACTACCTCGTCGGGGTGTCTGCCGTCGCTGTAAGCAGTATCGATGCGATAAGAGGTTATTTCAAGGGGAACACCGTCGATTATAACCGTAACGGTGCCGTGCTTTATTCCCGTGTCTACGGTGCGGTAAAGGGAAAAAACAGATTTGATTTCCCCGGGAAAAGCGGAGGTGGTAATATCTGTATCGTTATTCGGCCTTTGCATAATCATATCCCGTGTGAAGCCGCCGACAGCATATGCCTCATATCCTCTGTCTTCGAGAAGCTTTATGGCCGTTTCTGCCTGTTTTGAAAGTGTATTCACTTAAAATTCACTCTCCTTTCACACTTGTATTATATCATATTATACAATAAAAGTAATATTTTTTTCAATACAGTTGCATTTATACCTTATTTTATGTTAAAATTATTATGTAAAATTTTGTTTAAAGGCAGTGAAATATTATGGATAATAACTCAATGAAACTCAGAACTACTCCCTTCGGAGGCTTTAATAAGCAGGATGTTATTGCTTATATTGAAAAGACTAAAAACGAGGCATATGAAGAAAAGTCCCGTTTACAAAAACAGATTAAAGAATTGACCGAAAAGGTTGCCGAGCTTGAAAGCAAGGCCGCTTCCTTTGATGAAGAAAAGGATATGCTTGTAAAGCGTATCGGTGAGCTTTCCGTAAACGGTGAAAACAAAAACGAAACTGTTGAGGAAATCAATGAAGCAACAAGCCATCTTAAAAGTGTTGCCGATGAGCTTTGCCGGAGTCTGCGTGATTTTATGCAGCGCATTTCCGAAAACTCCTGTTCGGTTGTTATTGAGGGCGCTGAAAGTAAGGATGAGGAAGAATTCGACAGCGAAAGGTTTATGGCTGAATTAGAGGCAGAAATCTATGCCAAATTAGGCGTGGAGGAAACCGACAATGCTGAGTCAGAAACAGAAGAAATTCCGGAAGAGACAGAGAAAACTGAATGTAGCGAAAATGCCTGCGACAAGGTTTCCTCTATTCTTTCTTCACTCAGTGCTTTCAGCTCAGACGAGGGACGAAAGAATGACAGCAACAAAGAGGCTCAGGAGGATACGACCGTTTCCGATATTCTCGGTTCTCTCTCTTTTCTTAAATAATTAATTTGAAAATTACAGGAAGTGACATAATGATAAAAATCCTTCAAAACAAAAAAAGATGGCTTCGTGTCTTTATGGCAGTTCTTATGCTCTGCCTTGTGACTGCGACGTTTTCTTTTGCTGCAGAGGATGATTTTGAAAAAAAGATAGCCGCTTTCCCGGAAAGTTATAAGCCTTATTTGAGGCAACTTCATCAGGCTCATCCCAGCTGGGAATTTGAGCCTTTTTTCACTCAGCTTGACTTCAACATTTCCGTTGACAGTGAGCTCGGCGCGAAATCTCTTGTTTCCTCATCCTCTGCCTCGGAATTTTTCAAAAGCAAGGATATAGGAGACTATAACTATACCACAAACAAATATATCGAAAAGGATGGCGGCTTTGTTGAAGCCAACCGCCTTGCCGTTGCTTATTTTATGGACCCGAGAAACTTCCTCAACGAAGACGGAATCTTTATGTTTGAGACCTTGTCCTACAGCGATTCCTTTACCGTTCAGTCTGTAGAGAATGTTCTCAAGGGCTCCTTTATGGCAAATACAAAAATTTCATATTACAACAAAGACGGTGTGCTTAAGAAAACCTCAAAGAAATATTCTCAGGCTATTCTTGAAGCAGGTAAAAAACATAATGTGAATCCCTGCTTCCTTGCTTCAAAGATTCTCAACGAGGTTGGCACCAAGGGAAGTAAAAGTGTTACCGGTACCCATAGCACTTATCCCGGTATTTATAACTTTTATAATATCGGTGCCACCGATGGCTCCGGTGCAATAGCGAGAGGTCTCAAATGGGCGAGTGAAGGCACAACCTACGGAAGACCCTGGACAACTCCCGTGAAATCAATTAACGGCGGAGCGGAGTTTCTTGCCGCCTCTTATATTGCATGCGGTCAGTTTACCGGTTATCTTCAGCGCTTTAACGTCAATCCGAACGGGAAATACAGACCTTATGACCACCAGTATATGACCAATCTTACGGGTGCTCTCAGTCAAGGGTATTCAACCTATGTTTCCTATGTAAAATCGGGACTTATTGACAACAAATATGTTTTCTCGATTCCCGTTTACGAAAATATGCCCTCGTGGACTAATACTCAGGGTAAGGGCGAATTTTCTGACAGCTATAATTTTACGGGTATAGTAACAGGAGGAAGTAATTTAAGAACCGGTCCTTCTACCTACTACGACAGCAAGGTAGTTGTTCCTAAGGGAACGGCAGTCACCATTATTGATAAGTTAAAAACAGATACAAATTATTACCTTTCGGTTCTTAAGGAGCCCTATTGGTACAAAATAAGAGCCGCTGTAAACGGTGTCAGCTACGAGGGATATATGTCAGCACGCTGTATTGATCCCGCTGAAACAGTTCAGACGGCAATCGGTGAGTACGAGCCTTCTTTCATTACCTCGGATTCAGAGGTTGAAATGCACCTTGTGTCCTATGATGCAAGGATTGCCGAAATAACATCCGATAATAAAATAAGATTTTTAAGAAGCGGCACAGTCGTAATAGGAGCTTATGATTCTTTAGGTAATTTTGATAAGGTGAAATATGTTGTCACTAACGGTGATTCTGTAATACCTTCGGCTGTCACGCTTTCCGATATGAAATCAACCTCGGTGGTGCTGAATTTTACTCCATCTCCGTCGGCAAAAGGCTATGAGGTTATTGCTCTCGACGAAAAGGGAACAGTTTCCCATAAGGGAATCGCTACCGCTTCTCCTTACACAGTAAATGTTTATAACAGTGTGCCCGATAACACTTATATTTCAGCCGTGCGAAAAAATATTGACGGTACAGCTACGATTAATTGGGAGGTTCCGCCTAGCACTGATAACAGAATCTTTATCCGTGCGGTTATTCAGGATACAGTCGGATCAAAGATTTACGGTCCGGTTACCTGCCTTTATGCTACGAGCTATATCGGAGGCTATGAGGTTTACCGTTATAACAGTGCTGATAAGACTTATACAAAAGCTGAGACTCTTGAACCTATGGCATCCTCTTATACTGTTCCTTTTGAGGAAGCATCAACAGGAATGTTTGCCGTTCGTGCCTTTGGCAGTGTTCAGGGACAAACGGTTTACGGTAATTATTCCGCTGTGGCAGATATGAAAAATATTCCCGGTGCAGTTTCCGGTGTGACTCTTTCCGATGTTACAAACAACGGTTACACCCTTTCCTGGATTGCTGTACCCGGTGCAAGATATGATATTTACAAAGAAGCTGACGGCGGATATTATTTCTTCGGAACAGTCGGAACAAACAAATACAACGCAAAGAAGCTTGCTAATTCCGCTTTTTCGAAAATGAAAATTGTTGCCGTTAAAGCAATTGGTTCAATAGCTTATGAAGGACTTTATTCAAAGGAGTTTTCTGTAACTACTCTTCCTGCGAAGGTCAAAAACTTCAGAATAACCGCTTCCGATATCGGAGGCAAGGTGAAGTGGGATGCAGTGCCTTACGCTACAGGCTATGACCTTTATATTTATAAGGACAATAAGAAAAAGCTTGCAAAGCTTAAAACTGTAACCACCAACAGCTATGATCTTAAGGGAAGAAACCCGGGTAAGGAATTCAGATTGCGCATTGTTCCGAGAATCAGAACAACCTTCGGTGTGTATCTTGGTGAAGGAACTGAGCTTACCTTCCGAACAAAGCCGGGCAAGGTAACCGATATCAGAGCTTCTTCAGTGAAGGCAACATCCTTTACTCTTTCCTGGGATAAGACAAAGGCGACGAGCTGCTATTATGTTTATCAGTACAGCACAAAGAAAAAGAAATATGTAAAGGTTGCAACGGTAAAAAACAATTCCTTTACTGCTTCCTCTCTTACATCGGGAACAACCTACAAATACAAGATAAAATCCGTCAAGCTAGTTGACGGCAAGGCTGTTACCACTAATACCTCTGATGCCTTCAGCTTTACCACGAAGCCGGGAAAGACAACAGGAGTAAAGACAGTTGCCCGTAAAAAAACATACCTGACTCTTGCCTGGGATAAGGTTAACGGTGCAGAAAAGTATCAGGTTTATATGTACAATAAGGAAAAGAAAAAGTATGTACGTATCGTAACCGTCAGCGCAGCCCAAAAGTATAAGGTTAAAAACCTTACTGCAGGCACCTCTTATAAATTTAAAATAAGAGCTGTGAAAACGTTGAACGGCAAAAATTATTTCGGCGAATATTCTTCAGTATGCACCTTTTCCACCAAAAAATAGGGGACAGCAAAGAAACTTTTAAGAAAATTTTAATCAATTTTCAGTTTTTTATTGACAAATCAACCCTACATCTATATAATGTTATCTGTTAATATGAGGTGAGTTATGTATATTGTTCTTGAGAGTTTATTCGGCGGCGGAGTAAATAAGCTTCCTGTTGACTGTGAGTTTGATTTTTCCGATGAAGAACTTGACGGTGTGTTTCCATTCACGACACCTGTTTCAGTCAAGGGTGAAATCAAAAACGTGGTCGGCGTTGTAACTATCGAGGCGGTGATTAAATTCAGCTTGGAGGTTTTCTGCGACAGATGCGCTGAGCCTGTAAAGACTGATTTTGAAATACCGATGATTCACGGTCTTGTTTCTTCACTTAATGAGGATGATAACGACGATTACATTCTCGTTGAGGATATGAAACTTGATTTGCTTCAGCTCACTTTAGAAGACATATTCCTTTCTCTTCCTTCAAAGTTTCTTTGTAAAGAGGATTGCAAAGGAGTCTGCACCAAATGCGGTGCAAATCTTAACACTGATTCCTGTAGCTGCAAAAAAGATATAGACCCCCGTCTTGAGGCTTTGCTTGGGTTACTGGAAGATTAAAAGGTTATTCATTTATTATTATTTATAAGGAGGTGCTGGGCAATGGCAGTACCAAAGAGAAGAGTATCAAAGGCAAGAAGAGACAAGAGACGTTCAAACGTGTGGAAGCTCGACGCTCCTACACTTGTAAGATGCAAGCAGTGTGGCGCTTACACAGTTCCCCACAAGGTTTGCGCTGAGTGTGGTTACTACAAAGGTAAGCAGGTAATTGCAAAGGACGAAGACTAAGCCTTTGAACTTTGAGAGGTGGAGAAGCGGTACTGCTTTCTCTGCCTTTTTGCTTTAATTAAGAGAGGAGGAAGAATAATGGCGGTTGTAATAAAGAGCATAATTAAAAAATCCCCTGCATACGGCAGAGGAATAAAAGACGGCGATATTCTTCTTTCTATCAACCGTAATCCCGTCAATGATTTTCTTGATTATCAGTTTTATTCAAAGGAAGCTGAGCTGCTTATTGAATTTAAAAGCGGAGAGAAAACAAAATATACCCGTATAAGAAAAGGTGAAGAGGAGGATTTGGGCTTAGAGTTTGATTCCTTCCTTATGGATGAGCAGCAGCACTGTAAAAACAAGTGCATTTTCTGCTTTATCGACCAGCTTCCCGAGGGTATGCGCAAAACTCTTTATTTTAAGGATGATGATTCCCGTCTGTCTTTCCTTTTCGGTAATTATATTACTCTTACCAATCTTACGGAAAGAGATGTTGAACGGATCATCGAAATGCACATAAGCCCCGTCAACATTTCCGTTCATACGATGAATAAAGAGCTCCGTATTAAGATGATGAAAAATAAAAGAGCAGGGGAATGTCTCGATATTATCGGACGTCTTGCTGAAAACGGCATTGAAATTAATACCCAGCTTGTTCTTTGTCCCGGTATAAATGACGGTGAAGAGTTGAAATACAGTCTCGAGGAGCTCGGCAAGCTTTATCCCGGAGTAAAAAGTATAGCCGCTGTACCTGTCGGTGTTACGAAATACCGTGAGGGTCTTTTTGAAATGCCTGAATACAACAGAGAAACAGCAGGCGAGGTACTTGATATTATTACCGGTTTCGGTGATGAATTTAAAATGAAGCACGGAACAAGACTCGCTTATGCTGCCGATGAGTTTTATCTCAAGGCAGAAAGAGAAATTCCCGACGGAGATTACTATGAAACCTATAGCCAGATTGAAAACGGCGTAGGAATGTGGACAAGCCTTAAGGAGGACTTTTTCTCGGCACTCGAAAACAGCAGCTATAAGGGTAAAGGTAAGCATATCAGCATCGCTACGGGTGTCGCTGCCTATCCTCTTATGAAGGAGCTTTCGGTGGCTGTCAGTGAAAAGTATCCGCAAATTATAATTGACGTATACAGAATAGTAAATGATTTTTTCGGTCACAGCATTACCGTTGCAGGTCTTGTGACGGGCGGTGACCTTATAAGTCAGCTTAAAGGTAAAAATCTTTATGACGGACTTCTTATTCCTTCCGTTATGCTTCGCAGTGAGGGTGATATTTTCCTTGATGATGTTTCACTCGCCGATGCTGAAAGGGAGCTTGGTGTTGCCATAACACCCGTTTCCTGCGACGGATGTGAGCTTACAGATATAATACTTTCAGAATAAAAGGAGGAATTACACTATGGCAAGACCTATTGTAGCAATTGTAGGCAGACCGAATGTAGGAAAATCTACACTTTTTAATAAGCTTATCGGTCAGCGTCTTTCCATCGTTGATGATACTCCCGGTGTTACAAGAGATAGAATTTATGGTGACTGTGAGTGGCTTAACCGTCATTTTCTCTTAATTGACACGGGCGGTATTGAGCCTCACAGTGACGATATTATTTTAAAACAAATGCGCCGTCAGGCACAGCTTGCCATTGACAGCGCTGATGTAATTATTTTTGTTACAGATTTACGCAGCGGTGTTGTTGCAACGGACGAGGATGTTGCCGCTATGCTTATCAAGAGCAACAAGCCTCTTGTTCTCTGTGTAAATAAATGCGACACAGTCGGTGAAACACCGATGGAATTTTACGAATTTTATAATCTCGGCTTAGGTGATCCGATTGCCGTTTCTTCGGTACACGGCCACGGAACAGGTGACCTTCTTGATGCTGTTCTTGAGCATCTTCCCGAGGAGGGCACCGATGAGGAAGAGGATAACACCATCAAGGTTGCCGTAATCGGTAAGCCAAATGTAGGTAAATCCTCACTTATCAACGCCATTTCAGGCGAAGAGAGAGCCATTGTTTCCAATATTGCAGGTACCACCCGTGATGCTACGGATACATTTGTTACCAATGATTTCGGTGACTTTATGTTTATTGATACAGCGGGCCTCCGCAGAAAAAGCAAGGTCGAAGACCAGATAGAAAAATACTCGGTCATCCGTGCTAAAATGGCTGTTGAAAGAGCAAGCGTCTGTGTTATTATGATCGATGCACTTGAAGGCTTTACTGAGCAGGACTCAAAGGTCGCAGGTATTGCTCACGAAATGGGTAAGGCTTGTATTATAGCCGTGAACAAGTGGGATGCACTTGAAAAGGACGGTAAGACTATGGACAGCTACCGTAAAAAGCTTATGAATGATTTTTCATTTATGTCCTATGCGCCGATAATTTTCATCTCTGCAAAAACGGGTCAGCGTCTTGAACGTCTCTTTGAGCTTATTAAGTTTGTTGATGAACAGAACTCAATGAGAATTTCTACCGGAAAGCTCAACGATGTTCTTGCGGCGGCGACAGCGAGAGT
Organism: Acutalibacteraceae bacterium; assembly: GCA_045603665.1. Classification (GTDB taxonomy): domain Bacteria; phylum Bacillota; class Clostridia; order Oscillospirales; family Acutalibacteraceae; genus UBA6857. The sequence continues at coordinate 44,026 of JAZUMO010000096.1, forward strand.
ACAGCCTCCCACGGACAAGGGCAAGCGTCTTAAGATATACTATATGACCCAGGCATCCACAAGACCTCCCACGTTTGTTTGCTTTGTAAACAGTAAGGAACTTTTTCATTACAGCTATCAGCGTTATCTTGATAACCAGATAAGAGAGGTTTTCGGTCTGGAGGGTACGCCAACGAAATTTGTTATCCGAGAACGAGACGGAAAATAACTAAAATGTGAAAATATATAACTTAATATATACAGCTATCAAAAAATGGTAGCTGTATTATTTTTTTTCAAAAAATATTTATATCTCTACTATTATTCGACATAATGCCCCTTGATAGGATACAAATAATGTGATAATATCTCACTGTAATTCGAAAATATGTTAAAAATTTACACATTACAGGAGGTTTTTCCAATGGCGAACAAAATTAGAATTATGATTACAAAAGAAGACAAGGAATTTGAGAGACAGTGTGAAAAGAATCTGTCATTATCGGATTTTGATGTTATTTTTGTAGAAAAGGACGGTTCAAAGATAATCGATCAGATTTACAGATACAAGCCGGATATGGTGCTGCTTGATGTATTTATGCAAAAAATTGATGCGTTGGGCGTTCTTGCTGAGCTAAAAAAATCGAACGTACCAAAGCCTATTGTTGCTCTTATGTCGTCTATCGATAATCCGGCTTTTCACAATGAACTTATTTCTGCCGGTGCAGATTATTATTTTCTAAGACCCTTCGATTTTGAAATAATGAGTCAGAGACTGCGTCAGCTTATACGCTGGGCAGATAAGGACAACAGTAATTCACCGAAGGATACATATTCTGTTGAAAGGGTGATTTCTGATATTATGCGTGAAATCGGAGTGCCTGCCCATATAAAGGGTTATGAATATCTCCGTGAATCAATAAAGCTTGTAATCGGAAAGCCTGACCTTATCCACGCTGTTACCAAAGAGCTTTATCCGACAATAGCAAAGAATAATATGACAACTCCTTCGAGGGTTGAGAGGGCAATACGCCACGCCATTGAGGTAGCCTGGGATAGGGGAGACGTTGATGTGCTGAGCTCTTATTTCGGCTATACAATCCTTAATTCAAGAGGAAAGCCGACCAATTCGGAATTTATTGCTATGATAAGCGACAAGCTGAGACTTAAAATGGTAAGATAACTGCAAAAAGAAAAAAGAGACTGAAGTAAGCTTCAGTCTCGATTTGTTTATCAGAAGATTATTCTTCAGCGATAGCCTCTACGGGGCAACTACCGGCACAAGCGCCGCATTCGATACATGTATCAGCATCGATAACGAACTTGCCGTCGCCTTCAGAGATAGCTTCAACGGGGCAGTCACCTGCGCATGAACCGCAAGCAATGCATTCATCTGTGATAACGTATGCCATTTTTCTTACCTCCCTTTGTTTTTGTAACTCTATTCTAACACATAAAATCAAAATATCAATAGTATTTGCGAAAATTTTTTTATTTTTTTATTGATTTTTTACTGTAAAAAGTGAGGTTTTTCTTTTTTATTTATAAAAGTAATCCGATTGTATTGTAAAAAATGTTTTTTTAATGTATAATATTGAGGATTATGATTTGCAGGTGAAATATAGTGTTTGAAGATTTAGCTGTAACTGAGTCCTTTAAAAACTCAATAGCGTCGGCAATAAAACTTTCAAAGCTGTCCCATGCCCTGATTTTTGAGGGTGCTGATGAGTCAGTGCGTCTTGCTGCGGCAAAAGAGGTTGCTATGGCACTTATCTGTAAGGGTGACAGTAAGCCATGTAAGGTCTGCAATGCCTGCTTGAAGGCTTTGAAGGACAGCCACCCGGATATTCATGTGCTTTCAAAGGAAGAAGACAGCAAAATGATTAAGGTCGATTCCGTGAGAGAGATAAGAAATCTCGCTCAGATTTATCCGAATGAGAGCACAAAGAGTGTGTTTATCATTTCCGAAGCGCAGTATATGAATCCCCAGGCACAGAATGCTCTTTTAAAAATCTTTGAAGAGCCGTCGGCACATGTCTGTTTTATTCTTACCTGCGGCAGCAAGTCTTCCTTGCTTGATACAGTGATTTCCCGTGCTACCTCTTACACCTTGGGTGAAGAGATAATCGGGAGCGAAAAGGCAGACAGCGGAAAGGCGTCGATTCTTGCTGCGGAGCTTATATCTGCTCTCATAAAGGGCAGCGAATTTGATTTTTTGCAAAAGACTGCCTCTTTTATAAAGGATAAGACTCTTTTCAGAGATATAATTGAAATGATGATTTCTTTTTCAAGAGATGCCCTTATTCTTCGCAGCGGCGGGAAAGACATTTCAAACGAAGGGAAAGAGGAAATACTTCTTATCAAAAGCTGCTTTACACAAAAGAAAATTTTTGAGCTCATTGAAGCTCTCAAGGGACTCATTGAGGATATTGATTCCTCTGCAAATCTCAATCTGACCGTTACCCGTTTTTCATCGGTTTTATACGGCATAAAAATCAGTTGACTTTTCATCGTTGCGAAAGGAAGATAAATATATGGCAATAGTTGTTTCAGTAAGATTCAAGGAAGTGGGAAAGAATTACCACTTTGATCCCTGCGGCAAGGAATATAAATGCCGCGATAAGGTTATAGTTGAAACTGCAAGGGGAGTAGAGTGCGGCACAGTTACCATCGGTAACAGAGAGATTCCAGATGAAGAAATCTCTTCTCCTCTCAAGCCTGTTTTGAGAATGGCTAATCCCAATGACCTTAAAACTGTTGAAGAGAACAAGGCTAAGGAAAAGGAAGCCTTTGATATCTGCGCTTCAAAAATCCAGGCGCATAAGCTTGAAATGAAGCTGGTTGATGTTGAATATACCTTTGACAGAAATAAGATTCTCTTTTACTTTACAGCTGATGGCAGAGTCGATTTCAGAGAGCTTGTAAAGGATCTTGCCTCTGTTTTCAGAACCCGAATTGAGCTTCGTCAGATCGGTGTACGCGACGAAAGCAAAAAGGTAGGCGGTCTCGGCGTCTGCGGACGACCCTTCTGCTGCAACACCTTTCTCGGTGATTTCCAGCCTGTTTCAATTAAAATGGCAAAGGAACAGAGTCTTTCTCTCAGTCCCGTAAAAATCAGCGGTACCTGCGGAAGACTTATGTGCTGTCTCAAATATGAGCAGGAGGCTTACGAGCATCTTCTCAAAACAACCCCTAAATGCGGCGCCATAGTTGAAACAGCCGAGGGTAAGGGTACTGTGGTTGATAATAATCTTCTTACGGGAATACTGAAGGTTTCCCTTGAAAAGAAGCCCGATGCTGCTCCGATCAGTGTTCATAAAAATGATGTAAAAATCATTAAGGATTCACAAATCAGAGTTGACAGAAAAGAGCTTGAGGCTCTCAAGGGAATTGAATAATAACGAAATTCAGAATTATATATAATATAGTATGGAGGAATAATTATGTCTAAGGTCAAAGTAACAATGGAACACGGCGGGGAGTATGTTATTGAGCTTTATCCCGAATACGCACCTGAAACCGTAGCAAATTTCGAGAATCTTGTTAAAGAAGGCTTTTATGATGGTGTTGTATTTCACCGTATAATTGACGGCTTTATGGCTCAGGGCGGAGATCCCACAGGAACAGGTATGGGCGGAAGCGGAAAAAACATCAAGGGCGAATTTTCCGAAAACGGCTTTGCACAGAACACTCTTTCTCATACAAGAGGTGTTGTTTCAATGGCAAGAAGTCAGAATCCCGATTCTGCTTCAAGTCAGTTCTTTATCTGCTACAGCGACGACTGTACCTTCCTTGACGGTAAGTATGCCGCATTCGGAAAGGTCGTCGAGGGTATGGAGGTTGTTGATTCCTTCCTCGATATTCCGAGAAATTTCAGCGCGATGGGTGAGAGATCTCAGCCTGTTATCCCCGTGGTAATCAAAACTATGTGCATAATTGACTGATTTTCACCTTCAAACGGAGCATAATCAGTAACAATTGAAAAAAATGATTGTTTAAATAAAAAAATTACAAAAAGCCCTTGACGTGAAGGTTAAGTTGTGGTAAACTACTTGTACCTCTTGCAGAGGGCTTTATTTTTGTGTCCTGAAATAGAGGGAGGCCTTATCGGGCTGAAACGAAGGAAAGTGTTGCCTTTGTTTGGCCTTTATTATCCTATAATGGAGGTGCCGTTCATGAGAGTAAAAATTACTTTATCTTGCACAGAGTGCAAACAGCGCAATTACAACACAATGAAAAACAAAAAGAACAATCCTGACAGGTTGGAGATGAACAAGTATTGCAGATTCTGC
>JAZUMO010000097.1:0-6108 GCA_045603665.1 Acutalibacteraceae bacterium
CGAAGCACCAAAAGAGGGCGCTTTGTTTACTTTGGCGCTCGAATGAGCCAAAGTAAAGGCCTTAGCGGCCTGAGCGTGGAAAGGTTTTTACAAGTAGCCGGTAAACTATAAAAATATAAATCATCGTAAAAAGAACTTTGATGCTGCGAAGCTTGTCTCTCCCCCCTGAAAGGTAAAGTGGAATAAACGAACCGGCATGCTGTACCCCACACAATGAAAATTTGTATAAGCCGAATAAAGTTTTTCTCTTCATTTCTTGACAACGGACTTCATTAATGATATATTCTTTGTAACGACAAAAACAGAGTAGGCTTAAATGCGTTCAGTGCTCTGAAGACGGGGAGTTGCTTCAGGGACGAAAGGATTTTTCTGCGATATTTAAGCCGCATCCCGCTGTGAAAAAAACAAGCTGTGCTTTCTTTGTTTATTCATTTGCGGGGCAAAAACAAAGGAAGTGTTTTTTATGCAAAAAAGAAAAACTGAAGAAAAAATCTTCACACTTGTTTGTCTTGCCCTTTTGACTGCCATGCAGATTGTAATTGCAAGAATACTTGTTATTCCCCTGAGCGAAAGCCTGCGCATATCCTTTTCATTTATCCCCGTGGTAATTGCCGCAAGAAGATTCGGCATAATCGGTGGTGCGGCAGTTTACGGACTCGGTGATTTTATCGGTGCGGTGGCCTTCCCGACAACGGGCGCCTATTTCCCCGGCTTCACCCTCACGGCAATTATAAGCGGCCTTATTTACGGTCTCTTTTTAGGTAAAAAGACAAGCAATGTCCGTATTGTCCTTTCCGTCGTTCTCTCTCAGCTGCTTTGCACGGTTCTTATGAACAGCTTCTGGATTTCAACTCTTTACGGTGCCCCCTTCGGTGCTACCGCCCTTTCAAGGCTCGGTCAGGCGGCAGTTATGGGTACGGTGCAGATTGTCTTTATGGTGCTGTGTCTTGAAAGAATCTGTACGAGAATCAGAATGAAATAATTAATAGTTTTTTATTGACAAAATAACAAAATGTGCTATCATAAAAAGTACGTTGTACTCAATGCGTTGCACTCAAAAAAATTGAATTTATAACTTTACAGCTTCGGATATAATCCGGGGCTTTTTTGAAAGTTATCTCAGAATGAGGTGATAAAATTGAGACGAATACCCTTGGAGGAGGCACGGAATGTGCCCGTTTTCAAAAACATCGTCTACGCTGTAAAAACAGTCTGGAAATGCGATAAAAAGCTTATGCTCGGTCATTTGCTCAACAGTCTTACCGCCACTCTTTTCGGACAGTTTATCCAGAATATTCTCTTTCTCAAGGTCCTTCTCGGCATCCTTGACGGCGGAGGTAATTTCAAGGAATATGCACTTACCTTAGCCGCATTTTTAGGTGTTTGTATTCTCGTCAACGGCACACAGTGGTTTTCGAGCTACATGGTCAGCTCATCAAACAAATATGTGCTCAAGGTGCTTAATAACCGTATTTTTGAAAAAGCCCTCACCCTTGATGTGGAATGCTATGAAAACCCCGAATTTTACGACAAATATCAAAGGGCAACCAATGTTCTCGCCTGGAGCTATTTCGATATGGTCTGCGGTGCTGTGTCCCATATTTTCAGCAGCATAGTTACTCTCGCTATGGTTATCGGAACGGTTACGGCCATTGACCCGGTTTATCTTCTTTTCCTCTTGCCCGTTGCTCTGGTCTTTATTGTTGAAACGGCAAAAAGCAAGCTCGTTTATAAGCGTGACCTTGAAATGACAAAGAATAACCGTATAAAGGCATACATACAAAGAACGGTTTTCCTTAAGGATTTTTCAAAGGATATGAGAACGTCAAACATTTTTGCCGTGCTTATGTACCGCTTCAAGGCGGCTATTGATGCCAATGTGGTGATACTCAAAAATTACGGTATGAAGCTTTTTATCTATTCCACCGTAAGCTCACTTTTCAGCGAGTTCATCCCCATAATCGGCACCTACGCCTATGCGGCATATCAATTTGTTTTCGGCTCTTCTCTTACGGTGTCGGGCTTTTCGGTTGTCCTTGCGGCAATCAACTCCGTCAAGGAAAGCTCCCTTATGGTGGCGAGAAATTTCGATTCCTTGGTACAGATGGCGCTCTACTTCCAAAATCTTAGGGAATTTTTTGAATTTGAGCCAAAAATTATTTCAGGTGAAAAAGAGGCAGGAGATTTCGAAAGCCTCGAGTTTAAAAATGTTACCTTCCGTTATCCTTCGGCAAATAAAAATTCACTCGAAAATGTTTCCTTTAAAATATGCAAGGGTGAAACCTTTGCTCTTGTGGGCGTAAACGGCGCCGGTAAATCTACTCTCGTAAAGCTTCTTCTTCGTTTTTACGATCCCATCGAGGGTGAAATACTTTATAACGGAGTGAACATAAAGGAATATAATCTTGCCTCCTACCGTAACAGCTTCGGTGCTGTTTTCCAGGATTACAAAAACTTCGCTCTTTCCGTTTTCGAAAACGTTATCGGTCACGAATGCGGCGAAAAGGATAAGGAAAGAGCAACAGCCGCCCTTAAGCAAAGTGGCATATGGGAAAAGATTTCTGCTCTTCCCGACGGCGGAGACACAGTAATCACCAAGGAATTCCGCAAGGACGGTATCGGTCTTTCGGGCGGTGAAAACCAGAAGGTTTCAGCGGCAAGGCTTTTTGCAAAGGACTTTCAGTTTGCCGTTCTTGACGAACCATCCTCTGCTCTTGACCCCATAGCCGAATATAAAATGTATGAGGAGCTTATAAAGGCAACACAAAACAAGGCTGTGCTTTATATTTCCCACCGTCTTTCCTCGGCTGTGCTTTCCGACAAAATAATTGTTATCGGTGAAGGCAAAATTTTACAGCAGGGCACTCACGAGGAGCTTATGAAGCAGGAAGGTCAGTATAAAGAAATGTTTACCCTTCAGGCCTCAAGCTACAAGGGAGAAAAGGAGGCAGATGAAAATGGCTGATAAGAAAAAAAGAGAAACGGCACATTCAACCTTTTCAAACATCTTCTTTTTTGTGAAGCTTCTTTTTAAAATTTCACCTGTGCTTGTAATAGGTGACTTTCTGATGGGCATTCTTACCATTCTTCCCACAAGGCTTATCAGCGTCGTCGGTCTTAAATATATTATTGATGTTGTTACCGAGGGCGAAAGACTTGAAAGAATCTTCCCCGCAGTCGGCCTTATTGCCGTCATTCTCGTCGGATGCAAGCTTTTCAGCTGGTTTTTCCAGGAATTTTACTGGAATGCGGCAAGAGAAAGAGTTTATTACGGACTTAATAAAACCCTTTACGAAAAGGCAAAATCCGTTGATCTTTCCAATTACGACGACCCCGAATTTTATAACAGCTTTATTCTCACCATTGAATCCTCATCGGATAATATAGCCAATCTTCTCGGTCTTGTGAGAAACTATGTGGGTAATCTCTTTTCCTTTGCAGCCATTGCGGGTGTCCTTATTACAATTGACCCCGTCTGCCTTGTTATCATCCTGGGCATTATCGGTGTCTTTCTCCCCCTCAGCCGTAAAAGAGGCGATTTACAGATGGCAAGGCGCAGAGATAACACGGAATATCATCGCCGAAGCGACTATTTCCAAAGAATATTTTATCTTCAGGACTATGCCAAGGAAGTAAGAATGAATAACATTCATCCCATTCTTATTGGCCGATATAACGATGCGGCAGATGATGTTATCGACAACCAGAGAAAATATTGGAAAAAGATTTCTCTTGTTTCCTTTATCCAGGATGCGGGTATCCAGATTTTCGGCTTTATGTTTATTCTTCCCCTTTATCTCGGCTACTGTGTTTTGGTTAAGGAAACCCTTTCGGCGGGCGATTTTGTTGCCGCCTTTAACGGTGCCTATTCAATTGCCGTATCGGTAAACTTCCTTACGGTATGGGCCGTTGCAATTTTTTCTGAAAGAGGAAAGATGATCGAAAAATACAGAGAGTTTCTTAAATATGAGCCGAAAATAAGAGACGGAAAAAAGACTGCCCCCTGCAGGGAGCCCGAAGAGATTGTCATAAAGGATATGAGCTTCACCTATCCCGGAAACAATGAGCCGACTCTTAAGAATATTAATCTCACCATCAAGCCTTATGAAAAGATTGCTCTTGTGGGCTATAACGGCGCAGGCAAAACGACTCTTACCAATCTTCTGCTCCGACTTTACGATGTCAGTGAGGGGCAGATTCTCATCGGCGACGGAGATATAAGAGACGTTACCGTTTCCTCCCACCGTGACCGTTTTGCGGCAGTTTTTCAGGACTTCCAGCTTTTCGCCTGCAAAACAGGTGAAAATGTTGCTCTCAGTGATACCTATGACGAGGAAAAGGTAAAAGAGGCTCTTCGTCACAGCGGCTTTGACAAAAACCTTGAAAAGGGTGTTGACACAGAGCTTTTGCGTGAATTTGAAAGTGACGGCAAAATGCTTTCGGGCGGTGAATCCCAGAAGGTTGCAATTGCCCGTGCCTTTTATAAAAACTGTCCCTATGTAATTCTCGACGAGCCTTCGGCAAATCTTGACCCCATAGCCGAATATAATCTCAATCAGGCTATGATTGAGGCGGCAAAGAATAAAACGGTTATATTTATTTCCCACCGCCTTTCCACCACCGTAGGTGCAGACCGTATTTATGTTATGGAAAAGGGTGAAATCACCGAAAGCGGAAGCCACAGTGAGCTTATGGAAAAGGGCGGCACCTACGCTTATATGTTTAATCTTCAGGCAGAAAAGTATAAGAAATAAAAAATCGGATAAAATTACTTATGAAAGGCAGGAATCACAATGAAAATCCTTTTTTATGATACAAAGCCCTATGATAGGGAATCCTTTGAAAAAATAATTGACAATTACGAAGGCATAACCGTCGATTTTCTTAAAACAGATATTTCAAGATACACCGTAAACCTCAGCAACGGCTATGATGCGGTATGCGTCTTTGTGGCTTCGGAGGTTAACAGAGATATTATCGAAAAGCTTTCGGAAAACGGTGTGAAGCTGATTCTCCTTCGCTGTGCAGGCTATAACAATGTTGACCTTGCCGCAGCAAAGGAAAAGGGTATAACCGTAATGCACGTGCCTGCCTATTCACCTGAGGCTGTCGCAGAGCATGCTCTTGCTCTTGCTTTTGCCGTCAACAGACATATCCATAAGGCATATATCAAGGTAAGAGAAAACAATTTCAGCCTCGTAGGACTTACGGGAATGAATTTCCGTGGAAAGACAGCAGGTATAATCGGTGCAGGTAAAATCGGCTCAGCGATGGCTGAAATGTGTCATGGCATCGGTATGAAGGTTATCTGCTACGACAAAGGCAAGACACAGGGACTTGATTTTGCCGAACATGTGAGCCTTGACGAGCTTTTCAGACGAAGTGATCTTATTTCCCTTCACTGCCCCTTAGTGAACGATACCTATCATATAATTGACCTTGAGGCCATAGAAAAAATGAAGGACGGTGTGATCCTCGTCAACACCTCAAGAGGTGCTCTCATCAGCACCGAAGACCTTATCAAGGGCATCCGGATGCATAAGTTTTCAGGTGTCGGTCTTGACGTTTATGAGGAAGAGGGAGAAAACGTCTTTGAAAACCGAGAGGACGATATTCTCGAAACAAGCGTAACGGCAAGGCTTTTATCCTTCCCGAATGTTATTGTTACATCTCATCAGGGCTTCCTTACAGCTGAAGCGCTGGAGGCCATAAGCATAACCACCCTCGAAAATGCAAAGAGCTTCAGGGATGGAAGGATTATTGAAGGTAATGTAGTAGCATAAGCAAAAAGCGGTCAGCTGAGCTGGCCGCTTTTTTGCACTATAAAAACTATATCAATTCTTTCCGGGTCCTATCCGGAGGAAGTGACAAAAGGGTTCCGGTCTCCCGGAGGGAAAGGTGGATTTGCGAAGCAAAGACGGAGGGGTCATAACAACCTTCATTTTTAATTTTTACATTCTACTAAACAAAAAAATTTCCACGCTCAAGCCGCTTGGGCTCTTCCTTTGCCCCGGTCGGCAAAGGAAGCAAAGCGCCCTTGTTTCGGAAAATACTTTCCGAAAACCTCACCTCCGCTTCGCTCGGTGAAGATATGCAGATAGCAGTTGC
>JAZUMO010000098.1:0-19839 GCA_045603665.1 Acutalibacteraceae bacterium
AATAAAAACCCGACCCGACGAGCAATCAAAGATTGCGGTCGGGTACCCCGGAACCTTGTTGTTGCACAATAAAAACCCGACCCGACGAGCAATCAAAGATTGCGGTCGGGTACCCCGGAACCTTGTTGTTGCACAATAAAAACAAGCGACACTTTGAAAGAATCCCAAGGAATCAAAGTGTCGCTTTGTGACTTATCCGGGGTAAAATCCGTCTTAATTTTCTTTTCTTTCCGAAAAAGTGACAATCCGCTTCTTTTTTTCGACAAAGTTTTCTTTGCGAAAAGAGTAGAATAAGGATGAAATTCAAAGCATACTACATAAATTAAAGAAAAGAGGACGATTATGAGAGAAAAATTCACTATCCTGTCAGATGCTTTTTTTATGGCAATACTCGGCGCCAAAATTGAGCTTTACAATCAACTGATAACGGCACTTTTCCGTAAAAGAAGGCTCCTTTTTCTCTGCCCGTTTCTTGACCGCCGTCTTATGAATATGAGAAAAGAATTCTTGATGCTCGAGAAACGCCGTCTCTCACTTATTTACCTTGACATATAAGAGAAGGTGAATTATAATTTTAATCAGAAAAATAAAGGAGAGATAAAAATGAAAGTAAAACAGCAATCACCCGAAAAGCTTTTGAAAAAGCAGCAAAAAAGAGAAAAGGAAATTGCTAAATGGGAAAAAGAAAAGGCAAGACCTAAGGGTAACCATTACTTTGCCTATCTTGTGCTCATTATCTGCATAATCTATGCCACCGACGAAATTGCTTCCCAGATAAGCACTCTTATGAAAACCGAAATCGCAAATGACCTTTTTTCAAAATTCGGGGAAAGCTCCGTCGGTCTTCTCGACATTCTTTCCATCCTTGTTGTCCCCTTCCAGGCTCTCGGTCTTCTCTACCGTCCCCTTGCTGACAAATGGGGCAGAAAGAGATTTCTTATCATCAACACCTTCGGTATGAGCTTTGCTATGTTTGTGGTTTTCCTTTCAGGAAATCTCTTTATGTATTTTATCGGTGCCTGTATGGTACAGTTCTTTATTCCCCACGATATGCACGTTGTGTATATTATGGAATCCTCACCCTCAAAGCACAGAGCCAGAATTTATTCCTCAATAAAATTCTTTGCCAATATGGCTGTTATGCTCGTTCCCCTTCTCCGCCGACTGCTTATGGATGATCCCTCTCAGTGGAGAAATGTTTATCTCATCCCTGCCATCGTGGGCATCGTAACAAGCCTTATTGCCCTTCTCTTCGCAAGAGAGCCCGACACCTTCATTGAGTCACGTCTTCGCTATCTCAAAATGAGCGACGAAGAAAGACTTGAGCAGGAAAAACAGAAAAAAGCCGAAAACGCTCAGGGCGGTCTTATCCCGGCACTTAAATTCGCAATGAAGCACCGTCAGCTCAAATGGCTTTACATAACCTCTGCCATCGCAAACTTAGGCTTCATCGGCACCATCAACTACCAGGTAATTATGTCCTACGGCTATGCGGGAAATTACTTTGACAAGGGACTTTTTGCCTCTCTTGACGCAGCTCTTGAGGCTGTGAGCATCGGAGATGTTACAACAGCTCTGTTTATGTTCCCCGTCGGCTGTGCCGTTTCTCAGGTAATTATGGGCTTTATCTGCGACTCAAAGGGCAGAAAGGCCGCCGCTGTCACAACAGCCTTCAACGGTCTTCTCTTCTTTATTCTTTTTTCCGTCGGTGCATCAATGGCCTTCAATCCCTACGTTGTCGGCTTCTGCTGCGGTGCATTTATCGGAAGCTATTATTCAACCAATGATGTAATCATTATGATGATCGGCGAATCCTCTCCGACAAATCTCCGCTCCTCAACCATGTCCGCTCAGTTCATCGTAACAGCTGTCGGCGTTGCTGTCTCATACATAGTCAGTCTGCCCCTCATCACCATCCTCGGCAACAGCGTAACGGGCATCGTTTCCTTTGCACTTCTCGTTCCCGGCTTCATCGCAGCTCTTGTCTGCCTTATCCGTAAGACCAACGAAACAAAGGGCATTGATATGGACACCGTAACGGGCAGCGAATGGGACTGATTCAGCTTAAGAAGAATATATCAGGGCAAATCAGCCAATTATAAAAACATTCCACCCCTCTCAGCCGAAAGGAGAACAATATGAGTAAAATTTTAGTTGCAGGTGCAGGTCACGGCGGACTCGTTGCCGCCATACACCTTGCAAAAAAAGGCTACGACATAACCGTAATCGAAAAGGAAAACCCGGACACCATCGGTCACGACTGGCACGATTGGCTCAGTCTTGACGCCTTCGACCGTTCAGATATCGAACGTCCCGACAGCAGCACATATTTCAAGGGTATCCCCCAGGGCTTCCGCAATCCGAAGGCCACTGTGATGCTCCGTGTCCCCGTAGGTGACGATTCAATCTGTATGGACAGAAAGCTTCTTATCGCTTATCTTCTCGGTCTTGCCGAAAAAGCAGGCGTAAAATTCATTTACAACACAGAAATTCTTTCACCCGTAACCGAGGGTGCAAAGGTAAAGGGACTCAACCTCCGCGACAGTGAAAGAATATATGCTCTTTACGGTGATCTTGTCATCGACGCAGCAGGTATGCATTCGCCCGTAAGAAGAGGACTCCCCTCCGTTTGCGGAATTGAAAAGGAGCTTGACGGCACCGGTGCCTTCCACGTTTACAGAGCCTATTTCAAAAACCTCACAGGCGAAAAGACAGACCCTCCTTATCTTATCAATCTTTTCAACCGTAACATTCCCGGCATTGGCTGGACAGTTACCGACGAAAATTATGTTGACATTCTTATCGGAAAGTTCGGCTCTGCAGGTCCCCTTACTGAAGAAGAGGTCAATTCATCTCTCGATGCCTTCAGAAAGGAATTCCCCTTTATCGGCGAAGAAATACTCCGTGGCGGCGTCTTTATTGACCTGCCCATAAAGCGGATGCTTCCCCTTCTCGTCTGTGACGGCTATGCAGCCATCGGTGACAGTGCAGGTATGACCATGCCCCTCAACGGAAGCGGCATAGTTCTGAGTATGAACGCAGGAAAAATTTTAGCCGAAACGGTAATAAAGTCTGTCGGCACCTACGATAAAAAGGCTCTCTGGCCCTATCAGTACGAATATTTCCACCACTATGCCAAGGACCTTATCCTCATCGACAAGCTCAAGGATTTCTTTAATTATGTAAAGGGTGAGCAGGTGGACTATCTTTTGGAAAAAGAAATCCTCACCCCCGAACTTATTGCTGTTGCCGGCGGTGCACCCCTTACTCTGTCCCCGAAGCAGATAAGACACATCATCGCCGTATGTCCTCCCCTTCTCAAGCTCATTCCACCTCTTGTGAAAAATTTCCGCACCCTCCCCTTTATGGATTCCGTTTGCCGAAAGATGCCCGAAAGCTACGACGAGCAAGCCGTAAGCCAATGGGCAGAGAAGTACAAATCCATTTAAGCACAGAAAAATTGCCGCCACAGCAAAAAAAGTGGCGGCAATCGCAATTATTTTGAAAAAGCACTTGATTTTTTTGTTTTATTAATGTATAATAACCAAGCTGTATGGAGAGTTGTCCGAGCTGGTCGAAGGAGCACGATTGGAAATCGTGTAAGTCGCTAAAACGGCTTCGAGGGTTCGAATCCCTTGCTCTCCGCCAAAAAATAGAAGGTAGTGCCGACAGGTGCTACCTTTTATTTTTTCGTATAATCAGAAGGAAGGTATTCGAACAAGGAGGGGGCGAAGCGGAAGGAAATGCTTCGGGGAAGCATTTTCGCCGACGGGGCAACGAGCGAAGCGAGGCGATAGCACGGCAGTGCGGGACAAAATCCCTTGCTCTCCGCCATTCTATAAGGGTTTTCAAGCGATTGAGAACCCTTGTTTTTTATGTCTAAAATATAAGATTTTTGCCCTCTCGCCGACGTTTCGCCGACGGGAGGGCTTACCTATTTATGGAAGTTTGGCGTCAAGAAAAAGACTTGTTTGTTAGAGTAAAAAGCACTTACAAGGTAATTATATATAAATTAGTCATATATTTTTTGTGCCTTTATACAAATTTTAATTTTTCCGAATAAAGTTATGTTACTTTATTGTATAATCATAACTATAATAATTGAGTAGACACAATAAAGAAAAGGAATGACAAAAATGATTGATTTAGAAGAAAAATATATTGTGGAGAATGCATTAATCCTTTTAAAAAGTATTTGGTATTCAGAGCTGCCTCCGATAATAAATTTTGATAGCTTTAAGGACACAATAGTTAACGTCATTGAAAGCATTCAAAATCAAGAATCAGACAGTTACCAACTGGACGATGAAAAGTTTATCCTTGACTTTAAAAATGTTTCTAGCCCAAAATATATTCGCCCAAATGGTGTAGAGCCTATAACTTATTTTGATTTTAAAGTTAACACTAGTCTTCGTGAAATGCAAATTCCAAATCTAAAACATTACATAGCTTTCATTTACAACACTCTCTGCATGTATGACGATGTGTTTTATGATTTATATGTCAATATTTGGAATCAAAATATTGTTGAAAATTCTAATTCATATTTGATGCACGAAAAAACCTTTGAAGTAAATTCCGGATATGATGATGAAATATTTGAAATCGAAGCAGGGGTTTTCGTTGAAAAAAACAACAAATCTACAAGTTCAGCAATGATATCACAAAATAGAAAATTTTATTATGAAAAACAAGATTGTTTTTTATACAAAATGAAGATGGATTTAGAATCATTTTTTCCGAATTTATATACACACTATTTTCATCGCATATATCGAAAAGATCCTTTTGTGCATTTGGATTATCCTGAAAAGTATTTTAAATTTTTGGATATGTTTCATCAAAGGATAAATGACAACCAAACAAAAGGTGTTCCCGCCGGTGTTTTTTCTTCTCATGTTGCAGCAGAATTATGTATGTTGTGTGTAGACTATAAGATAAAAGAATATATAAAAGACAAAAAAGTTGCTTATATTAGATATGTAGATGATTTTTCTTTTTTCTCTAATTCTAGAGAGTTGTTGGATGATTTAAAAACTCAAGTACAACAAATTTTAAATGAATTTAGATTGAGAATAAATGGCAATAAGACTGAGGTTATACCGTGTGTATTAGATACTCCTTCTACAAATTTAGAGGAAATAAAGCAAATGCTCAGTTGGCTCTTTTCACAAAATGAAAAAATCTTTTTTGGGGAATCTCATTTTTCACAACTTAAAACATACTTTTCGAGCTTGTTAAAAGAAAAGAGATTTTCCCAAGTTAAAGCTTGTTTGTCTTTGTTGGTTAAGCGCACAAAAGACAACTTGATATATTTTCTTAACTCTGAAAAAGATTGTGTTTTATATTTAATACAGCTTTCTCAGACTTATCCCATGGTTTCAAGTAAAGCTTATAACGCTATTGATTGTATAATATCGCATTCAAACCATAAAACTATTCATATAACCAAGCTCAAAGAAATATCTAATGAAATTGATTTGAAATACTCAAATACGGTTTTACAAATTTGGCATTATTACATAGTTGCAAAATATAGCGACGAAACTTACATAAATCAACTTGTCGAACGGTTAAACAGTTCAAACAATAATCCTATCATTTTGTCCTCTTTTGTAAAAGAAGGCAAGAAAGCCAATACTAAGCTATTTAATTACATAATTGAAGAATACACTCGTCTAAGCGGTGCTAATGATTGGAAAAGCGAAATAATATATTCAAAGTTTTGGCTTCCGTTGTTTGTTATTAACACTCTCGATAATAATGATTATCAGCATTGGTATAATTCAAAGTTATATCCTGATATTCTCAAAAAATTTAAGGCTTAAAATTATTATATAACAAATACATCTGATTTCTCTAACTATATAAGAGATCAGATGTGTTTTTAAATAGAGATAATAAGGTCAAAAAACAACTAACAATACATTATTAATCACAAAAGAAAGGACTAATATTATGGTTGCAGTAAAAAGAGCATATTTGAGCATTGAAGAAATCGCTAAAGAATATCTTCCTATGTCAAGGAAGAAAATCAGAGAACTTGTAACTAAGAATCTTTCATACCGAAAAATCGGAGGAAGGATATATGTTTCAAGAGAAGCTATCGAAGAATGGTTGAAAGAAAACAAGTAACAGAAAAGAGGTATGAGCCACAGGGTTCATATCTCTTTTTGCATATATCTATATATACCCACCCAGACTGAAAAATTCACGGGTTTACGGGGTTGTACCTCTAAAAGCCACATAGTATAAGGGATTCACAGGTTGTACCCAACGGGAGAACATTTGAATTTTCACGGAACATCAACGGGGAACAAAAATGCTCTTTTCTCACCGAAAAAAACTAACAATATATTAGAGGGTAGCAGTGTACACCCTTTGCACTTGCTATCAAATCTAATACTAAAGAAAGGAGCATCATTTATGAGGATGTTTACTTTAGCTTGTGGTGCCGCAAGAAAAGAAGTTGACCTTCGTGACTATGAAGATGTTATCATTAAGGCGGTAACAGATGTTATCCCTAATGCAAAAGTAAAAGTATTCAAGGAATGTTATGTTATTGATAGTGTTACAGTAGGTGAATCCATTAAAATCGGCAGAAAACTTGCTTCAACAGCTTTATGTACATATTGTATCAAGATTTCAAAGCTCTTCAATGGTGGAAACATCAATGATAGATTTCTTGAGCTTTTGGAAGAAGAAAACAAGTAGTAATGAGAGATGAATCGTTATGGTTCATCTCTCTGTTTTTTGCCTTGAAAACCGTATCGGGTCGTTTTTCAGATATATATTATTTCTTTGAAGTATGTGCCTACAAGGCTGACGCTTCAAATATTATTTCAGGAGGAACAGCATATGCAAAAACACAAGTATTTTTTCAAGGAGGTTTCATTATGAGCTATTTTATTGCCGGATTTCTTATAAGCTTCGGTGTTATTGCACTGACCGATAAAGTTATTTCAAGTGGGTGACGGTATGATTTCGGCACTCACTTTTACTTTTTTCAGAAAGGAGTAATTATAAATGATAAAAATAGGTCATCTTCATAGTATTACTGAAACAGATATACCTGAAAGTATCTCGAAAAGTGTTCAGGAAGATTTAAGTGTACTTGATTTCAACTATGGCAGTAACAGAGATATCGACAATGATGCCGGAGGCTTTGTTGTTATATGTGAAAAAGACGAGATAATATCAATTCCGTACTTCAATGAGTATGCAGAGGAGTTTGAATATCGTGCTATTGTAGGTGGATATGATAAACGACTTTATGTATCAGGAACAGAGAGAAATATTATTCTTTACAGAAAATGCTAAGGGGGTGAAGATGTGTTTTCAATGATAGCTCTTGCTATGACAGCAAGTATGGAATATTTCATTGCAGGCTCAACGGCGGCAATATCGCTTTACTGCGGCACAAAATTACCAAGAAACAAAAGAAAGTAAGGAAGGAAAAGCTATGATAACACTATACACTAAAGAAGACATTGAGAGATGTGGTCTACCGTCTTTTATCTGTGATACTGCACACTGCCTTCTTGATGCATATAAGGCAGAAAATCTTGAAAAATACGGCGGAGTACTTTGGATTGAGAATGAAGAGGAGCTTGCTCCTTACGAATCCAAAACGGTTGAATTTGTTGAAATAATCATCACAGAAAAAGGCAAGATATGGCACGGAGCATTCATATCCAACAATGACTATGCTACAGATATCTATGTTGAAGAGAGTATCATAACATCAGCCATAAAAGAAGAATGGCAAGCAAATTTGATAAGGACGGTGGATGAAAATGAATTTCAATAATAAAGGTTACTCTACTCAAGGGTACATAAGTGAAATACCTCTTGTTGTTCAGTTGATGATATCTTCAATGCTTCACAAAAGAATTAAAGAAAAGAAAGAAGTAGATTATCTTCAGGTTTTCAAGCTGAGTCGAGAAACAAGTTCTAACGGGGTTGTATCTCAGAAAATCGTACATAAACAGGAACAGCCACCTATGGAAGATGTTTGTTATCTTGTAACTGATGAAGCAGTTAATGAAACTGTTTTCTGCATTGATGATGAAACCCACCATACCTTTTTGCTGTCAAGGGAGTATTGATTATGCTTGAATTCAAACCCGAAGACAAAGCTGAAATTCCCGATGATAAGCAACTTTCCGATATCGTTCAAGCTCATTTATCCTTTATGAAGCTATTTTCATCAGATGATGATATTTCGTATGCCCTCATAATTTCTCAAAGCAAAGAAGAAACAGAAAAGCTGACGAAAGGTGTTCCCGATAGTGTCAATATCACAGGGAACTACTTTGAAGTGACTTTCATTGATGATAATTCTGTGAAAGTAGTAATTGTCAGCAAAAAGTATGTAACAATTAACATCGAGCGATATATCGATTGTTACAGTTGAATTTTACAAGGAATTATACAAATGAAAATTCCGGAAGATGAGGATATAATTACAAATGAGCTAATACATAAATCGGGAGGTCTTTTGATGAATGATATAAGTAAAGACCAACTAAACGGTATTTATGCAGACCTTTGTTGCCTGATCGGTCTTGAAAAAACTCTTGTTCTGTATAGTTCTTTTAAGGGTGAACAAATCACTTTTCCTATGAGACTTATTTCAAAGGAATATTCAACGCAGAAAATCCTTGAAAGATATGACGGGACTAATCTGAAAGCTCTTGCAAAGGAATACGGTTATTCGGAACGATGGGTAAGAGAGATTATCAGTAAAGGAGATTGGAAAGGTTAACGACCTTACAATATATTAAAAGAAAGCAGAGGAATATTTATGGCACATTTTTATCCTGTTGTAGCTAACAATGAAAAAGAACTTAAGGATTATGCACAAAAACGAGTAGTTATTATTTTGGATTCATCTGATGTAGATATAAGCGAAAATGTTAAACAAGCCAAATCTAACCGTAGAAAATCCAATTTCTTTAATGTTTGTACAGATGCTATGGTTATAGGCGGAGTAGGTTTCTTACCCCTTATACCTATCGCTATTGGTCTAAAGTTCGGTAATCATATATTGAAAAAGTTTTATAGCGGTTCGGACAAACACCTTCTCGATAACTATAAGGTATCTCAATTACCTGATGGTCGCATAATGCTTATCAATTCAAGAATTTTTAAGTCTAAAAAAGATACTGTTGACGGTATAAACGGTAAAGAAACACCTGCAAAATATACTGCCCATTTCACAGGTGGGGCTGATGATTTTATAAGACGGATAAAGGCTAAAGAGGATTTCTGCATAATTGCAAAATCAAAGGTTTTCGATGAAGTGGAAAAGCTTATAAAAAGCGATTCCTCTTTTACCCGTGACAAGCAGTTAGTAAAACGAAACGGATATAAAATCATTTTCGACTATACACAAAAAGTTGTCTTTGCTGTAAAAGAAGAATTCGATGCAGACAGAGAAAAAATCAACACAAGCGAAATTAATCAAAAGGTTTTCTTAAGATTCTAAATAACTTATATAAGAAGGTGCATTGTCCGCACCTTCTTTATTTTTGTAAACAATCAAGGAGGAACATACATAATGATTGAAACTACTAACACTATTCAATGCAAATCCCTGTGGGATGAAAAAAGACAGCACAGATACCTTTTTCAGAAGATATGGGATGATAAGAAGGATAAGCTTCTTGTAATCTCAAAGAGTGCCGGAATAGATGACGGTGTTGAACAGACCGTAACACAGATTATCGTAACTAACAACCTCAATGAACTCGGTTTCGGCGGTTTTGTACTCTGCAACCTCATATCTGACCTTTCCGGAAAGAGTAAGAAAATGAGTGATGAAAACATAAAGCTTCTTTCAGAGCAGATTAAATCAAAGGATTTTGCCGGAATAATTATCTGTTGGGGTTCTCAGGAGAAGTTTCCCGACTATCTCAAAGGCGAAGCTGAAAAGGTGCTTGAGCTTATCAAAAAGAGTAAGAGAGGAACAGTTTATCGCATAACAGACGGAACTACTATGGGCTTCTGCCACCCCTTGTCACCGAGAGTAAGAAACAACTTTCAGCTTGCACAGGTACAGTTATGACAGGCTCCATACGAAAGAGAACTACCTCACAGGGAACCAAGTTTCAGGCTGTTCTTGAAATCGGTGTAGATATGAAAACAGGAAAGCGAGAAAGAGTTTTCCGTACCTTCGACAACAAGAAGGATGCTCAGGACTATATCACAGAATCCATAGCAGAATACAACAGAGGAAGATATCTTCACCCCTCAACTATTACTGTTGAAACTCTTTGTGAGGATTGGATGAAAGGTCACTTCCTTACTGTCAAGGAAAACACAAGGAGAGGATATAGAAACAATATCAACAACTACATCATACCTTATCTTGGTAAAATCAAGGTTCAAGAGCTTACAACAAGAACGATACAGGAAATGGTTGGTTCAATGATTGAAAAGAATCTTGCTCCGAGAACCATTAAGTATGTTATGTCAAACCTTCATCAGATACTTGAATTTGCTATCAGTAATGACTACATACTTAAAAATCCGGAAAGGTATGTTGTACTTCCAAGACAGGGAAAGTACAAGGCAACAGTATATACAGTTGAGGAATTACAACTAATGCTCAAATGTGCTATGGGTACACCGCTTGAAGCTCCTTTGTTAATCGAATCTTTCACAGGCTTGCGTAAAGGCGAGCTTCTTGCCTTGAAGTGGGAAGATATTAACTTTGAGCAGAAAACCATATCCATCGAAAGGAATCTGATATGTGTTAATTCTAAAAATATCTTCACTACAACAAAAACAGAGTCAGGCGAAAGAACTATTGCCATACCGGAGAACCTTGTTGATTATCTGCAAAGACACAAGACCAAACAGATGAGGCAGAGAATGAGAATGGGAGCAGATTACATTGATAACGGTCTTGTTATCTGTAAGCCTGACGGAGATACAATCAATCCACACACCTTCTCAATAGCTTTCCGTGACTTCCTGATAAGGAACAATCTGAAAAGAATCCGTTTCCACGACCTTAGACACACCCATGCAACACTTCTTCTCATTGAGTACAACACTAATGTCAAAGTTGTAAGCGACCGTCTCGGACACAGCAAGGTACAAACTACAATGGACTTCTATGTGCAATCAACAGTAACAGCACAGAAAGAAGCAGTTGACAAGTTGGGAACAGATTTAAAGTCCCTGACAGGGTAAAAGTAATATCCGTTTGCAATTTCTGCAAGCGGATATTTTTTTGCATCCGATAATACAAGTACAAGAAGAAAATTAGCGTAAAAAATAAATAACTAACAATATATTATAGGGTTTTATTTTCTTTCGCTCATCAAAAGAGTAAACATGAATAATGAAAAAGCCTAAGCAGATACTGGGGTGGACGGTGTTGACATAAAAAACCCTAAGCAAGCAAGGGCTCGTGGGTATAAACATCGAAAAGCCCAAGCGTGCTTGGCTTCGTTGATATTTTCTTGTACTAACTAAGAGAAAATTAACTCAAAAAAATAAAAAATAACGAACAATATATTATAGGGTTTTATTTTCTCTCACTGTAACTAAATGTATATGTAAATAACGAAATGCCTAAGCAGATACTAGGGTGGACGGTGTTTGCACTAAAAAGCCTTAATACGCTTCACTTGAATAAAGTGTTACTGTAAAGAAAACTAACTCTAGAAATAACTAATGCATAGGTATTTGCAGTTGCTTTGTTGTTTCTGCGCATATATTGAATTGCAATCAATATGTCGCAATTTGCAAAGCTCTATAAAATGGTTTTATGTGCTTGATTTCCTATTATGTACTTTTCAATCTCCTTTACTGCAAATACTATCGCATATCAGGTGCGGCAAATTCCACAAACTTTTGAAGAGTCTCTTGTGCAAAATGCACAATGATATGCAAAAATATGCAATAAAAATGAATATTTATACTGCTACAACATTTTGAAAATGTTGGGCGGGGGTTGTGCCGACAAGAGCCGAAAAAACCTTATAAATACTGGGTTTTTAACGATTTTTCGACTTCAAAAATCCCTCTTGAAAAGCTATTGACAAAGCAGCTTTTATGATGTATATTAATGCACGCAAACAAAACAAACAAGTTTGCAAATCAACATCATTTTTCGAAGATAAAAAAGTCAAGGAGGAAGGTGAGCGAAGTTTTGTTGGCTAATCCTCGAAAATCGATGAATTAAAATAAAACAAAGGAGGTTTCCAACTATGGAAACAACAAATTATTTCGTTAATATTGATAAACCATTTCCGCTTGCTTGTAATAGTGTTTTAAAACTATACAAATCTACACTCTTTGATAACCGATTTATCTACCAATGTGGAAACACTTACTATGAATATACCTTTCACTGTGTTCCTGAAGAGCAAGAAGATAACGAATATCGAAAAAGTAGTTATACATTAAAAGACGTACTCGATGCATTTGCATTTTTTGATGCATACCAATTAAAGAAAGTATTACCAACACTTGAATTAAAATGGTGTTATGAACAGTGTTCTGATTTATATATAGGCGCTTTTGTGGGTGAGTATAAACATACTTTAAGCTATATGCGCAATATTATAGACACTTGTTTTAAGAATCGTATACAGCCATGGTTTTGCTATGAAGGAGGAACAATGCTTTATTATAGTAATTTTATGGAAGTTATTAAGACAGTGTATTTCCTTGATGATGCATCTAGAGCTATTCATAAATATAGACATGGCGTTTGTGAAATATCAGGTTGTTCAGACAATTTTTTAAAATCTTGCTATGAAATTGTTGCAGAAAATAAACTTGATAAGAAATTGTTTAAATTCCTTGATGAACAAGAGATATATTGCGAAGGTGGATATGAAGAAAATTTTGAGCAATTCTTAGAGCTCAAACCCTTACCCTCGTCTTTTGAATAATCTGCTATGATGACAGGTATCTTCTTTTCTTCTCTTATCGAAGCAAAGAGTTATATTTTAACTGATGACAAATTGCTTGCCAATAAAAATTTTTTTGAATTCACGCTCTGCAAGATATAGTCGTCGAATAATTATTTGAAGACAGCAGTATTGCTGCGGAAAGTTACCTAATGGTGACTAAAAAAATTAAAACTATAAATTTTAACGGAGGAAAATAATATGACTTCAAATATAAGAAAAAGAAAGAATAAAAACGGTAAATCATACCAGGTTGTTGTAGAACTGGGTAAAGATGTTACTACTGGTAAAAGGAAAAGAGAGTTTCGCTCTTTTTCTACTCTTGCCGAAGCAAAGCGCTATCAAGCGCATTGCCAAGGACAACTGTATGTTAATGGTTATGTTGCAAAAAGCAACATAACCGTAAAAACAGTTGCTGATGAATGGTTTGCTTCAATTAAAGATAGCTTAAAGCCTACGAGTGCAAGGGGCTATAAGGTAAATATCAATAATCATATTGTGCCGCATATTGGAAGTGTACCTGTTCAATCTCTGAAAAGCACTTCTATAAAGGCAATGATAGCATCACTCGAAAAACAACTGAGCGCAACCAGCATAAAATATGTTCTGAGGAATCTTTTTCAGATACTGAAATATGCAGAGCAACAAAGTTACATCGTTAAAAATCCGATGAAATATGTTCCGATCCCCAAGAGTGGCAAGCCTAAATTCTTAACTTATTCTGTTGAGGAAATGGCAAAGCTGATTAAGTCGGTGAAAGGTACAGCTATGGAATTACCTATACTCATTGAAGCTGAAACAGGTTTGAGGCTTGGGGAGCTGTTGGGTCTTTCCTGGGATAATATCGACTTCGATAAAAAAACGATAACAGTAAATAAGACTGTTTCATATGTCGAAGGTAAGACATATATCACCTCACCTAAAACTACAAAGAGCAACAGAGAAATAGTTGTTTCTGCTGCTCTTATTGAAGCAATTAAAAGGTACAAAGAAAAAGAAGAAAGTGTTAAAAGACCCAAGGGATATGAAAATAAGAATAATCTCCTTTTCCACAAGGAAAACGGGCAACCTTTAACCAATTCTTCTTTTTCAGCTAAGTTTGCTTCAACGCTGAAGAAAAACGGACTGAAACATATTCGTTTTCACGATCTGAGACATACCCACGCTTCACTTCTGTACAACAATTATGGGATGAATATAAAAAGTGTAAGCGATAGATTGGGTCATAGTAAAATTTCAACTACTATGGACTACTATGTCGGCGGTACGGATGATATTCAGAAGGTAGGTATTGAAAAACTTGCTAAAGATTTAAGTTCAATGGAAAGGACGGCTTAATAATATGGCTACTAACAACAATAATACAGCAACTCCTAACAACGGAGTTGCTGTTAATACGAAAGAAATGTTGTGGTTTTATAAGGAGAAAATCAGCGAAGCTACATATGATTCAGCAATCTCACGTGCAACATTCCCGTATGTGAAAACTAAAAATAATCAGATTCAGTACATCTTTTTTAAAATAAACAGAGATTGCGACATTGAATATTATAAACAATTTCTTTGTTCGCCTTTCAAAATCAAACAAAAGTACAGTAGTGAAAAGAATGAAAATGTGTTGTTTCTCACTATAAAGGTTTTCAATGATGGAAAATGGCACGAATACAATGAAATTCCATTGTCATATTTTACAAGCAACAACATTCACGAGTTGAAGAAGTACGGCATAACCTATAACCCCTGGCTGAAGACGCACTTTGAAAACTATGCTAGTATGTTAATAGACTATAAAGAAATAACCCATAAAACAGACAAGCTCGGTTGGGTAGGTAAAAACATTAAAGATATGTCTTTCTTTGGCTTTGATTTGGTTTCTTACGAAGGAGACACCCCGTTGCTCTCTGTGGGAAGCTTTGAAGAACAATCAGAAGCCATAAATGACTGCATAAAAGACAGTATTGGTTGCCAACTCGCAATTGCAATAAGTCTTTCAAGCGCATTGCTCATACCCTTAAAGTTAAGCAATATTGCAATAGATCCGGCGGCGTACCATTTTTATGGCTCGTCCAGCACCGGAAAAACCACCGCACTTAAACTAGCGGCTTCGATGTGGACTAATCCACTAGAAAAAGGACTAATGAATAGCTGGAATTCTACCGGCAATGGTCTGATGGCACTGTTGAATAACAATTATGGAGCAACTGTTTGTTTTGATGAAATAGGGATATCAAATATAAACTTGACGGAATTCATCTACAGTCTTTCTCAAGGTTCAGATAAAACAAGATGTTCGGCTGATGGAGCATTGCCTACAAAGACTTGGTGTACTAACCTCATATCATCCGGTGAAGTGTCATTTTCCTCGAAGGTAAACAAGCAAGGTGGTATGCATGCAAGGATAATTGAGTTTATGGACTTGCCCATAACTAGGTCTGAAAAGCATTCTAATTATGTTCAGGCGGTATATACGAGGTTCTATGGACACATTGGTAAAGAATTAGTTAAAGTATTGCCTGGATTTTTCCCACAGCTTGCTGAGGATTTCAACAAATGGAAGGACGATATTGCATCGAAATTGCCTTCCGGAAATATCAATAAAAGACTATCACTGCAATATGCTTGCGTATGTCTTGCGGCAGAGTATGCCCAAGCTATAGGTGTTCTCGTTGATCCTGAAAAAGTGGAAGAATACCTAATAAATAATCACAAAGATGCAAGAAGTTCGTGTGAGATAGCTTATTGTTACATAATGGACTACTCAAAGCAGAAGCAGAAGTATTTCCGCAAGGAATTTTCAGAATACGATGACACCGTAAAAGGATATTGCAAAAACAATAGACTTGTTATCTTCAAAGATGTCTTTGAAGATATGCTACGGTTGATAAATCTTGACCCTAAGCTTATTATAAAGGAATTTGACCGTAAAGGGATTCTTGAGCATGAAAAGGACAGACTTACAAAGCGAGTCCTTTTAGGTGACAGCAAGCATACTATGTATGTCATAAAAACTGATTATGACTTCGGCGGTGGAGAAGCTAAAAACCTTGATACAATAATGAAAGGTTCAGAAGTTTCTCTTGCACCGGTAAAAGCTCCAATTACAGGTCAGAGAAGAAAACTTAAGGAAGAAATTCCAGCATAACAGATACGAAATACGGCACTGCTAAAAGACAGTGCCGTAGATATTTTCAAGTATTTCGGCGCCATTTGACGCCATTTCTGAAAAGTGCTTAAAATGTCCTTTCTGCCGACCTTTTCGCCGACGAAACGGCAGTTTCTTTAGTGTGCTAAAATGCCGTTAAACCCTTACTTTATAAGGCTTCCGGGGGTTTCGGGCAAGCGGTTTATCGGATGATATTACTTTTGAAAAGTTAAAAAACGATTTTCTTAATTTTTGGGACGGTCAATGCTAACCATTAATTCTGCGCTGAAATATAATATTTTACCCTTGCAACGATGACCCCCGGCTTAGCTGCCGGGGGTACTATTTTGAAATATATGGGTTTTTCCTTAGCAAAAAAACGCTTTACCATATTGGCACAAAGTGAGGCAGCTCAACTAACGGCTTCGGGTTTGTTTTTGTTTTTCTTACTTTTGTCAGTAACGGTTATTTTTATAAAGTCACTTCTGATGAAAAAATACTCCTTTATATCCGCCTTGCCGAAAAAAATATCGTTACGGGTACTCTCCGAAACGAAATCAGAAAATATTTCTGTGTAACTCTATTATTTCCGAAAAGATTATTTATTTTTCTTAAATATTTACTTTTTTCTTCGCCTGATGTATAATAAAGACAACAGATAGGTGATGATGAAAATGGATAAAACAGATTACGAAATTCTCGGATGTCTTAAAGAAAACGCCAGAGAAAACGCAACAAACATCGGAGCAAAAATCAATCTTTCTACCTCGGCCGTAATCGAGCGTATAAAGAAATTCGAGGCCTCGGGTCTTATCAAGCAATATACCGTTGTTATCAATCAGCAGGTATTGGGCAGTGAGCTTATGGCTTTTATAAGCGTAAGACTTGAGCATCCGAAATATTACGAAAATTTTGTTGAGCTTATCAACTCGCATAAATCAATTGCCGAATGCTATTACATAGCCGGTGACTTCGATTTTATTCTTAAGGTTATTACCAAAACAGCACAGAATCTTGAAGACATCCTCAACTACATAAAGTCAATAGACGGTGTTTCTCTTACAAGAACCTCCGTTGTCCTTTCCACAAACAAAAATGAGGTTTGTCTTCTTCCTGAAGCAGAGACATAATCTATACACCGTATAGATTAAAATAAATTTTTTTATGAAAGGGTATGAAAATATGATTATTGGTATTCCAAAGGAGATTATGCACGGTGAAGGCAGAGTTTCAGCTATTCCTGAAACAGTAGCAAAGCTTAAGGCTGACGGCTTTGAGGTTCTCGTTGAAAATTCAGCGGGTGAAGGCGCATTCTTCAGCGACGAAGAATATGCCGCTGCCGGTGCAACAATGATCAGTGATGTTGCAGAGCTTTATGAAAAGGCAGATATTATCCTCAAGGTTAAGGAGCCTCAGTTCAACACAGCCAAGGGTCTTCATGAGGTTGATATGATGCACGCAGGTCAGTATCTCATTACCTTTATCCATCCCGCATCACCCGTTAATCACGAAATGGTTAAAAATATGGCTGCAAAGGGTGTTATCAGTCTTACTCTTGACGGTGTTCCCCGTATTTCAAGAGCCCAAAACCTTGATGCTCTTACTTCAATGAGCACCTGTGCTGGTTATAAGGGTATCCTTATGGCTGCAAACGACCTTGCAAAATTTATGCCTCAGCTTTTCTGTGCTGTCGGTATGGTAAAGCCCTGTAATGCGATGGTTATCGGTACAGGCGTTGCAGGTCTTCAGGCCCTCGCTACAGCAAAGAGACTCGGCGCCGTTACATATGCAGCAGACATCCGTCCCGCAGCTGCAGAGCAGGCTATGAGCCTCGGTGCAAAGATCGTTGATACAGGCGTTCCCGCTGAAATCGCTGTCGGTCAGGGCGGTTATGCAAATGCTCTGAGCGAAGAGTGGCTCGCCAAGGAAAGAGAAGCTCTCAAGGATACAATCAAGGATATGGACATCGTTTTCTGTTCCGCTCTCGTTCCCAGTAAGCTTGCTCCCGTTATCATCACCGAGGATATCGTAAAATCAATGAAGCCCGGTTCAGTTATCGTTGACATCTCAATTGACCAGGGCGGTAACTGTGCAATCACTGTTCCCGGTGAAACAGCAGTCAAGCACAAGGTTACAATCGAAGGCATCAAAAACATTCCCGGCCTTCTTCCTACAAGCTCAACCTGGATGTTCTCACATAATATTTACAACCTTGTCAAATACCTTGCAAAGGACGGAAAAATCAATCTTGATATGAATGATGAAATCGTTCAGGGTATTATGACAACAATCGATGGCAAGATCGTTCATAAGGGCGCTCTTGAAGCAATGAACGCATAAAATACAGTCTCCCGCTTTTGCGGAAATAAAATTTCAAAGGTGCCGGAAGCGGTCGTTATAATAATTATCGGCTGAGATTCCGTCACCTTTTTAATGTCGAAAGGAGAAATCTTATATGCCCGGATGGATTCTGATTATAATTTTTGTTATAGCTGCAATCGTCGGCTATCTGATTATCAATAAGGTTCCGACCTTACTGCACACCCCTCTTATGTCGGGTATGAATGCCCTGTCAGGTATTACCGTTCTCGGTGCTCTTACCGTTCTCGCCGTTGCCCTTAAGGAAAAGGCACCGCTTCTCAGCATAATCATCGGCATCACTGCAATAATATTTGCAATGATAAATGTTGCCGGCGGCTTTGCCGTAACGGGCCGAATGCTGAAAATGTTTAAGAAGGGAGATAAAAAATGATACCTTCAACAATTTATTACATAATCAGCGCTGTTCTTGTTTTCGGTGTTTTAATCGGCATCAGTATGATGAGTAAGGTTAAAAGTGCAAGAGCAGGTAACACTCTTTCAGCCGTTTGTACCGTCATCGCAATCGCAGTTGTTTTGTATGACAATGAAATTCTTACTGCCTGGCAGGCATGGCTCGGTATAGCAATCGGTGCCGTTATCGGTATAATCGGTGCCTACAAGGTCAAAATGATCCAGATGCCTCAGGCAGTTGCTCTTCTGAACGGTCTGGGCGGTCTGGCAAGTGCTTTGGTTGCAATTCTTACCATTCAGCAGGCTTCCGACGATAAGTTTGCCGTTTATGTCGGCGCTGTGGCTCTTCTCGTAGGCTGGGTAACCTTTACGGGAAGCCTTGTGGCCGCAGGTAAGCTTCATAAGCTTTTACCCCAGAAGCCTGTCGTGTGGAAGGCACATTCATTAATTGTTGCCGTTACTCTCATTGCAACTCTTGCCGCAATTGTTTTCATTCCCGACTGTATCTGGCTCATATCTGTTCTTTCAGCCTTCTTCGGCGTTGCCTTTGCAATCCGTGTCGGCGGTGCAGATATGCCCATTACAATTTCACTTCTTAATTCTCTCAGCGGTGTTGCAGGAGGCATCGCAGGTATCGCTGTCGGCGATCCTCTCCTCGTTGCCATCGGCGGAGTTGTCGGTGCATCAGGTCTTCTTCTCACCCAGATTATGTGCAGAGCAATGAACAGAAGTCTTATCAGCATTCTTCTCGGAAGCACATCGAAAAAAGCCTCTGCCCCCAAAGCTGAAAAAGCAGAAGAGGAAGCAAAGGTCGAGGAAGAGGAAGAGACAGCAGAAGAAATAACAGTGGAAGATATTCTCTCCGATGCCAAGAAGGTAATCATCGTTCCCGGCTACGGTATGGCTTTGGCTCAGGCACAGTCCGCAGTAAAGGCTCTTTCCGATAAATTAGAGAGCAAGGGCGCAGAGGTCAAGTTTGCCATTCATCCCGTT
>JAZUMO010000099.1:0-6857 GCA_045603665.1 Acutalibacteraceae bacterium
TGCTGTAAACTTAACCCAAAAATTTATTTATCAGGAGGAGATTCCAATGAGCAAAAAATGGGTATACCTTTTTAAAGAAGGCAACGGCACAATGAGAGAACTTCTCGGAGGTAAGGGTGCTAACCTTGCTGAAATGACCAATCTTGGCCTTCCCGTTCCTCAGGGCTTCACAATCACAACAGAAGCCTGCACACAGTATTATGAAGACGGCCGTAAGATCAACGACGAAATCGTTGCTGAAATTATGGAAAACATCGAAAAGATGGAAGAAATCACCGGCAAGAAGTTCGGCGATCTCGAGAAGCCCCTTCTCGTATCAGTTCGTTCAGGTGCACGTGCATCAATGCCCGGTATGATGGATACAATTCTTAACCTTGGTCTTAACGAAGAAGTTGTTAAGGTTATGGCTGAAAAGTCAGGCAACGAAAGATGGGCATATGACTGCTACAGAAGATTCATTCAGATGTACTCTGACGTTGTTATGGAAGTTGGTAAGAAGTACTTTGAAGAGCTTATCGACAAAATGAAGGAAGACAGAGGCGTAACTCAGGATACAGAGCTCACCGCTGCTGACCTCAAAGAACTCGCAGAACAGTTCAAGGCAGAATACAAAGCAAAGATCGGCGAAGACTTCCCCACAGATCCCAAAGAACAGCTTATGGGTGCTGTTAAGGCAGTTTTCCGTTCATGGGACAACCCCCGTGCAAACGTTTATCGCCGTGATAACGATATTCCTTACTCATGGGGTACTGCTGTTAACGTTCAGGCAATGGCATTCGGTAACATGGGTGAAGATTGCGGTACAGGTGTTGCTTTCACACGTGACCCCGCTACCGGCGAAAAGAAGCTTATGGGTGAATTCCTTACAAACGCACAGGGTGAAGACGTTGTTGCCGGCGTAAGAACTCCGATGCCCATCGCTGAAATGGAACAGAAATTCCCCGCAGCATTCAAGCAGTTCACAGAGGTTTGTGCACTTCTTGAAAATCACTATCACGATATGCAGGATATGGAGTTCACCGTTGAAAACGAAAAGCTCTATATGCTCCAGACAAGAAACGGTAAGAGAACTGCTCAGGCTGCTCTTCAGATCGCTGTTGACCTCGTAGCAGAAGGCCACAAGACCAAGGAAGAAGCTGTAGCAATGATCGATCCCAGAAACCTTGACACTCTCCTTCATCCTCAGTTCGATGCAAAGGCACTCAAGAAGTCAACTCCCATCGGTAAGGGTCTCGGTGCTTCTCCAGGTGCTGCTTGCGGTAAGGTAGTATTCACTGCTGAAGATGCAGAAGCATGGAACGCAAGAGGTGAAAAGGTTATCCTTGTTCGTCTTGAAACATCTCCCGAAGATATCACAGGTATGAAGGCTTCTCAGGGTATCCTCACAGTTCGTGGCGGTATGACCTCTCATGCAGCTGTTGTTGCCCGTGGTATGGGTACTTGCTGTGTATCCGGCTGCCAGGAAATCGCTATGGACGAAGAAAACAAGAAGTTCGTTCTTGCAGGTAAGACCTTCACAGAAGGCTCAGAAATTTCTATCGACGGTTCAACAGGTAACATCTATGACGGTATCATCCCCACAGTAGATGCTGAAATTTCCGGTAACTTCGGAACAATCATGGGTTGGGCTGACGAATTCAGAACCCTTAAGGTAAGAACAAACGCAGATACACCTGCTGACGCTAAGAAGGCAGTTGAACTTGGTGCAGAAGGTATCGGCCTTTGCCGTACAGAGCACATGTTCTTTGAAGCAGACAGAATCGCAGCATTCCGTGAAATGATCTGCTCCGATACAGTAGAAGAAAGAGAAGCAGCTCTTGCAAAGATTCTTCCCATGCAGCAGGGCGACTTCGAAGCACTCTACGAAGCACTTGAAGGTAATCCTGTTACCATTCGTTTCCTCGATCCTCCTCTCCACGAGTTCGTTCCCACAGAGGAAGCTGACATCGAAGCACTTGCAGCAGCTCAGGGTAAGAGCGTAGAAGACATCAAGAACATCATCGCTTCTCTCCACGAGTTCAACCCCATGATGGGTCACCGTGGCTGCCGTCTTGCAGTAACATATCCCGAAATCGCTAAGATGCAGACAGCTGCTGTTATCCGTGCAGCTATTAACGTAAACAAGGCACATCCTGATTGGAATATCGTTCCTGAAATCATGATTCCCCTTGCAGGCGATGTTAAGGAACTCAAGTATGTTAAGGCAGTAGTTGTTGCTACAGCTGACGCTGAAATCGCAGCAGCAGGCTCAGATCTTAAGTATGAAGTTGGTACCATGATCGAAATCCCCAGAGCTGCTCTTACAGCTGACGAAATCGCTAAGGAAGCTGACTTCTTCTGCTTCGGTACAAATGACCTTACCCAGATGACCTTCGG
The DNA here is from genome assembly GCA_045603665.1 of Acutalibacteraceae bacterium. Taxonomy (GTDB): domain Bacteria; phylum Bacillota; class Clostridia; order Oscillospirales; family Acutalibacteraceae; genus UBA6857. The sequence goes on from JAZUMO010000099.1 coordinate 2,377, forward strand.
CTTCAGCCGTGACGACGCAGGTAAGTTCCTTGATGCATACTACGATGCAAAGATCTTCGAAAACGATCCCTTCGCAAAGCTTGACCAGACAGGTGTTGGTAAGCTTATGGAAATGTCCATTAAGCTTGGTAAGCCCGTTAACCCTGCACTTCACTGCGGTATCTGCGGTGAACACGGCGGTGATCCCACATCAGTTGAATTCTGCCACAAGATTGGCCTCGACTATGTATCCTGCTCACCCTTCCGTGTGCCCATCGCAAGACTTGCTGCAGCTCAGGCAGCTATTGCAAATAAGTAATCTATCTTATATAGATTTGTCCCCACCGATTCTCGGTGGGGATTTTGTTATTTATAGGTATGCAACGACAACACAGGCAGCTATTGCCGATGGCAGGAAATAATCTTCACTCAGTTCGCTGAATTCACTCTGACGATTGAGGATGCACAGGAATATGTCTATTCTATATCCCCAACAAAGCGTGTAAGAGGCTGGCGAGATATTGAAGTAAAACTCTATATTTAAAACGAACTCCTCATCGAGAAATCGGTGAGGAGTTTTTGTGCTTAGGGGTATTGTGATTATTGGTAGAGATGTGATATAATAACTAAAAGAAAGATATTCGCGAAAATTACAAGGTATGTTTTGAAAACATATAAGGAGGAAATTTAATGAATAATCTGAAAGAGAAAGAAAAAATGAAAAAAATATGCTGGATAGTTGGTAGTATTGCACTTACGGCTGTGGGCTTTTCCGTTGTTCCTAAACTTATTGACAAATACGGAAATAAGATGTACAAAAAAACAATAACTGATACGGAAAAGATCATAAACGATATGGCTCCTGAAATAGTAAAAAAAGAAACTCAAAATGAGGTGGAAACAAATGATTGAGATTGATAAAATAGCTCAGGATGCGATTAATATTATAGCTGATAAAATACAAAATTTAAAAACTTTAAATATCATTGTTGCTGGTAAAACAGGGGTTGGGAAAAGCACATTAATAAATTCTGTTTTTCGTGAAAAGCTTGCTGAAACAGGAATGGGAAAACCTGTTACTGACCATATGAGAAAGTTAACAAAAAAAGGTGTACCTCTTGCTATTTATGATACGCGTGGCTTTGAATTGGGTAAAGAAGTACAGGCTGAAGTAAAAAAAGAGGTTATAGATACTATAAGTAAAGGTTTAGCCACTAAGGATGTTAATAAAGCGATTCATTGCATATGGTATTGTATTAATACAGCGTCAAATAGAGTCGAACCCGAGGAAATAGAGTGGTTAAAGGAATTGTCTAAAGATAACCAAATCACTCAAGTTCCGATAATTATTGTTTTGACTCAATCTTTTTCCAAGAAAAAGGCTGATGAGTTGAGAAATACATTAGTAAATGAAAATTTGGATGTTGTCCAAATTGTTCCTGTTCTTGCGGAAGATTATGAAATTGATGACGATTATATTGCAAAATCATATGGGCTTGATGTTCTTATAAAAATTATGGGTGAAGCATTGCCTGATGAACTTTTAGACACACTGCAAAATGTACAAATTGCATCCTTAGAAGAAAAAAAGCGACATGCACAGGCGGTAGTAGCAACTGCAGCTGTTGCGGCGGCTGGTGAAGGAGCTGCACCAATTCCGTTTTCCGACTGTGCATTATTAATACCAACGCAGCTCGGAATGATTGCAACCATAACAGTGATATTTGGATTTGATGTTAACAAAAGCATAATTACAGCTTTATTGTCTTCCACAATAGGCGCAGGTGGAGCAACACTTTTGGGAAAGACGGTTGTTTCAAACTTACTGAAACTGATACCTGGAGCAGGAACAATTGCAGGTGGAGCTATTTCAGCTGGAACTGCTGGAGTAATTACAGCCGCATTAGGAGAGGCATACATAGGTATAATGGAACTAGTTTTCAAAGGTGAAATGAGTATCAATGATTTATCTACTAATCATGGCAAAGAAACCATGAAAAAGATTTTTAAAGAAAAATTATCTGTAAAAAGAAAATAATTTGCATATTCAACAAAACACAGACCTCCTTGTAAAATGGTATTACCAAATACAAGGAGGTCATTTTTTGTAATATTTACTTCAATCTGTAATAGCAAGTAGCTTTTCCTGTGCCTTCACGCTTTATTTCGCCCTCGGCAACAAGTTTCCTGAGAGATCCTTCAACGGAGCTGAGGCTCAATGACGGGCATAACTCACGGATATCCTGTTTTGTGAATCTGCCAAGCTTATTCATTGTTGCTTTTCTTACAATTTCAACAGCCGGTAACTTTTCTTCAATGATATTAAATCTATCTTCAAAATCTCTGTATGCGGCAAGGATAGTGCTGAGAATATATTTTATAAAAGGAACCGCATCCTCTGCACCTTCGTGCCATCCATGCTGTGAATCGTTCAGAGCGTTATAATATAAGTCTTTATTCTTAGCAATTTTAGCTTCAAGAGAAATGTATTTACCAACATAAAAACCGCTGCGGTACAAAAGTAAAGTAGTAAGCAGTCGGCTCATTCTTCCGTTTCCGTCATTGAAGGGATGTATGCACAGAAAATCGTGAATAAAAATGGGTATTGCAATAAGAGGTTCAACCTCAAGGTTGCCGATAACTCTGTTGTACTCCTCGCAGATTTTATCAAGAGCCTCAGGCGTTTCAAATGGAGATAAAGGTGTGAACAGTATTTCAGTATGACCGTCAGGATAAGTGGCACTGATATAATTCTGCACATTTTTGGTCTGTCCGGCAAAGGGATTGTTCATATGGCTGTACATCATCTTGTGCATCTGAAGGATGTAGTTTTTTGAAACAGGGATGGCATCAAAATTGTCATGTATCAGACTAAGTACATCACGGTAGCCTGCAATTTCTTGCTCATCTCTGTTTCTTGGTGCAGTCTTTTCTTCTACGAGCTGTTTTATGCGTGTATTTGTCGTGACAATTCCCTCAATAGCATTGGAGGCTTCTGTACTCTGTATTTTTGCAATTTCAACTAATCTTTCAAGTTCATCGGGTTTTTGCTTAAGATAAAGCTCCTGCTTTCCGGCTTCTTTATATATAGCGGCAATAAGTCCGAGGATTTCACTGTCCCATTTGCAGTCTTTTATAGAAGAATAATTAAACTGTCGCATAACCGTAATCACCTTTCTTTCCCTTAAAATATATCAATATTTAAGGGAAAAGTCAATAGTTAAGGGGAGAATTTAAGAATAGATGCTATATTAAAGTATGCCCGCATATTAATATATTTCGCACATTCGACAAAACACAAACCTCCTTGTAAAATGGTATTACCAAATACAAGGAGGTCATTTTTATGTTTAATAAGAAAACCAAACTGAAGCTCACTGATTTTGAGTGTAACCTTTTAATCAACGGAATGAACGAGTTTCGCAATATGCTTCTCTCGGACGGTATCCCCACAGAAGATGTTGACGAACTGCTCCTGAAAATCATCAACAAATCTGAACGGTAGGGGGTGATACTATGTCAGACTTTATTGAAGATTTTTATTACGGAAACATTGAGCCGCAGGAGTGCACCACCAACCTGACGGCAAAGGTTAAAAAGAGCCTCCGTGAGCTTACTGGCAAAGAGGAGCACCTGACATCAATTCTCGCTGACAAGGAGCAGGAGCTTTTCACCGACTATGTTGCAACCTACATCAAATTTTCAAGCCTCTGCAATGCAGACAACTTCACCGTCGGCTTCAGACTCGGAGCAAGATTCACATACGACACTTTTATTGACACCAAGAAAGGATGAATATTATGGCAAACATTACCTACAGGCAAGTCAATGATTATATGATACCCAACATCACTCTGCCACCCGAAGAAACAGCCATCCGCCTCGGCAAATGGGGTATGCTGTATAAGGACTACCTACAAAAACACAGCCCCGTTCTTTTCACTACTCTCCTTACCCAAGGCAAGCTCTACCAACACTGCGCAGAAATTGACACTCAGGCACAGCAGATGTTCACCACCCTCGTAGAGCAAATTACAAAAACCGAAAACATCACCGAACAACTCAAAGAACAAAACCAACTTGAATGGGTACGACGGATGAACAGTATTCGGGAAAGAGCAAATGAAATAGTCTGCAAAGAACTTATATATGTATAAACATCAAGCCGCCCGATTACTCGGACGGCTCTTTTTATTCAGTCAGGTTAAAACAGTTGTGTGCGGAGCTTGAGCTTTTCTTTCGGCGAGAACTGTTTGTCGAATTCTTCGGCTTCTGCCTCATCAACAAAATATCCCTTTGGTGGAGTGTATTCACCGCTGATGCCGTCAAGATAACCTTTTTTCAGCTCCTTGCAAAGAAAAAACGATGCGTCCGCACCTTCGGGCAAACCGTGGTAACGGATACCGAATTCGCTCGCATATGTGAATCCGCTTTTACCGTAGAAATTGATATTTCCCTCAAAGCAAAGTGCTCCGCAACCAAGCTCTGCCGCCTTTTCCAAG